>JANOAJ010000267.1:0-6898 GCA_031411035.1 Sphingomonadales bacterium
CGGTCGCATCATCCTTGAAATACTGGATGATCGTGCCGGGCTCCGGTCCTTCATACAGGATCTTGGCCTTGCCTTCGTAAATCATGCGGCGGCGCGTGGTCATTGGCTTGTCCATTCGTCACAAAAAGCGCGAAGCCCCGGATGCCGCGTCTTGGGAACGCAGCTGCCGGGGCAATAAAATGGCTATAGGCGAAAAGGTCGTTTCAGGGCAAGCTTGGACTGAGGTTCGGCCCGATCCGGACCGCTGTATCAGCGACAATTCTTTTGGTGGAAAGGCGTACAGTGCTCAACGACCCTGTAACAAGAACCGCTGCTTGCGCTTGCGGGCGGGTGCGGTGTGAGGGCGTTGGCACGCCAATCCTGAGCGCGGTCTGCTATTGCCGCAGTTGTCAGCAGGGCGGGCACCAGATCGAAGCCCTGCCTGGCGCTCCGCGCGTGCTGGACGATGATGGAGGCACACCATACCTGACCTACCGGGACGACCGTTTCCATTGTGTCGAAGGCCTGGCATTGCTGAAGGCATACAGGATCAATGATGACAGCCCCACCCAGCGCATGGTGGCCACATGTTGCAATTCGGGCATGTTGCTGAAATTCGGCCCCGGCCACTGGACATCCGCTTATCGCGTGCGCTTTTTTGGGGACCTGCCGCCGATTGAAATGCGAAACCAGATCGCGCACCGCACGGCTGATACGGACATTCCCCGAGACGCGCCGCACCACAAAGGCTTTCCGCCCCGGCTTTTCTACCGCCTGCTCGCGGCCCGCATCGCAATGGCCTTTGGTCGTTAGCGCCAAACAGCCCAATCAAACGGCTCACGCCTGTGCCATGATCCCGCCGCGTGACTGCCGGCCCCAGCTATGCTGGCCGGTCAGGAACGTCCACCAACCCCAGGCGGCCCCGGCATGGCGCATCAACTGGAAGCTGAAGGGCTCACAAACAGCCGCGAACACGGCCCTGGCGGCCCCTTCGCTCTGCCGGTCACCCGTCCACCTGCGATAAAGGTGCAGGCTCCACAAATGGAACGTCAGATCAACAAAGATCTTGGCGATCATCACCAGCAGGATCGGGAAGGCGAGCGCATAACGCCCCGCTGCGACAAAGCCGATCAGCAGCAGGAACGCCGTCAGCCCGTAAATCGGCTGGAGGGTATCAAGCGCCTTTACAGGCATCATGGCCGTGCCGAGGTTTCCGAAGGCGCCGTTGCCCGTCATATCCCGGTTCCACCGCTGGGTCTGGAGGAAACCGGCAAACCAGCGGCGGCGCTGGCGCAGGAAGCTCATCAGCGTTTCCGGCGCGTCCGTGCGGGCGCGTGCTGCACCAATCACCCGGACGGTCCAATCCAGCCCATGTTCCGCCGACCAGCGGTGGAGGCGGTGGATCAGCTCATAATCCTCTACCAGGCAATCGGGATCGAACCCGCCCACCGTCATCAGCGCATCGCGCCGGAAGGCGGCGAACGCACCCGAGATCAGGAGCAGTCCGTTCACCTGCATCCAGGCATAGCGCGATGTAAAGTTGCGGACATATTCATAGGTTTGAAACCACTGGAAGAACCGCCCGCGCACTGAGGGGCCGCACACCGGCGTCAGCACGCCCGTGGCAGCAACCAGCGCCGGCTCCTGAGCGAAACTGGCCCGCATCTGGGCAATGGCGTGGCTTTCGAGGAGCGTATCGGCATCCACCGTGATCACAATATCTGCCCCGACATGCGCCAGCGCCGCATTGAGGGCGCGCGCCTTGCCGCCATGCGGCACACGCAGCCAGCGCAGCGTGGGCAGGATGGGGCTGGGCTGGCTGGGCTGGCCGAAGTCCGGCACCTCAAGGCCATAGCGTTCGCGCAGTATATCCGCGCTGCCATCGTTCGAGCCATCATCGGCAAGCAGGATCATGTCCGGGGGATCGCTCTGCGCCATCAGCGCATCAATGGTGACAACCAGCGCGCGCTCTTCATTGTGCGCGGCGATGATCACGGCAAGAGAGGGGCGGGCATGTTCCTGCACCGGCAGGCGCAACGGCAAGCCCAGCCTGCGTGTCTGCCACCCGGTAAATCCCAGCAGGCAGGTGTCATAGAAAATATAGACCAGCCCGGTGCTCCACGCGGCCAGTCCCTGCCGGAAAAAGGCCATCGCCACCAAAGACACGAACAGCAACAGCACCCCGCCCCCGATCAGCGGGCTGATCCACGGCACTGGCCGCGGCGTATAGCGGGAAGACGCCGTGATCCGGGCAGCTTCAAGCAAGTCAGGCTTGGGGGCGAAGGGAAAATTCATAGAGCAGCGCGCGAATAGGGATGGGCGCGGCGCTTTGCTACCGCTAAACGCCTGTCTGGTCGCAAAAACGTGAATGGAGACTGTATGAGCGCTGTGGTCGAACGCTATACCCGCCCGGCAATCTGGCTGCACTGGATCATCGGCGTGCTGATGATTGGCAATATCGCCATCGGCTTTCTGCATGAATCATTTGGCGAAGACAATGTGCGCTTCATGATCAACACCCATAAATCGGTTGGCATCACAGTATTGGGCCTTGCCATCATGCGGCTCTTGTGGCGGCTGACCCACCGCCCGCCTGCACTTCCGTCCACTTATCAACGCTGGGAGAAAGGGGCGAGCCATGCTGTCCACTGGCTGCTGTATTTCCTGATCTTTGCGCTGCCGGTCACTGGCTGGATGCACGATTCGGCCTGGAAAGCGGCGCCGGAGATCAAGATGTACTGGTTCGGCCTGTTTGAATGGCCGCGCATGGGCTGGATCATGAATATGGATCCTGTAGCCAAGGAAGCCTTTCACGACGTGATGGGCGAACGCCACGAACTGCTGGGCTGGATACTGATTGCCCTGCTGGTCCTGCATATCGGCGGCGCGCTGAAGCACCAGTTCATCGACAAGGAACGCGAATTGCAACGGATGATGGGCTGATGCCCAATCTGGCCGCCATCGTTTCCTCAATTGCTGCGGAGATGGCCGCTGCCACCGAGCGCGGCAAGGTGGCGGACTATATCCCCAGCCTTGGCAGCGTATCACCGCAGCATTTCGGGATTGCGGTGGTGGATGAAGACGGACGCGTCTTCACGGCAGGCGATGCGGATCAGCCCTTTTCGATCCAGAGCGTCTCCAAGGTGTTCACGCTGACCATGGCCCTGCAAAAACATGGCGATGAATTGTGGAAACGCGTGGGCCGGGAACCTTCCGGATCGCCCTTCAATTCCATCGTCCAGCTTGAAAATGAAGGCGGCATTCCGCGCAACCCCTTCATCAATGCCGGGGCCATTGTTGTGAGCGACGTTGTGCTGGATGAAAAGGAACCGCGCTCTGCCATTGGTGATGTGCTGCGCTTCGTCCGCACGCTGGCGAGCGACCAGAGTATCTTCATCGACAATGAAGTGGCCAATTCCGAGGCGGCAACCGGGTTCCGCAACGTCGCCCTGGCCAATTACATGAAGAGCTTCGGCAATATGGATCCGTATGTGGATGGGGCGCTGAAGCTCTATTTCCACCAGTGCGCGCTGGCGCTTTCATGCGTGCAACTGGCAAAGGCCGGGCGCTTTCTGATGTTCGACGGCAGACACCCCGATACGGGCGAAGCGATCGTATCCCCGCTGCTCGCGCGGCGGATCAACGCCCTGATGCTGATGTGCGGCCATTATGACGCATCGGGCGAATTCGCCTATCGCGTCGGCATTCCCGGCAAGTCCGGCGTGGGCGGCGGCATCCTTGCCATTGTGCCGGGGCGGGCGAGCGTCGCGGTCTGGTCACCCGGCCTCAACGCGCATGGCAATTCCCAACTGGGCTCGCTCGCGCTGGAACGGCTGGCAGCGGCCACCGGCTGGAGCGTGTTCACCCCCGCATTGGTGGATTAGACCGCCCCCCGCGGATCAAGCTGCAGCCGCAATTCGTGCAGGGCTTCCACCTTGTCCTGCGGCGCAGTGGCAGAGGGGATGACAAACGCCGCGCGCCCGTCGGCCAGCGCAAACCCGGTTTTGAGCTTGATCTCACCGGCGTTGAGCTGAAGCGTGCCTAGGCCGCCCTCAAAGCTTTTGAAAAAGTCCTTGAGAAGGGCCGAGACCGATTCCGATGTGAGCACCAGGGGCCCGTCCCCGCGCGGTGTGGCGGCGCTGCGGAGCTGGCGAATCTCCGCCTGCGCCTTGGAGAGCGCGTCGCGGGTGGTGCCCAGATCTGCCTTGATCGTGGCATTTTCGGCCGCCAGCGCCTGAACTTGCGCGCCTGCTTTGGTCGCGGCGGCAATGGCGGCGCGGGCATTGGCGGACGCCGCCTCGCTCGCTTCGGCCAGCCGGCGGTTTTCGGCGACCAGCGTCTTGAGCGCCGCACTGTCGGCTTTGGATGCTGGCACAGTCGCCGGAGGTGCCGCGACCGGCGCACTGGCGGCAGGCGTGGTCGCCGCGCGGCTTTCGATCAGCGCCCGAGCCGTGGCGACGCCCATCGCAATGCGGGAGGCTTTGGGCGCTTTGGGGGTCTTGGCCATGACCTATCCCTTCTTTGCCGGCACCGCGACGTCGCGCACCACCTCACCGTTGCGGCCTTTGACAGAGACGAACCACACCGTCTTTGCCGCCACGAACAGCGCGTCAAAAGTAAATGGCCCCAGAGCGCGGGCAATGGCCTTGATATCGGTGCGATCTGCCACAGCCTTGATCGCTTCCTTTTCAGTGAGCAGCTTGTCGCCCGTCGGGCTGCGCGGCGTATCCGGCGCGGCAACCGGCTCCGCATCGGCACTGAATGCCACGAACCGCATTGTCACGGTGGAGAGGGCGCCAACATTGATCGCACCCGAACGCGCGTCATCCGGCGATACCGGCGTGATCCGCAGCGCACCGCCCTGAACGCCATCCACCGCCACCTTCAGTTCCAGCGTGGCATCGGAAAGCGCCATCTTGGTGGGCGGCTGTGCCACCCCTTCCGTCAGCTTCGTCTGCGCATCGCCAAGGGAGGCACCCGTTGCCTGCATCAGATCATTGAGAGACAGCCCCGCCACGCGCTTACTCCTTCACGATCGTGGTGCGCACCGGATCGATCCGGAGCGGCGATGGCACTGGCACCAACGTGGCCGTCAGCTTCGAGGTGGCTTTCACATCGCGGCTGAACTTGCGGTCAAGCGTCACTTCGCGGGTGGAACTGAACAGGCCTTTGCGCTTCTCCTTGGTCTGTTCGTCGGTCGTCTCCACGATGTGCATGTCCATTGTCACTTCCACCGTGGCCTGCGAGAACTGGTAGAAAGTGGGCGTGATCCCGATTTCCAGCAATGACGTCTTTTGCGGCTTGCCCCGCTCGAACGTGACGCTGCCATCCTTGGCAATGGTTTCTGTGATGGTGGGTACAATCTCGATTTCGGTTTCGGCAAGCTGCACCGCAACCTCCGCCGAAGCCCGGTCAAGCGCTGCCTGCGCGTCGGCAATGCCTTCGCCCAGCATCCGCACCAGATCGCCGAAACTGACATCAGGGGCTTCGATGCGCGGCTGTTCCGCCGCCACAATGGGCGAGCGGAAGCCCCTGAAATCAAGCCGTTTGGGGGGGAGAGCCATGGCGCAACAGCCCTAGGCCGGAACGCGATTGTCGATGGTCAGTATCTGCGGGAATATCCGGGCAGGCGGCGGCACCGGCACCATCTTGGTGAACAGCTTGCTGGTGCCATGCACTTCCTTGCCGAACTTGCGGTTGTGGGAAACTTCGGCCTTTACCGAAGCACTCCAGCAGGCAAAGCCAACCTTGGCCTCTGCCGTCACCTTCACATTGGTTTCGGTGGAGGTGGTGGTTTTGATATCCATTTCCACTTCGATGCTCGCTTCGGCGAACTGGTAGAAGGTGGGGAACAGGCCGACCTGAATCAGCGACATGTCAATCGGCGTGGCGGCGGCGAAGCTCACATCGCCATTGGCAGCGATGGTTTCGGTGATCGCGGGGACGACGGTGATCGTTTCTTCTGCCAGAGCCTTGGCAGTCACGATCGAATTGCTGTCCAGCGCCCGTTGCGCGGCGGCGATGCCCAGCGCCAGCCTGGCCACCATATCGGGTAGCGGTACGTCGAGTAGTTCCTGTCCAACACTTGCCATGATCCAGCCTCCGTTTTGGCCTGATCGCGACGGCGCAATCAGGCGCTGATGTTTGCACCAACAAGGTGCGCGAAACGCGCGAGGCGACCCTGATCAATATTGACAGGCCCTGCGAGGACGACATCGGGATGCCGCTGCAACAGCGACAATGTCGTCAACTCGATCACTGCCAACATCCGCGTGGACGAAAGCGTGACAGCGATTGAACCCTGAACTGCGTTGATCGCAGCAATTGGCGAAACCCGGCCAACCACGAGGCAGAGCGCACTACCGGTGCTCTTGATCCCGACTTTGGCATCGAACGCTTTGGCTACCGCTTCATGATCCTGGGGCGTGTCTTGCACTATTCACCCTCCCGATCTGAACGAAGTGATGGTCTGCCCAAGATGGATTCGAGTCAAGTATGCTTCAGAGTAAATATTCTGTTGAGGCTGAATGTATGCGACGAATGACAATTCATGTGCGACCAAAGGAAAGACGATGCCCGGAACGATTATTGAACGCCACTCTTCAGCCGCTGAACTGGCCCATGATCCGGTTCAAGGGGCGTCCATCCTGTGGGCCACGGCGTCCGCGTACATCTGGGGCAAAACGGCCGCCACAAAAAAGCCCGGCAGGATTGCTCCCGCCGGGCTTCTTGTTTCGTCCTGTCGGACGGGGATCAGTTGCGGTTGCCGAGGAAGCTCAGCAGGAACTGGAACATGTTGACGAAGTCCAGATAGAGCGACAGCGCGCCCATGATCGCGGTCTTGCCCATCATCTCCGTGCCCGCCACATAGGCGTACATCGACTTGATCTTCTGCGTGTCATAGGCCGTCAGGCCCGCA
>JANOAJ010000268.1:0-2787 GCA_031411035.1 Sphingomonadales bacterium
CGATCTTCAAGAACCTTTGTGCTCCTGCGAAGGCAGGAGCCCAGACCCATCAATGACGTGCAGCATAGCTGCGCTTTCTGGCTGGACTAGGCTCTGGAGCACGTGACCGCGCGCGATCAATCCGTCCCACCCGGTTCCCGCGTGCGTATCAACCCAATCGAGATGAAGCTCATCACCTTCACGCCGTCCTGATTGAATACCTGCATCGTGCTGCGGAAACTGCCCATTTCCGGGCGGGATTGGCTGCGGCGCTTTTCGATCACTTCGGTTTCGCAGCGCAGCGTGTCACCGGGATAGACGGGCTTGTGCCAGCGCAATTCATCCACGCCCGGTGATCCGAGCCCGGCATGGCCTTCGCCGGTCTGCATATTGGCCACGACCATCGACATCACCATCGCGCAGGTATGCCATCCGCTGGCCGAAATCCTGCCGAAATGAGTTTTGGCTGCCTCTTCTTCAGAAAGGTGAAAGGGCTGGGGATCATATTTTCCGGCAAAGTCCAGCACTTCGTCCAGCGTCACCTGCCGGTTGCCGAACACCTGTTTGCGGCCAATCTCGATGTCTTCATAATATTGCATAATGGCTCCCATCCCCCTCTCATTTGCGGGAGGGGGAAAAAAGGTCAATGCCCCAGCGAGAGTTTGGCGAACAGCGTGTAGCCCATTGGGTGCTGGCCATAGGCGGCATCCAGCGCAGCCGGTTTGGCATAGGCCGAAACGCTGCCACCCAGCGCCAGAGCCAGCGGCTCGGCAAGGCGCATCCGGTAGGCATAGCCTGCCTGGAACTTGCTCACCCGGAACGGCACATCATGCAATGGATCGAGATGATCGGTGAACAGCTCGTCATTGCGGACATTTTCGATGCGGCCGAACAGGGTGTGGTGATCGGTAATGTCCCAGTTTGCCTCAGCCAGCCACGCCGTCAGCGTCCGCCCGGGGTCGCGGTTCTTGGCGGAAAAGGCAGCCATTGCGGAAAGCCCGTTGCCATTGGCGTAATGCACGCTGGCGGTGGTTCGGTGCTCATTTTCACCCGCATGCTGGGCTTCGGGTTCTTTCAGGCGTCCGTGGCTCACTTGCATCGCCCAGCGCGGTGAGGGGGTCCAGCTCGCCCGTACAGACCAACTGTCCATGCGCGGCTTTTCGATATTCCAGCGCTGCTCGTCCGGCTCCCGCCCGGTGAAGAGCGAGGCTTCGAACTGGAGGCGGTTGGTGGCGATTCCGGCTGTCACCACGCCATAGGTGATATGCGTTGAATCGAACCAGTGATGCGTGATCGGCGGTTCCGGATTATAGCTGGCCGATCCCCTGTGCATGAAGGCGCTGGGGCCAAGCGCAGGCTCGCCCACCGGGCCCCCATAAAGGAACAGGCGGGCACCCTTGGCGACGTTCACATCTACCCGTCCGGCCAGTTCCATGAACAGGTCATGCGGGTGCTGGCGATCGACCAGAGGGTTGCCGCCGGCTGTCTCGCCGGTAGCGAACAGATTGGGATACCCGCGATTGGACATGATCGGTTCAAGGCTGAGCATCGATTTCAACTGGATGCGGCCCCAGCCGGTCTCCTTCTCGCCCGTCAGCATCGCCATCGATGTGGCGTAGAGCTTGTCATCGCCACGCGGCCCGGAATGATCGGTGTACTGAGTGGAGGCATAGCCGTGGAGCATCACCATCCAGTCCCCACCGGGCATGAAGTGCAGCCCGTGCATCGCGCCTTCATTGCCGGGGAGGCGGGTGGTGCCGGAGCCTTCGGCTGGAGATGGCGTTTCATCGGCAACATCCGCTGCGCCGTGCATCGACCCATGGTCCATTCCCGGCATATTCGGATCCATCTCCTGCGCCCGGGCAGGAAAGGCCGAAGCGATGAGGATCAAAGCGGCAGCGATTCGCATCAGCAGGTTCCGGAGAAGCCCAGGGGTGCTGGCAAATGCGGGGCGATCAGTTGGGGAGGGGGAAAGTGGCATGATGGTAAGAATATACCTATCTCGGGGAAATGTCAATAGGTAAATGCCTTATTTTTTGCAATGCGGGCTACACATTGAACCGGAACAGCATGATGTCCCCGTCCTTCACCAGATAGTCCTTGCCTTCCGAACGCCACTTGCCCGCTTCCTTGGCACCGGCCTCGCCTTTATGCTCGACATAGGCATCATAGGCCATCGTTTCGGCGCGGATGAAGCCCTTTTCGAAATCGGTGTGGATCACGCCCGCGGCGTTGGGGGCCGTGGCGCCCTTGAACACCGTCCAGGCGCGGGCTTCCTTGGGGCCAACGGTGAAGAAGGTGATCAGGTGCAGCAGTTCATATCCGGCCCGGATCACGCGGGCGAGCCCGGTTTCGGTAAGACCCAGGTCTGACAGGAAATCGGCGCGGTCTTCGGCAGGCATTGTGGCAATTTCGGCCTCGATGGCGGCGGACACGACTACAGCTTCCGCGCCTTCGGCTTTGGCTTTTTCAAACACGCGCGCGGAATAGTCATTGCCGTTTGCGGCAGAACCTTCCTCGACATTGCAGACGTACAGCACGGGCTTTGCCGTGATCAGTTGGGCCTGCGCGAACAGCCGCGCTTCCTCGGGATCGGCAGGCACAACCAGCCGGGCAGGCTTGCCTTCGCGCAGCAGATCAAGCGCGCGGCCCAGCACAGCGGCGCTGGCCTTGGCTTCCTTGTCGCCCTGCGCGGCCTTTTTCTGCAGGTTCGGCACGCGCTTTTCAAGGCTTTCAAGATCGGAAAGCATCAGTTCGGTTTCCACCGTCTCCGCGTCCGAAATCGGATCTATCTTGTTTTCGACATGC
>JANOAJ010000269.1:0-36968 GCA_031411035.1 Sphingomonadales bacterium
GGCATGAAATTGCCGCAATTGCCATGCAGCTTGCCGTAATGATGCAAATGCCGCAGAACCGCCCAGCATGAGCGAAATGGCGGAATTGGTGGAATCACAGGACGGCGATGACCGGCTGGTTTCGCTATCGGGCGGCATGACTCTGGCGCGGATGGGCGACATCCCCAAACGGATACAGCAACTCTCCGCGCCGCCCACGCGGATCGACATTTCCGGGGTTGATCGTGTGGATACGGTGGGCGCGGTGCTGATCCACCATCTTGCCGAACAATCCGGTGCGCGCCTCACCGGGGCCAGCGACGCTGCGCTGCGCCTCATCCGCCATATCCGGGAAAGTGAAAGCGGCGGCCAGGTGCACGCGCCCGTGCTTTCGCCCTTTTACCGCGTGCTGGACGAAATCGGCGATGCAACGGTGCTGGCGTGGCAGACCTCGCTTGGCCTGCTCGGCTTTTTCGGGGCGATCCTGATCGCCACCTGGGGCATCATCCGCCATCCCTCCCGCTTCCGCTTCAACGCCGTGATCCAGCGCTTTGAACTGGTCGGGGTCAAGGCGCTGGCGATCGTCGGGCTGATGAGTTTTCTGATCGGCATTGTCATTGCCCAGCAGGGCGCCGTGCAACTGGCGCAATTCGGGGCCGAATCACTGACCGTCAACCTGATCGGGCGGCTGACCACCCGTGAACTGGGCGTGCTGATGACTGCCATCATGGTTGCCGGCCGCTCCGGTTCGGCCTTTGCTGCCCAGCTTGGCACCATGAAGCTGACCGAGGAAATCGATGCGATGCGCACCATCGGTGTTTCCCCGATGGAAGCGCTGGTCATCCCCCGGATGCTGGCCGCCACAGTGATGATGCCGTTGCTGGCATTCTATTCGATCATCGTCGCCATGATCGGCGGCGGGCTGTTCTGCTGGCTGTCGCTCGATATCGCACCGCCCACCTATATCCAGCGGATCGGCGAAGTGACGCCGTTGACAGATCTGTTCGTCGGCATCACCAAGGCACCGGTTTTCGGCGCAATCATTGCCATGTCGGGCTGTTTCCAGGGGATGCAGGTGGAAGGCAATGCCGAAGAAGTGGGCCTGCGCACCACCGCTGCCGTGGTTCAGGCGATCTTTCTGGTGATTGTGCTGGATGCGTTCTTCGCGGTGTTCTTCACGTCGATCGGCTGGACATGAACCTCGCTGATCCCATCGCCATCCGTGTGCGTGGCCTGACCAACGCTTTTGGCGAACAGGTGATTCATGACGGGCTTGATCTCGACGTTCGCAATGGCGAGATACTGGGCGTTGTCGGAGGATCGGGAACCGGAAAATCCGTGCTGATGCGCGCGATCATCGGCCTCAAGACGCCCGAACAGGGCGAGATCGATATTTTTGGCGAATCGATTATCGGCCGAAGCGATGAGGACACGGTGGCGCTGCGCAAGCGCTGGGGCGTGCTGTTTCAGGGCGGTGCGCTGTTCTCAACGCTGACAGTTGCCGAAAATGTGCAGGTTCCCTTGCGCGAATTCTACCCCGCGCTCGACGAGGCATTGCTCGACGAAATTGCTGCCTACAAGGTCACATTAGCCGGATTGCCCGGCGATGCTGCCCCCAAATATCCGTCCGAGCTTTCCGGGGGCATGAAAAAGCGCGCCGGGCTGGCGCGCGCGCTGGCGCTTGATCCGATGCTACTGTTTCTCGACGAACCCACTGCCGGGCTTGATCCGATCGGCGCCGCCGCGTTCGATGAACTGACGCGGGAACTGAAGAAGACGCTGGGGCTGACCGTGTTCCTGATCACGCATGATCTGGACACGCTTTATGCCATTTGTGACCGGATCGCGGTGCTGGCCGACAAAAAGGTTGTGGCCGTGGGCACAATTCCGGAACTGCTGGCCCTCGATCATCCGTGGATTCGCGAATATTTCCGGGGGCCAAGAGGGCGGGCCGCTGCACAAACAGTTGATCGCAACCGCAAGAGCGGCGCATGAGGGGCTGATGGAAACGCGTTCAAACCATATTCTTGTCGGCGGCGTCGTGCTGGCGCTTCTCGCCGGGCTGGTGGCATTCATGGTCTGGCTGGCCGGCCTGGGCGGCGGATCGCACAAGGAATATGACATCTTCTTCGCCCAGTCGGTCGAAGGATTGGCGAAGGGCGGCACGGTAACCTATTCAGGCGTGCCTTCGGGGCAGGTGAAGCATATCGAACTGTGGAAGGACAATCCCGGCTTTGTCCGCGTCCGCATTGAAGTGCGTCCCGGCACGCCCGTGCTGCTCGGCACGACGGCCTCCATTCAGGGCAGCTTTACCGGACCTTCCACGATCCTGCTGGACGGAGCCGTGAAGGGCGCGCCGCCCATTGAGGAAAAGGGGCCAGCAGGCGTCCCCGTGATCCCGGCAAAGCGCACCGGGCTGGGCGCGCTGCTCAATTCCGCGCCGCAGTTGATGGAGCGGTTGTCAGCCCTGACCGAGAAGCTGACCGATCTTCTCAACGAAAAGAACCAGCAAAGCCTGGCCAACATCCTGTCCAACACGGACCGGCTGACCGGCGAACTGGCGCGCAGCGGCCCCGACATCCGCGCGACGATCGCCGAAACGCGGATCACCCTGAAAAAGGCGGGCGAGACTGCCGACGCACTGACCAAATTCGCCAACACCACCAACGAGATGATGGGCAAGGACGGCAGCTCTCTGGTCGCTGACCTGCGCAAGACTCTGCAACAGGCCAATACCAGCCTGGCCAGCCTGGATGGAGCAGTGAAGGACGCGCGGCCCGGCATCCAGTCTTTCTCGAACCAGACGCTGCCTGAAGTCGGCCAGTTGGTGCGCGATTTGCGGGCCATGTCCGAATCGCTGGGTTCGGTGGCAGGCAAACTTGATCAAGGCGGTGCCGGCGCCTTGCTGGGCAGCCCGAAACTACCGGACTACAAGCCGGGGAGACCCAACCAATGAAGCCCTTTCCGGTCCGTGCGTCGCTTGCCTTGCTGCTTTCGGCCACATTGCTCTCAGCCTGTGTCAGTTTTGGCGGCAAGGCCCCCGCATCGCTGATCACCCTTTCATCTGCTTCCAGCATCCCCGGGGGCACCAGCCAGACGCTGGCAAGTGCGGACGCCCTGTCGATTGCGGTGCCACTCGCCCCGCAAGCCATTGCCACCAACCGTGTGGCCGTCAGCACGGGGGGCACCGCGATTGCCTATGTGAAGGATGCGCAATGGGCTGAGCCGCCCGCGCGCCTTTTCCAGCGGCTGCTGGCTGAAACCATCGGCGCCAAAACGGGCAAGACTGTGCTTGATCCCCGTCAGTTCGCCAGCGCCACGGGCATGCAGATGAGCGGACAGTTACGCACCTTCGGCATTGTTGTGGAGGTGGACGGTGCCAAGTCGGGCGAAGCTGTCGTCATCTATGACGCCGCCCTGTCCAGGGATCGTGGCCAGCATGTTGTTACCCAACGCTTCGAAGCGCGGGTTCCGGTGGCACGGATCGAAGCCGGTTCGGTCGCCCCCGCGCTCAACCGCGCCGCCAACAAGGTCGCCGCTGATGTGGCGGCCTGGGTGGCAGGGCAATAACAACCAACCCCAGGGTTAGCCGCGTGTCTGGCGCAATGGTGTTTTCCGGCTCTGGCTGAATCGTCACTATAAGCGAAGCGAACCAATCCAGCGGAACCGTGGGACTGGATTGCGTCCCTCTCAATGACGTGTCGCCTTGACCGGGTTCGCTGGGAAGCCTTCCCCTCACCCCAATGCGGCAAAAGTCTTTCGTTCAATCGCGATCCACTTCGCAAAGCTCGGGCGGGCATGCATGGCGGAGATGAAGGCCGCGAGCCTGGGGTGCGTGGCCGCGTCGGGCCTTATCCCCAGATGGTCGAGATTGACGAACATCGTCGCCACCGAAACATCCGCCAGCGTCAGCGCGTCTCCCACCAGATGGCCGGACGCAGGCAGCACGCTTTCGATATAGTCAAACGAACGCGGCAGTTCCGCTTCGCCTTCGGCGGCCAGGGCATCATTGCCGGGCTTGCCGAGGAATTTGGGCGAAACGATCCGGTTGAAAAATATCTTGCCCGCGGATGCCATCAGGATCGTATCGGCAAATTCATCATACCATACGGCCTTGCCGCGCGCGCGGGCTTCAGCAGGCAACACGGGATTTTCGGGATAGGCCGCATCCAGATAATGGGCGATGGCAGACGAATCGGCCAGCAGATAATCCCCGTCGCGAAAGGCCGGCATCTTGCCAAAGGGACTGGCTTGCGCAAATTCATCACCGCCCTGGCCCATGCCCCCGGCCTTCAGTTCGATATCAAGGCCTTTTTCCGCCGCAACGGCCAGAACCTTGCGGACAAAGGGCGAAATCGGGCTACCATAGACGATCATGCTCAGGCTCCTCAAACCAGTTTTATTATGAAACTTGAGACTAGTCAGGGAAACGGGCAATGTCCAGCGGGAGGAGATGCCGGTGCTGGTACGATTCTGGGGAACACGTGGATCATTGCCGGTGGCGCAAAAAGCCGGGGCCATCCGCCGCAAGATGACACGCGCTTTGCTGGCGGCGGCCGGGCGCAGCTTTGCCGACGAAGCGGCTGCGGGCCGCTTTATCGACAGCGAACTCGATTTCGCCACTGGACAGACATATGGCGGAGCCACATCCTGCGTGGAAATCGAAGGCGGGGATGGCAGCTTCATCATTTGCGACATGGGATCGGGACTGCGCGAATTTGGCCTGTCAGCCGCCGCCCGCTGCGCGGCTGGCCACCCGCGCCGTTACAATTTCTTCCTGTCCCACCTCCACTGGGATCATATCATGGGCTTTCCCTTCTTTGTGGCGGCTTTTGATCCCCAGGCCGAAATCGTGATCCATAGCTGCCACGCGGATGCCGAAACCGCGCTGCGCCGGCAGCAAGAGGAAATCTCTTTTCCCGTGCCGTTTGACTGGCTGCGCGCGAAGTTCCAATTCATCACGCTGGAAGAAGGGGTGAAACACCAGATCGCTGGACTCACGGTGGAAGCGATCCAGCAATATCATTCGCACCACAGTTACGGCTTCCGCTTTTCGGATGGTGATCGCAGCGTGATCTATTCCACCGACAGCGAACACCGGATCGACGACATGGACGCCGAGAAGCGCTTTGAGGGCTTTTTTGCCGAGGCCGACCTGGTGATCTGCGACACAATGTATTCGCTCGCCGAAAGCGTGACGATGAAAGAGGATTGGGGGCATTCCTCCAACCTTGTCGCGGTTGACCTGTGCCGCGCGGCTGCGGCCAAGACGCTGGTGCTGTTCCATCATGAGCCAACCTATAGCGACGAGGATATCCAGCGGATGCATCAGGAAACCGTGCGCTATGAGGAACTCATGCGCGAAGGCCGGGCGCAGTTGAAAATTGTCTGCGCGTATGACGGGATGGAAATCACCGTTTGACCGGCCTGCGCCTGACGCCCCGTGCCGGGGGGCTGATCGCGGCGCTGGCCATGGCCGCCCTGCTCCGCTTCCTGGGCCCTGAACAGGCCAGCCAGCCGGTGTTCGACACCTGGCAACGTCTGGTCCCGCATGATCTTTCCGCAACGCCGGTGCGGATCGTGTGGATTGATGATGGCAGCCTGCAAAAGCTCGGATCCTGGCCATGGCCGCGCTACACAATGGCGCGCCTCACCGAAAAGCTGGTAGCCGCCGAGCCGAGGGTGATCGGCTTCGACATGCTGTTTCCAGAGCCGGATCGCGGCACGCCAACCGGATTTGTGGAACACTATCCAGAACTGGACGCGCAGACCGCAGCCACCATTCGCGCCCTCCCTTCCACCGATACGGTATTCGCAACGGTGATTGGCAAATCGGCGGTGGTGCTGGGTCGGGCGGGTGTGAATGCACCCCCGCTGAAAGAGCCGCCTGTGCTGGCAACCGAAGCCACGTTCCCGCAGCCGCTTCCGGCAAGCGTCCGCAACTGGGGGCAGGCGCTTACCAATATTCCCGAGATTGATATTGTCGCGCTGGGCCACGGCCTGATCAATGGGGATCCCGATCCGGACGGCACGGTGCGCCGCGTGCCGCTGGCCGGGCGGGTCGCGGGCGTCGATATGCCGGGCTTTGCGCTGGAGCTTGTGCGGGTGGCGACAGATCAGGACAAAGTTCTGGCGGTGGGCGAAAGCCATGCCCTCCGCGAGATCCGGATGGGCACCGCCCGATTGCCGGTTGATCCCGGTGGCCGCATGGCGTTCCGCTTCGGCACCATGCCGCAGCAGAGCCAGATTTCCGCGCTCGACATTCTGGATGGCACCATTGGCAAGGCGGCGCTGAAAGACAAGATTGTTATCGTCGGGCTTTCCGGCGCCGGAACGGCGGATCTAGTTTCCACGCCGCTATCTTCGGGGGTTTATGGCAGTGCGGTTCAGGCCAATGCTGTGGACGCCATTCTTTCGGGCGCGGCGCTGGAGCGGCCCCGCTGGGCATGGCTGGCAGAATTGCTGGCCACGATCCTGCTGGTGGCCGTCGCGGTACGAATGCTGCCCCGGATGCGTCCGCTGCGGGCATCGCTCCTGGGCGGCGCCATATTGGTTGCGCTGCTCGCCGCCAGCCTGCTGGCGTTCGTGCGCGGCGGCTTGTTGGTCGATCCTGCCGGTCCGCTGCTGACAGCCGGGGCAACCACCGTGACGATGCTGCTGATGCTGTTTGGGGAAGCCCGCCGTCAGCGCGCCCAACTGACCGCCACTTTGCAGGAAGCGCGCGTCGGGGCCGCGCGAGCAGCAGGCGAGCTTGCCGCCGCCCGGGATATCCAGATGGGCATGCTGCCGCCGCGCGAAGGGCTGGCCCGGTTCGATTCCGCCGTCGCGCTCGACGCGCTGATCGAGCCTGCCCGCTCGGTGGGCGGAGATTTCTACGATGCGATCCGTCTCGATGCCCGGCATGTCTGCTTTCTGGTGGGCGATGTCACCGGCAAGGGCGTTCCCGCAGCGCTGTTCATGGCATTGTCAAAGGCGCTGACCAAATCCGTGCTGCTGCGCGATGGCATGGATCTGGCCGCCGCTGTGACGCGGCTCAATGATGAGATTGCCCGTGACAATCCCGAAGCGATGTTCGTCACCATGATCTTCGCGCTTCTCGACACGCAGACCGGAACCGTCAGCCTGAGCAATGCCGGGCATGAAAACCCCTGGCTGGTGCGCGCGAACGGAGAGGTTTCCCATCTGTCACCAGAAGGCGGCCCGCCTCTCTCGGTCTCTCCCGGCTTTCTCTATCCGGTGGAAACCCTGTCACTCGCGCCTGGCGATATCATCATGTTTGTAAGCGACGGGATTACCGAAGCACAGAATGCCGCCGGTGCCTTTTTTGGTGACGGGCGGCTGGAAAATGTGCTGAAACGCGTGGCCACACCTGCGGACATAGCCACGATGGGGGATGCCCTGTTGCGCGAGGTAAGGTTGTTTGAAGACGGGGCAGAGGCCACGGACGACCTGACAGTGCTGACCTTCCGATATCAACCCGCCGCTATTTGATAAATACTTCTACCCGGCGATTCTGGGGTTCGTCCACATTGTCTGCGGTGGCTACCACCGGATCGCGTTCGCCTCGCCCCGTGGCGCGCACCACTTCGCCTGCAAGGCCAATGCCCGCAAGCAGCTTCTTGACGGTTTCGGCCCGCTCGACCGACAGGCCGTCATTATAGTCAGTTTCACCCACCCGGTCCGTATGCCCGACAATCTGCACGTCCACGCCGGGGCGGCGCTTTACTTCCGCGAGCAGCACTTCGAGCAGCGACGGATCGACAAGTTCGGTCGAGTCCTGCTTGAAATAGAGCGTCAGCACCATGGGCGGCTCGGGCAGGCTGGAAAGCAACGTGCCATAGCGCGCGTTCAATTGTGCCGGCGTCATGTTCCTGACAGATACCCTGCGTTTGCGAACGGAGCGGCTGGCATCGGCCTGATCGATAATGGACACATCCTGCCCCGTCACCGGATCAAGCACGGCGAGCGCCCCCGTCGGGTTCCGCGTCCCGTCAGGATGCTTTTCGCCATCAAACAGGGAAACGCCGGTATGCGCGCAACCCGTCAGTGCCAAGGCAGCAAGGACTGTGACGGGAAGCAAGCGCATAGGCGGATCAGTTTACCTGGACAACAAATCGGGTGCCGCGCACGCCAAGCAGCGCGGTAGGCGTCCGAACCTTCATAGCGTCCTTCTCGGACTTCGCAATCTGGCCGGAAACAACAGCGAGCGAACCGCGATCAACACTGGTCAGGAACTTTCCCTGATGTGTCGTGTCGTTGAACGCAAAATCCTGCACCGAAACCCGGCTGTTGGGTCCGGTGGCAAAACGGGTGTTGTCGTTGAACGTCACCCCGATCCGGCCATTCTTGCCCGTAACGAGTGTATCGCCCTTGAAAAGCAACTGTCCAAGGGTCGCGGGGACTTTCTGTCCGCCACGTTCGATCAGCGCAATCCCGCTGGCAAGCTTCACCCGCCCGATTCCGGGATCGGCCGCTGACAGGGGCTGGAACGCTAACCCGGCGAATACAACCACCGGAACAAATGTGCGAAGGCGCATCATCACTTCCTTCATCTACGCATACTGGAGTAAACGCCTTTGCCATGCTTGACAATAACCCAGCATTAACAGCTTCGGGATGCTTCGCGGCAGACCGTGCAGCCATTGCTGCGGCCCTCGCTATAGCGCGCGAATTCATTGCCCATGCGCGGTGCGGCGCGGATGCGGAAGCCAAACTTTCGATTATTGTTGAAGAACTTGTGGCCAATATCATCGATTACGGGAACTGCCCCGCCGGTTCCGAAATCGTGATGGAACTGGCCGCGATCGGCACTGAAATCGGCCTGACGCTAACCGATTCGGGCACACCTTTTGATCCGCGCGAAGCCAAAGCCCCGGCAGAGATCCCTCCTGAGCGCGGCGGCGGGGCAGGCATTGCGCTTGTTCGCGCCTGGGCCAGCATCACCGGCTATGACTGCATTGATGGACGCAACAGGCTGAGGCTGGTAGTTCCCGGCCATGGCTGACCATGTCCACCACACGCCGCCGTCCGGAGCGGCACCGGACTGGACCGTGCCACAGGACTGGGCGCGCTTCACACAAGCGGAACATGGCGTGTGGGACACACTGTTTGCCCGCCAGTCTGCCATGCTGCCCGGCCGCGCCTCGACCGCATTCCTGCGCGGTCTGGATGTCCTGAAGCTTTCGAAACCCGGTATTCCCGATTTCCGCGAACTCAACGAACGGCTGCTGGCGGCGACGGGCTGGCGGGTGGTGGCTGTGCCGGGTCTGGTGCCTGACGCGGTGTTTTTTGATCATCTGGCCAACCGCCGCTTCGTGGCGGGCAACTTCATCCGCCGGTCCGACCAGCTTGATTACCTTCAGGAACCCGATGTGTTCCATGACGTGTTCGGCCATGTGCCGATGCTCGCTGATCCGGTATTTGCCGATTACATGCAGGCTTACGGCAAAGGCGGGCTGCGTTCGCTTGGCTTTGGCGCGCTGCACAAGCTGGCACGGCTATACTGGTACACTGTGGAATTCGGGCTGGTGGAGGAAGCGGGGGCCTTGCGCATCTACGGCGCGGGGATTGTTTCGAGCTTTGGCGAAAGCCGCTTCGCGCTGGAAAGCGACAGCCCGAACCGCATCGGCTTTGATCTGCTGCGAGTGATGCGGACGGATTACCGGATCGATGATTTCCAGCAAAATTATTTTGTGATTCCCTCGTTTGAAGAATTGTTGCGCGTTACGGTCGAAAGCGATTTTGCGCCCGTTTACGCACAATTGGAGACGATGCCCGACATCGCGATTGCCGATATCCTGCCGGATGACCGCGTCCTCACCTGCGGTTCGCAGGATTATGCACGGGCCAAGGCCGGATGAAGGTGTGGCCGATCGCGCTGCTGGCCATTTCCGCCACCGGCATGGCATCGGCCCAGCCCGTTCCCCGTGCCGTCACCCTCCAGGCGGTCGATCCCCTGCGCGTGAATGATGATGACTTCGCCCGCCATCGCGCGCCGGCGGAATGGACCGGACTGGACGTCATGCGCCTCTCTTTCCGCGAAAACGGCTATGACTGGCAGTTGTTCCGCATCATCAATAAGGGAGCCCCCGATGGCCCGGCCTGGATCGTGCTGCATGACAGTGAGAATCCCGCCTTTGATTCGGCTCTTGCCGCGCTCAGAAATTACGGCGGCAGCCTTATCGCGGTCACCACGCCGGGTGCCGCACGCACCATGCCCCCTGGCCCCGCCACGCCTGCCGGCCTGCGTTGCCAGCGGGAAACTGGCGGCAGCCTGTGCGATCCCAACCGAAATTTCGGCCCGGACACGCCGCTGTTCACCGCCGCGATCCTCTCCATCCGCCAACCCGGCCAGCCGGTCATCGCGATCCACACCAATACGCTCGGCCTTCAGGGGGACGGACATGGCGGCAGCGGATCGGTATCGCTGCGCACGGCTTCGGGCGCGGTAAAGCCTGGAAGCTGGCCCAAACCGCCCGAGTCAATGCCCGGCGGGATGAATGATGACAGTTTCGTGCTGGTTCCCGTCGCCACGCTTCCCGCCGCCCCGGATGCGGCGTGCGGCGGGAAGCTGGTCGCGGCGGGCATCAATCTCTATTATGAGCGGGTGCAGGCGGCGCGCGATGACGGATCGCTTTCCAACCATATCCTGCTCCGCGCGCCCGGCACCTTTTTCAATCTCGAAGCCCGGCATCCCGAAATTGACGGCGGCACCGCGCAGGCGCGGCATGATGCGATGGTGAAAGCGCTGATGGCACAATGCGTGCGCTAGGCGCTCACCAGGCGCCAAAACCGTCCGGCGGCCTGCCTTGCCGATCCCGGATACGCAGCGGCCTGCGCCAACCATGCCGGGCGCGCTTTACGAACCGCAGAACCGGCCAGTCCCCCGTGTCCCGGCGTTCGGCCAACCGAAATCCCTGTTCGCGATAGGCTGCCGTCACCGCATCGGCCTGCGTATTCAGCAGTCCGGCAAGCAAAAGCGTGCCGCCCTCTCGCGTCACACGCGCGAGTGCTGGTGCAAGCGCGATCAGCGGCCCGGCCAGAATATTCGCGATGACCAGATCATAGGGCGCGCGCCGGGCAATCATTTCATGATCCGTGCCCGCTGCCACACACAGCGCCACTTTGCCCTGATGCTGGCCCAGCGGCACGCCATTGGCGGCGGCATTGTCCACCGTCACGTCAATGCTCTCGGGATCGATGTCGGACGCTGTCACATAGGCACGTGGCCACAAATGGCGGGCGGCAAAAGCCAACAGCCCGGTACCCGTGCCGATATCAGCGACATGATCCGCCCGCATTCCCCGCGCCTTCAGCCGGTCGAGCATCGCCAGACAGCCATAGGTGGTTTCGTGATTGCCCGTGCCGAACGCGCGGCTCGCTTCGATCCGGAAAGCCACGGCCCCGCCCGGCACATCGCCCCGGTTCGATGCTGTGTGGACATAGAAGCGTCCGGCATGAACCGGCGTAATCCCCGCCTGGCTGACGGTCAGCCAGTCCGCATCGGGCAGGCGTTCCAGCCGCAGCTTTGCCTGCGTGGCAGTGGGAATCAGTGACTGGATGACGGCGACGGCAGCTGCATCCGGCTTGCCGTCGAAATAAGCATCCAGTTCCCACGCATCATCGTTGAAATCCTCGAGCTCCCGCGTGACGAGCGTCGGCGCAGGATCAAGCAGCCCAAGCGCAGGCACATCATCATGCAGGTCTTCCGCCTCGGCACGCGTGCAAGGAAGCGTAAGTTTCCAGCTATCTGACATAGCTCGCCCCGTTCACATCCAGCACCGCGCCTGTCATCGAAGGCGGAGCGGTCAGGGCACAGAAGGCGGCCATTTCGGCCACTTCCTCCGGCATCGCGACGCGGCCCAGGGGAATATCGGCAAGCAACTTTTCGCCGCCCCGGCTCGATACATAGTCTTCGGCCATGCCGGTCATCGTGAAGCCTGGGCAGATGGCGAACGCGTAGATCCCCTGCGCCGCATAAGCCCGCGCGATGGTCTTGGTCATGCTGACCATCCCGCCCTTGGACGCGGCATAGTGCCAGTGCTGTGGCGAATCGCCCCGGTGCGCGGCGCGGCTGGCAATGTTGACGATCCGCCCGCCGCTGCCCCGCGCCTGCCAGTCCAGCACGGCAAGCCGGCAGAGCTGCGCGCTGGCCGTCAGGTTCACGGCCATTGTCCGTTCCCAGCCTGCCAGCCAGTCATCCCCGCCCAGCGGGCTTGCCTCAAATATGCCGGCATTGTTGATCAGCACGTCGATCCGCCCGTCCAACTGATCGCGCGCCTCCGCCCAGAGCCGGGGCGGCACGGCGGGATCGCCCAGATCGCCTTGCGCGCTGCCGGTGGACACCAGACGAACGTCCTCACCCGCCAGCCGCCCGGCAATCGCCGCTCCAATCCCGCGCGTGCCGCCGGTGAGAAGAATATGCACTGTCATCCGGCGCGCTTAGCCCGCCGCCCCGATTTCCGCTAGACCAGCGCGGCGCTTCGTTTTACACCCCGAACAGCAGACAAGGGCCATGCGGGCGGTTGCACGAGTGGATCATTGCGCTAAGGGTTGCCGCACAGACGTAACAGCAAGCCTTGGGGGCAATTATGGCGCAAACCCGTGCGCGGCCGCTTTCGCCGCATCTCACCATCTGGAAATGGGGGCCGCACATGACGGTCTCCATCCTCAATCGCGCCATGGGCGTCGGGCTGGCCACCGTGGGGACGGCGATGCTCGTCTGGTGGCTCGTGGCGCTGGCCAGCGGCCCGGCGGCCTATGAAACCTTTCTCGGCTTTGCCAAAAGCTGGTACGGCATGATTTTCCCCATCGGCCTGAGCTTCGCTTTCTTCTTTCACCTGTGCGCCGGGCTCCGCCATTTCGTGATGGATGCAGGCGCGGGGTTTGAACTGAACATCAACCGCACCTGGGCATGGGGTACCATCATTGCCTCAGTCCTGCTCACCGGGCTGCTGTGGCTGGCCATTTTCGGGAAGGGGCTTCTCTGATGGGCAGCGGAACGGGACTGGGCCGGGTTCGCGGCCTTGGATCAGCAAAGCATGGCGCGCATCACTGGTGGCTTCAGCGGCTGACGGCGACGGGCAATATCCTGCTGGTGCTGTGGTTCATCTTCTCGCTGTTGCGGGTGGACATCTCTGATCGCAGTGCGGTTACCGCGTGGCTGGCCTCGCCACTCGCCGCCGTGCCGATGGCATTGCTTGTCATCAACGTATTCTGGCATTTCCGTCTCGGACTGCAGGTGGTGATCGAGGATTATGTCCATGGCGGCATGCGGATCATCACGCTGGGGCTGCTGCAGCTCTGGACCTTTGGCATGGGCGGCTTTGCGCTGTTCGCCATTTTCAAAATTGCATTCGGGGGAGCGGCCTGATGGCTGACGCATACAAGATCATTGACCACACATATGACACTGTGGTCGTCGGCGCGGGCGGTTCGGGCCTGCGCGCCACAATGGGCAGCGCGGAAGCGGGCCTGAAGACGGCGTGCATCACCAAAGTGTTCCCCACCCGCTCGCACACCGTGGCGGCACAGGGCGGCATCGCGGCGAGCCTTGGCAACAACAGCCCCGATCACTGGACCTGGCATATGTATGACACGGTCAAAGGATCTGACTGGCTGGGTGATCAGGACGCGATTGAGTATATGGTGCGCGAAGCGCCTGCCGCGGTTTACGAGCTGGAACATGCCGGCGTTCCGTTCAGCCGCAACGAAAATGGCACGATCTACCAGCGTCCGTTCGGCGGCCATATGCAGAATATGGGCGAAGGCCCCCCGGTGCAGCGCACTTGTGCGGCGGCGGACCGCACCGGCCATGCCATGCTCCACGCGCTCTATCAGCAGAGCCTGAAATATGCGGCGGATTTCTTCATCGAATATTTCGCGCTCGATCTGATCATGGAAAATGGGGAATGCCGGGGCGTGATCGCGATGTGCATGGAAGATGGCACGATCCACCGCTTCCGCAGCCACGCCGTGGTGCTGGCGACCGGCGGCTATGGCCGCGCCTATTTCACGGCGACTTCGGCGCACACCTGCACAGGCGATGGCGGCGGCATGGTGCTGCGCGCCGGGCTTCCCTTGCAGGATCTTGAGTTTGTCCAGTTCCATCCGACCGGCATTTTCGGCGCGGGCGTGCTGATTACCGAAGGCGCGCGCGGCGAAGGCGGATACCTGACCAATTCCGAAGGCGAACGCTTCATGGAACGCTATGCGCCTTCTGCAAAAGACCTTGCGAGCCGCGACGTGGTGAGCCGTTCAATGGCGCTGGAAATGCGCGAAGGGCGCGGGGTTGGGCCCAACAAGGACCATATCTATCTCCACCTCGATCATATCGACCCCAAGATCCTGGCCGAACGGCTGCCCGGCATCACCGAAAGCGGCAAGGTGTTTGCGGGCGTCGATCTGACGCGCCAGCCGCTGCCCGTCTGCCCCACGGTTCACTACAATATGGGCGGAATTCCGTGCAATTTCCACGGTCAGGTTGTCACCAAAAAGGATGGCAATGACGATAGCATCGTTCCCGGCCTTTACGCCGTGGGCGAAGCGGCCTGTGTGTCGGTGCATGGCGCCAACCGACTTGGTTCGAACTCGCTGATCGATCTGGTCGTGTTCGGGCGCGCCACGGGCCTGCACCTCAAGGACAATCTGGTGCCCAACGCCGCGCACAAGGCGCTGCCCGCCGACTCCGCCGATCTGGCGCTGGCCCGGGTGGACAAGTTCCGCAATGCCAAAGGCGGTTCGCCTACGGCAGAGATCCGACTGGACATGCAGCGCACGATGCAGAAACACTGCGCCGTGTTCCGCGATACCGCGCTGCTGGAAGAAGGCTGCGCCCATATGCAAGTGGTCAACAAGCGCTTCCAGGATGTCGGCGTCACTGATCGCAGCCTGATCTGGAACACCGATCTGATCGAGACGCTGGAGCTCGACAATCTGATGAGCCAGGCCATCTGCACCATCGAAGGTGCCCACAACCGCAAGGAATCCCGCGGCGCTCACGCGCATGAGGATTACCCGAACCGCGATGACGAAAACTGGATGAAGCACACGATCAGTTGGTTCGAAGGCTGGGGTGGCAGCGGCGGCAAAGTGACGCTCGATACACGAGCCGTGCATGATTACACGCTGACCGACGAGGCGACCTATATCAAGCCGAAAGCGCGGGTGTATTGAGGCGAGGCGGGCAGATTGCGAAAAGGTGCAGGAAGCGGCAAAATCTTCACATTTCTGTCCGGTTTCGCTATCCAGTGCCTGGCTGAATTTACGTCAATGGTAATTACCCCCCTCTGGCGGCTTGGATTGCAGCCAGCGGGCTGCGCCGCCGCGGATTGTATAAAAGCGCCATAGAAACTGACAATTCGGTAGCGCAAAACGTTTCGCTAACCTTTACCCGCTATCCTGCGGTGATCATGGCGGAGCGCGATCTTGTGAAACGCTCGCAAGCTGCGGGCAGACGGGCGATCGGGCAAGCCTCGGTCGAGGATCAGGTGCGTTGGCACCGCGCGCAACTGGCAGAGGATTTCGGCCTGGACGATACCACGCCCCAAAAGCCCTGGCGCGATCCGCAAGACGGTGTCGCATCGACCGTGCGCTGGCTGGTATTCACCACAGTGCTGACGCTGCTGGCCGTTGGAGGCACATTTGGCTGGACGCACTGGCGAGACGGAACGCTACCCGCATGGCTCCACGCGCCCAAGACCGTCACCCTGCCCAAGCGGACATGGGTGCTGCCCGAAACGCTGTTCGATGCTGCCACCAACAAGGCGTCAGCCCTCACCGACAAAGCTCCGGCCTGGCCCGACCCCTATGACTATCTGAACCCCAAACCGGTCCCGCAACCCCAGGCCGAAGCGCCGCCTGAAGAAACAACGGACGAAAGTGACGCAACCGGGTAAAGCGCGGAAGCGACGCGGGGATCAGTCCCCGCGCGCCAGCACCCGCGCTTCTTCCACCAGCATCACGGGCACGCCGTTCCGCACCGGATAAGCCAGTCCCGCCGCTTCCGATACGAGCTCACCGGCAGCTTCGTCATACCGCAATTCGGTGCGTGTGACCGGGCAGACGAGGATGGCCAGCAGTTCGGGATCAAGACTCATTGGAGCGTCACCCGCTCCTCACCGTCGTGCCGCCCGAAAAACTGCATCAACTGGACGATCAGATCCGCCCGCACGGCAAGCGAAGGGGCTTCGAGCAGCGCCTGTTTGGCGGCGGCATCAAACGGCGCGATCTGGGCGATGCCGTTGACCAGCGCTTCATCATCGAGCCGCGAAACCGCTTCCCAATCAACGGCATAGCCCTGTCGATCGGCAAAGCGGCGCGATTCAGATTCCAGGCTGGCGCGATCTGCAATACCAAAACTGTCATCCTCGCCCTCGACGAACAGTTCCGCCTCGATCTGGCGGAAGGGCGTGGTGACATCGAGTTCGCGCACGATCCGGAACCGGGCCACGCCTTCCAGCACCAGATTATAGCGGCCGTCATCCAGTGCTTCGACATGGGCGATCTTGCCCACACAACCCACCCGATAGAGCGGCGGCTTTTCCCCCGTGCCCCCGCGTTCCGCCGCGCGCGGCTGGATCATGGCAATGCGCCGGTCACGCGCCATCGCATCGGACACCAGCGCGCGGTAACGCGGCTCAAAAATATGCAGGGGGAGCTGCATGCCGGGAAAGAGCAACGCGCCCGTCAGCGGGAAGATCGAAAGCCGGGTGAGCGTGCCAGTTTCCATCGCCTGTGCCCTTATGTGAACAAGATCGCGGACAAGCGCCGCCGCTGGGCGGACACCCACGGATCTTCCAGCCCGACAACTTCGAACAACTTCAGCAACTGGCTGCGTGCCGCGCTGTCATTCCAGTCCCGATCCGCCGCGATGATCGCCAGCAACGCATCTGCCGCGCCGTCACGGTCTCCGGCTGCCATCAGCCCGCCTGCCAGTTCAAAGCGCAGGGCGTGATCATCGGGCGCAGCGGCCACCTGCGCGCGCAACCCTGCCAGATCATCCACAGGCTTGGCTTCCTTTGCCAGCGTGAGGGCGGTAACCGCCCGCGCCACGGCGGCGTCCTTTTCCAGCTCTGGTGGTACTTCGGCAACCAGCGCTTCGGCCTGTTCGATCGCGCCCATGCCCACAAGACTGCGAATCAGCCCCGAAAGCACTGCCGGATTGTCAGGCGCCATATCCATCAACTGGGCAAACACGCCGGAAGCGCGTTCGGCATCGCCGCCGGCCAGCACCTCTTCACCCATAGCGATCAGCGGTTCCAGTTCAGCCGCCTGCGCCTGTGCTTCGCCCTGCACGGGAAGCTGTTTGAGTATCTGGTCCAGCATCTTGGTCAGTTGTGATTCCGTGCGCGCCGGAGTCAGGTCGGCTACGAGCTGCCCCTGGAATACGGCATAAACGGTGGGGATCGATTGCACGCGGAACTGGGCGGCAATCATCTTGTTTTCGTCCACGTTGATCTTGGCGAGCATCACGCCCTTATCGGCATATTCCACCGCGATCTTTTCCAGAAGCGGGGTCAGCGCCTTGCACGGCCCGCACCATTCCGCCCAGAAATCGAGAATCACCAGTTTCGTCATCGACGGTTCGATCACGTCCCGCTTGAACGTCTCAACCACTTCGCGTTCCGCCGCATTCATTCCCAAAGTCGCCATGTGTCCTCCAATGGGGGCCTATATGGGCGATGCTTGGGCCGATTGCCATGCCTTGGCGCCAAATTTGAATCCGGGCTTGCCGAGGCGGCAAAGCGCTGCTAGTGGCCCGCCCTCACCTCACCGGAACTCTCCGGTTGAACGCCAGAGCGGGCGTAGCTCAGGGGTAGAGCACGACCTTGCCAAGGTCGGGGTCGAGGGTTCGAATCCCTTCGCCCGCTCCAGCGAAATCCTTGTAAAACTAAGCACTTAGTCCGCCAGCGGCGCGCTCGTCTGGTGGAGAATCTGCGCCGGGGGTAACACTGGGGTAACAATTGCCACGACGCTCCGCCGCGCAAAATGCATCTCGTGCGGGCGCGCGATGGCAGCATTACTCATTTCAAATAGCATCTTGAGACCCCATCCCGCTCGAAATTTATCGGGGGGCTGGCTTCGGCGCTGTCTCAAGCGAACTGCGCGTTGCGAAGCTCCAATTTATAGGGCCCATCTCGCCTCAGCCGCCGATTGTTATCGCCACGCCGGGCTTGTCGGGTAAATTGTCTCTGGCCCACTAGTCACACGCTTGTGAGGACTCTGGGGCGTCGATTGCCGCCTGCATTTGATTAATTATTCAGGAGCCTTTTGCCCTTTACAGAACTTACTCGATCGATGAAGTTGCAGTTCGAAGCGAGCCTCTGCTAAGTCTCCCACGACTAGGAGCGATGGTTAAAATGCTAAAGTCAATCGAAGTCGAGAATTTCCGCAGTTTCGCTGAGACAGCGCGCCTTGAACTTCGTCCCATCACAATTCTCTTGGGCCGGAACAGTGCAGGAAAAAGCTCACTCACAAGGCTATTCCCGCTATTTCGCCAATCAATGGCACGGGAAACCTCTTCGCCGATCCTGTGGACATCGACTACAAATATCGACTTTGGTCGCATTGGTGATGTTATAAATCGCGGTTCGAAAAGCGATGTTGTTAGGATTGGGTTCGAGCTCGACACTGCTACGTTGTCAGTGGAGGGCCGTGGGCAGCGTCGGTCACTTAACCCTTTAATATCCCAATCGTTGTTAGACCGTCGGATTCGATTCAACGCGCACTTAGGCGCGTCCGCCGAAGGTAAAACCGAATATAGATCTTTTGAAATATGCATAGACGGAGATATTATCAAGGCTATTCTTCACAATGGTGAATTAAATCGCCTCTTTGTCAACGACAAGCGATTTGATATTAAACGACTTGGTAGTAGAGTTTTGTCTTTAGGCGAAAGTAACTTATTCCCAACATTCTATTTCTATCATGGTGATAGCGATGGCTACCAATCAGTCCCGCAGACACGTGACGAAATAACGTCCAGAATTTCAGAGTTATTTAAATTATCCATCGAAGAATTGCCTGAGGAAGTGCGCCAAGAGATATTTGGCCTGCGAGCTGGAATAGAACGTCCTGTCCTACCATTCATGAATCGCGATCAACTAGTCGCATTTCTGTCAAAATTTGGCATAATAAAAACAGAATTACTTGCGGAAAGTCCCAAAATATCTGAACTATTCGAACTAATTCTCGTTACATATTTTTCGATATTTGCAAGTGCAGTTGGCGACATTCTTAAGCCGATATTTCAGGGACTATCGTATATTGGACCAATTCGATCGAGCGGCAGCAGATTTTATCGAGAACAAGAACTATCTGTGGAACGAATAGATGAAACTGGCGCAAATTTTGCCACATATATTAGCTCGTTGTCTGCGCGAGAGCTGGGCCAATTTAATAGTCTTTTATCAGAGACTTTTGGTGTTAAAATTAGATCACACTCTACCGTAGGGCATATTAGCTTGGAGTTAGCAAAGACGGATAGCGAGGACTATGACAACCTTGCAGACGTGGGCTTCGGTTTTTCTCAACTATTACCTCTAGTAGCGCAAATACATAGCATTAACCGCCGGGATTTCGTCCACTTTGACAGCCGCAGCCTTCAGATATTGGCCATCGAGCAACCTGAACTGCATTTGCACCCGGCAGCTCAAGCAAGCTTGGCCGACCTATTTGTAGCGGCGGTAAAGAACCGCCCCAATGGCGTAGGTGAAATCAAGATCGTTCTTGAGACGCATAGCGAGTCTCTGATCGCTCGATTGGGAGAGTTGATCGCCTCAGGGCAGCTTAATCCCGATCAAGTTGTTCTGCATTTTATTTCAAAAGATGACGATAGCGGGCACTCAACCGTGATACGAGGTGAGTACGATGTGGAGGGCAGAATACTGAATTGGCCTATCGGTTTCTTTTCGGCGAGAAGCTGAATTCGTGTTCTTAGAGTTGGACAACTCCTTGGTTGGGGCGAATGCGGCTAATTCGGCCGCGATTAGGGACTTCATTTCGGATGTTCTACAAGCGCACCGTTTAGGGATATTCCTAGTAATGATACCTCGCCGCGAGATTGTTGAGCTTCTGGGAATGGATTTTTCCCAATCGTCAAAAGCCACTTTGAACTATATATCGACGAAGCTATCGGACTATGAAATCGCGGCAAACCTTTCCCGGCGGGTCCTGACCGTTTGTGATCATAGCGTGGAACCGAAATATCAAATTGTGGGTCGAAATGTTCGTATAAGCTCGCGTCTTTTAAGCTTGGAGCGATGTGTAACTAAGGCGTTCTTCCTTGCTGAGAATCTTACCGACATTCGGCTTATTCGAGTCCTATGCGACACAATATTCAAGATCGAACCTTATCCTTCTGACCTCATCTGCTTCCGCCCGGTTCTCGGGGGCGGGAGCACGGTTGCGGACGCGCTAGAAAACGAAGATCCGGTGCCGCAAAAGGGAATCGTGTTGTGCGATAGGGATAAAGAGGCGGATGTACCGCCCTTTGCGGCGGGGACGACGGGAGAAATTGCGCACCGTCGAGCAATCACATTGGCACTGCTGTCAGGCCCGCTCGGTTGGAGCGATATCAGCCCTATGTTTGGCTTTGCCGCCACGTGGGGTCGAACACTTGAAAATTATGTTGGCCCGAATCTCTTGGATTACTATTTTTCCGTTAGTACCAGTCGGAACCAGAGGAAGTTACTTACGGATGCCTTCCCCAAATTTCCCAACTTGTCTGCGGAGGAATGGTGGTTTTGGTGCATACTTAATCTCAAAGATGGGACAAAACCGCCGACGCTTGCAAAGGTTCTCGACGAATTTAAGACCCGATTTGGCATACCCCCAAAGGCACAGCTCCCTTTCTTGAAATACTACGGAGCAGTAAAAATTCCTGGGGACACTATCGATTGGGTTGTTAACAACGCTGCGGACTCAGTACACTCTAAGAAGATTGCACAAGCTATAGAACGAGATTTGCGCCATCCTGAATATTTCGAAGGCATCCGGCTCCTGGCAACTTTACTGCGAGAAGTCGCCGCAGGCGATCGACGTGCCATTTATCTTTGATCAACAATGAGGCGCAATAAAGTTTTGATCGCTCCCGGGCATTGTGCAGCGATTGCCAAAGTCGAACTGAGAGAATGCGGAACGCACTCGATGAATGGACTACATGTTCTGGGTAATTAGAACGCGCCGGTTGGCCTCTGAACCTCGGGCAGCTTTGTAGGCGGATTAGCCAGAGCTCAAATCAAGAGCATTTTCGATTAACTGGGCTCGAAAATTGCCTAAAATCCAAGGGAAATCAGGGCGGCAACCGCCAGTGGAATCATCGTGAGCAAGAGCAAGGCAAGCAGTGCATGATTTGGCTTGCCTGCGTCAACAAATTTAGTGACGATTTCGGCTACCGCTGACCATTTTTCCATCATACACCTCCGCAAAAAGTAAATTGCCGATGTGCCAGAGGATGGCCGCCCTGCGTCCTGCGGACATAGCGGACCAGATTGAATCACTGCAAGCGGAAAACGACAGGTCGAGGAAGATGACTGGGATAACCTTGTTCAACTACCATGCCGGGGGGCATCTCACACCTGCTGTTGGTGCAATTCGAACACCCGTCGCTGCGGCGCGGCTGGAGCCCTTTCTGGCCCGGTTGTTATCGGTCGGGCCACTTTTTGGAATTATAGGCCTCACAGCCAATGTACTTTAAATTGATCGGCTGCGGCGGCGTCGGCCAAGGCAATTCACCAAATTCATAGTAGCGCACTACCGTCCAATTCGGCGACCTAGGCCGTGGACTCATAATGGCGCAGTCGTAGCCTGATGCAGGCGAGTTTGACCATGGCGAGGTATGCGGAACCCAGCTTGTCGTAGCGGGTTACGATCCTGCGGTAGTATTTGAGTTTGTTGAAGAATCGCTCGACGAGGTTGCGCTGTTTGTAAAGCCAGGGTGAGAAGCAGATGGGCGCTTTTCGGTTGGTTTTGGGAGGGATATTGGCCCATCCGCCTTGCTCGGTGACCATGGTTCGAAGCCAGTCGGCATCATAGGCGCGGTCGGCCAGAACCATCTGGCCCTTTCGGATATTGCTCAGGAGTTCGGCTGCCGCTTTGATGTCATGGGTCTGGCCGGGTGTGATGACCAGCTTCACCGGCAGGCCATCGTCATCGGTCAGAGCATGGATTTTTGTAGTAAGACCTCCCCGGCTTCGTCCAAGACAACGATCCGGGTGGCTTTTTTTAAAGTCGCCGCCGAATGATGAACGCGCACCGACGTGCCGTCGATCATCCGCACATCCCCGCCATAGGCATCTGTGATCGCGTCCATGATCCGGTCCCAGATACCAGCCTTCGTCCAGCGCCGGAACCGGTTGTAGCACGTCGTGTGCGGCCCATAGCGCCCTGGGAGATCACGCCACGGCGAGCCTGAGCGCAATATCCAGAAGATGCCATTCAGAACCCGCCGGTCATCAACGCGCGGAACGCCTCTCGGCTTGTTCGGCAAAAGCGGCTCAATCACCCGCCACTCAAAATCAGTCAGTTCATATCGGCTCATGCCGAGCCTGAATCACAAATCAGAGCTCGTGGGAATCCCGTTTATGAGTTCACGGCCTAGTCCACCGCCATCAGTTGCGACGGGAACGGAGCCTGCAATGCCAGCGCGTCCCCATAGCTGCCCTCTAACCAGCGGTCATAATCATCTTGCAACAGGATCACTGGCATGGCCTTGGAATGCAGCGGCTTGGCGAGGGCGTTCGGCTCGCATGTCAGGAACGCTTACTCCCGCGCGCCCTCGACCGGCTTCCAGACACCCGCAAAGCAAGGATCGGCGGTTTCGTTCACCGTGAACCAGTAGTTCAGATCGCGGGCATCACCTCGAGCGGCCATTGGCTTTGGTTCAGCAAAACGGGTGAAGGGAACAAGGCAGCGCTGTTCCAGTCGTTCCAACCATGAACGCCACATCGACTTGTCGAGATTGCGGGCATTCGTCCAATGATCAACCACATAGTTTGGCTGGCCAGCCTTCGGCGCTGTCTTGCCGGGGCGGCGGGTCGTGAAGCCCCAATTCATCAAGGTCATTCCCAGCTACCGCCGCTGCCCAATATGACAACACCGAGCTTGCCGGGAGCAACATAGCCGCCGTCCCAATCGTTATCGCCCTGGGGATCCTCAAATAACTCCGACGCTCTAATCGCAACTGGATGAAAGTTGGCGAACAGGTCGGCTCTGCAGAAACAGCCGAACGACTCAACCCGAATGAGCCGCGTTGAGCCCGGTTCGCGCAAATTGCCTAATGGTCAGCCGACGCATTCCGGCAACGCCAGCAGATTATCATTCCACTTGCCGTCCGCGTAGGTGCGGAGATACTTGCCGTTCTGGCCATCGACCACGCCTACATTGGCGCGATTGCCGCCAACCTTGGTGTAGAAGGTGTTGGTCTTGGATTCGATGGAGTCGATAACTTGCTTGCGTGTCCAGTGCCATCCAGAGCCGCCCAAGTGGGTAATTCCTTCATGCATGTTGTTGCGGGGCTGCTTATTGATGCAGGTAACTTGAACGTCTGACATGGGAGAGGGTGTCTTTCGTATTGGATATGGTTAGGAATTAGGCCCGTCACGGCCATCGGGTTCTTTAGCGACGCCCTTGAATGGCGATCCGCCATTCTTAACGCTCATAAACTCACCAGTGCGTTCGTTACGCTTCTGGAAGTTTCCATCGGGACGTTCAAATTGCGTGCGGCCAGTAACTGCGCCGCGACGAAAATTGCTGCCGGTATTCTTGGCCATAAAATCTCCTTTGAGCTTAGTTGAAGTTATAACGCTTCCACGGAATGGCGTTTGACGGCACCCGTGCGAGAAAGTTGGCGATGTCGCGGCGACCGAAATATGTTGGGCGACCGCGCGAGTCCTGAGACATCAAGACAATCGGCATGCCGGGAAAAAATCGGCTGAAGCTGTGCGTGGCTTCCGCCGCCTCGTGCCGATTGTCCGTGACATGACGCTTGACCACCACGACCGCGAAGGTCTGGCCTTGTTCATGGATTACTGCACCTTCGAGCTGCATGGCAGTCCCTTTCTGCGTTGACTCGGGCGGGATGCCCTTGTCGCGACTCGGTGTATGACGGGATTATCAAATGACGTCAATACAAACATATTAAATGTCAATGACACAAACATATGTTTGTGTCATTGACATTGCCTGAGCGCGGGTTCAGAGGCGTGCCTATGAACGAGTGGTCAATCTATTCGGCGTTGGGCCAAGCAGTGGCAATTAGGCGAAAAGCCATGAGCCTCACGCAAGCTCAGGTTGCAGCAAGAGTGGGCATTTCCCGTGCCTCGATAGCGAACATAGAATCCGGTCGGCAGAAGGTGTTGCTGCATCAGGTCTATTTGTTGGCGGAAGCCCTCAAGCTGCCGTCGATCATGTCACTTCTACCCAAAACGCTTTTGCGTGGTGATAGCGAAGTTGTTGTTCCAATCTCCCGCGATGATATTTCGGAACGTCAAAAAGCTCAAGTTAGTGATGCGCTGATGGGTATTTTCGCTAATGATAAGGCGCTTGTTGCCTCGAATGAATCGTAATGGCTAATCAGATTCAAATCGCACGCGACCATGCACAGAGTCTGCTCAAGGAACACACGGTGACGGCACTCCCTGTCCCTGTCGAGAAGATTGCAAAGAGTAGGGGTATTGTCGTGCGGTTCTCGCCGCTCGATCAAGAACTCTCCGGCATGGCGCTCATCAAGGATGGGCAGTCGGTCATCGGGGTCAACGCGCTGCACCACCCCAATCGCCAGCGTTTCACAATCGCCCACGAACTCGGCCATCATATCATGCACCGGGCACTAATTGACGGCACGGTGCATATCGACAAGGGCTTTACGCTCTGGCGGGACAATGTGGCGGCCCAAGGCACCGACCTTGTTGAAATACAGGCTAATGCCTTTGCCTCTGAACTCCTTATGCCCAAACAATTTATTGGCCAGATCGATGGTATAGAAAATCTAGATATTGATGACGAGGTTGGTATGAGAGCGCTTGCGAAGCGTTTTCGTGTGAGCGTGACGGCACTTCAAAACAGGCTCTCCTCATACGCATAAGTCAATTGCGGAGGGGTGCATGGGGTTCGTCTTTTACGCCACCAAAACATCGGGCACAGTCATCGGTGGAGGCCATATGAGTTTTGTGTTTTATGATACCGAAACGACCGGGATTGACACCTCATTCGATCAGATCCTGCAATTCGCGGCAATCAAGACTGACGCTGATCTCAATATAGTCGAACAGTTTGAGATTCGCTCCAGGCTACTACCGTTCGTTGTTCCGGCCCCCGGCGCGCTGCACGTCACCAATATGAAGATTGACCGATTGCATGATCCGGCCACGCCTACTCACTATGAAATGGTTAGAGCTATACGCAGCAAATTAACGGAATGGTCACCGGCAATTTTTCTCGGCTACAACAGCTTGCGCTTCGACGAAGAGCTCATGCGCCAAGCCTTCTATCAGACGCTGCACAATCCATATCTGACCAATCGGGACGGCAACTGCCGAGGGGACGTTTTGGCCGTTGTCCAAGCCACCACCGAGTTTGAACCTAACTGCCTGACAGTTCCGTATGGCGACAACGGCAAGCCAGTTTTCAAGCTCGATCAACTCGCGCCAGCGAATTGCTTCGCCCACGACAACGCCCATGACGCGCTTTCAGATGTCGAAGCTACGATTCATATGTGTCGCCTCGTCCGGGATGGCGCTGGTGATCTGTGGAATCGCTTTTTGCGCTTCACACAAAAAGCGGCGGCGGCTGAATTTTTGGAGGAAGCTGAACCGTTCCTCCTGACCGAGTTCTATTTCAATCGGCCCAAGCATATGCCCGTGCTGCGGATAGGTCTGGACAGCGAACAGGCTAATGTATCGGTGTGTTTCGACCTGTCGCATAATCTTAATCCATTCCGCAATCTTACGGACGCGCAACTGCAAAGCGCCGTGGCCAGCTCACCAAAACCGCTCCGAAAAATTAAAGCCAACGCCGCACCAATCATGACCCCGCTTGATGATGTGCCAGACCACTTGTTCGTCAATCTAACACCAGCTGAGATTGCGGCTCGGGCTACTGAACTGCACAGTGACGAGGCGCTCAAGGCTCGTTTGCTGAATGCATATGAAGCAACCAAAACCAAATATGAGCCGAACGTCCACGTCGAAAAGCAGATCTATGAAGGGTTTGCAGTTAACGCCGATGAGCAACTGATGACGCAATTCCATGCAATGCCTTGGAATCAGCGATACTCGTTGATCGGTCAATTTCAGAATTCAAAGTTCGGCTTTTTGGCTAAGCGTATCATTTTTGCTCATAATCCAAACTGCTTGCCGCCCGCCTTTCAGCAGGAAGTATCTGCCCATATCAATTCGCGGGTAGCTCCGCCGGATGATAGTGGAGTCAAGTGGACGACGCTGAACAAGGCACTGAGTGAATGCGATAACTTGCTGGCAAGTGTAAGCGCGGAAGATAGCGAAATCCTGGTTGGGTATCGCCAGTATCTCGTTGAGCGGATAGCCTACCACACAATCTAACGGGCGGAAATTTACAGCTACCTTTGGCCCAACGCCTTTGAGAACAGGCGGATCGGATCAACCCCAAGAGCAGTAGCCACATCAACATATTCCATCACGTCCAAGCGCCGTTCGCCCAATTCATAACGAGAGACGAATTGCTGCGGCTTGCCCAGAGTTAGCGCAAGGGCACTCTGGGATTGGCCACAAGCCTTGCGCGCAGCAACAAGCTCGTCAACAAGCCGCTTATATCGCTCGTCGTGAATGCCTTTTGGCAACAGCCCGTCCACACAAAGTTGATGTGGAATTACGTGCGCACGGAGTTGCTTCTACACCAAAATGATGTAGCTTTTCCGCCTTAGCATGGGGGTATGAATTCAATGGCTCTGGTCGTTTGCGGGTCAACATTGTCGCTTAATTCGGTTATACTTGCAGGCGCGGCGCTGTCCCTATCGGCATGTGCCGACACTCCACCGTCGGCCAAGGTTCTCGACTGGCGGATGGTTCGAGACCAAAAGGCTGGAACATACACATTCACCGCCGAGGCCCACCTTGAGGACGATGGGAAGGGGCTATTCGCACCTGAATTAACGCTCACTGACGAGCGAGGGTGCAAGCATTTTGAGCTACTAGAATTGATCAGCAAAGATGATGCTTCTGAACAAGATCCAATGTTGTTCCATTTGAAATCGTCTTTTCCCTATAAATACAGAGTTTCCCGTGCGACTTTAGATATTTACTATCGAGAACCACAAATTGGCTCCGATCCGGCACTTAAACCCGTATTTTCCGAGGAACGAGTCGTTGACGCCGCCCTAAAACCACCTGCTTCACCAACCAAGCCTTGCGGCCCATCGCGCCAAGAGCAGAATGCCGCAAAAGTTGCCGACGACACGAATGACCCAGATATAAATGTCGAAAATACCAGCCGGGAAGAGATCGTGGCAACCGCGATTAACACGGCAGGATTCTTGTGCGCACGGGTAACCGACATGTGGCCAAGCGGTGATGACATCATGGTCACTTGTGTAGAATATCGGAACGGGCGGGGCCGCGTGAAATATCGAATCGATACCACCGATATGAGAGTGATTCAGCTCAATTGATTTTCGAAAAATTTCGAATATTTCTCGAAGCGCGGCAACCAACGCGCCCGCTGACCCCGGCACCTATACCGCCGCAAGGTACCATGCTTATACCTCGCAAAACTGCCCAAAAATAACAGTTCGATCACTTTCGTTTTCTAGAGATCATGGCATCGAATCGGCTCCACCAACCAAAGACTGTGGAGTTAGACTCATGGCCGAAACCACCAATGCCAACTCATTGAAAATGAACTCATCACGCGCAAACGCGAGCCCAGCCTTGCTCCAGCGCAAAGCGCTCGAACGAGCAAAAGCTCATACCACTGCCGACGACACGATTGAGGACAGCTTCCCGGCGGCAAGCTGTCAGAACTTGGCATCCAATGTAGCAGCAGAATTGCCAAAACATGCCCCCGAAGTCGCGATGCCTGTTTGGTCAAGTGAAGATGAATCTCAATTCCGCGAATTGTCAGGGCGTCGCAAAGCGGCAGGTTACAGAGTCGGAAAAACCCGCGACCGTGGCGAGTTTCTCACTCTTGGTGATATCAAGCCCAATCCCAACACGGTCGTCGCCGTCATCGTGGCGCTGGTCGCAGCGCGTGGCATTATTGGTCGCCCAGACCTAGTCGCGGCCATGGCTGGGGGAAAATTTCCAAACAAAAAGGCGCAGCCACAAGACAAAGGATGGTGCCAAGGTTACATCGCGGGTGCATTGCGCAATGGCTTCCTAAAGGCGGCCAATCAGCCTCAGAACACGCAAGCCGCCCTTGGTGAAGCATAAGGAGGCGCGCCATGCAAATCGTCTCATATCTTCGCGTCTCCACGATGAAACAGGGCATGTCCGGACTGGGCCTGGAGGCACAGCGCTCAGCTGTTGCGTGCTTTGCCCAGTCAGGCGCGCATCGCATCGTTGCCGAATATCTGGAAGTGGAGTCTGGAGCAAAGACTGAGCGCCCACAGCTGGAGGCGGCACTCGCGGCATGCCGCCTCCACAGAGCTACGCTGGCTATTGCCAAACTCGATAGGCTGGCGCGCAACGTGGCTTTCATTGCTAACTTGATGGACGGTGGCATCGAATTCGTCGCCTGTGACATGCCGTTTGCGAACCGGCTCACGCTTCACCTGTTTGCCGCAATTGCGGAACACGAACGTGAGATGATTTCTCAGCGAACCAAGGCCGCCTTGGCAGCGGCGAAAGCGCGCGGTGTCAAACTGGGCAACCCAAACGGAGCCAAGGCATTCGCGGGAACTTTACCAAAGGCGATTGCCGCAAGTTGCAATTCTAGGAGAGTGAAAGCGGCAGCCTATGCCAAAACAGTTGGCCCGGTAATTCATGAACTCATTGCAGAGGCCGGACAAAATTCTGCCCAAGTTGCTAGATCGCTAAATCTCCGTGCAATTCCGTCGCCGACAGGGGCGATATGGTATCCGCAGCAGGTAAGGCGAATCGCAAAGTCGCTTGGGCTAACAGAACAGGTCAAGCTTACTCCGCATCCTGACCAGTCCGACTAAGTGCGCCACGCAAACTTGTTTTAAGCCAGTTAAGCAGCCGCGTTCGGCGACTGACTCCCGTCGGCCTGAGGAAAAGATAAAGGGCATTTTCGAATTGAATCAATAATTTCTTCGGCTATCATTCCCATGTGGCAAAGCGAAAATCGAAAGACGTTGGCAAGCGGCAACGCTTTTATGGATTTGTGGATTCGCGCATTGAAGCTGATGAAAGCAATTATTCAAGAGAGACGCTTCTTCTAGACTGCATCGACGCAGACAAATTTGATGCAGATCCAAAGTCAATTTCAGATCCGGAATCACTGGCGCTTATTCGTACACTATCCACCCCACGTCGATGGGTGGAAGACTTTAACTTGGATCGTGGAATCGAAGAGACCGACTGGTTAGAACTCGTCGTGCAGGTCGATCCCGGCTCGCCCCGCGCATGGGTAATGCCGTATAGTAGTGGGTACATTTCGGAAAAACCTCAGAATATTCGGGCGATTGCAAAACTGCCGAGTGAGGGTCAGGCTGGAGCATCTGCCGAGGCTGCCAAAATTGCAAAGCAGCTTCAAGATACCTGCAAGCTCGCCCCAAGCGAAATCCATATTGCCCACGGGCCGATGCCCGGAGAATTATGGGACATCGATCTCACAAATAGAGTTGACCTTGTATCAATCGACGTCGGTCAGGCCAGTTGCAACATGCTAATGATTGACAACAAAGTTGTTGGCTATTTTGACGTCGGCGCTCCGTTGTATAGAAATCAGAAATCTTGGAACAACAAAATTGGCCATGGTGTACCAACCAGCGGATTTGTAATATTATCTCATTGGGACTTTGATCATTTTGATCTTGGTCGAAGAATTCCGAACTTGCAGAAGTTGAAATGGTACGCGCCAATTCAACCAGTAGGACCAAATACGTTGAGATTTCAGCGTAGTTTGGGCAGTCAACTTATTTTTATGGAAGGCTATCAGCATTTGACACCACATATGGATTTATATCAAGGAACCTGTTCAAATCCAAAGAACCGCAATGGTACTGGCTATGCAGCTCGGCTCATTTTCGGGGACAATGTTGCATTGATAACAGGTGACATGGACTATCACTTCATGAATCCTGAGGCGCTGCAAGCACTCACCGCGCTAACGTTACCCCATCACGGCGGGGCTTGCAGTGCACCTCCAAAAGCTTCGGGGCTTCTAAGTAGGGCAGTTGCGTCTTACGGATTGCCCAACTGTTATCGACATCCGAACGAAGAGTGCATTGAAAACCATAAAGAGGCAGGCTGGACTATATTGAGAACTGCTGCCCACCAAAGCAACCACAAGCGACGCGGGCACAGACGACTATTGTGCGTTCTGCCCGCGTAAAGGGATCTCCGAACGGAGAATTTCTGCATGAGCCACAAATTGAATCGGGCGTTTGGGTTCGTGTGTCAGAATGATTTTGTGATTGCAGGCCACAATCTGCCGATGGAAGTATGTCGTCTTGATTGACCAGCGCGTCGTTCCAGCACAAGGTTAATGCGAAACAGGTAAGGGCAGCATTATGATAGGCAATTCATTCGGCACCGCGTTGACCGCCATGGCAATTGCGGCCGCTTCGCCCGCCGGAGCAACGGCGATCACGTTTGATGACGTTGACCCAAATCCGTGCTGCGTGTTCTTGGACAGCTATTCAGCCAGTGGTTTGATATTTACGAACCTTGAGGGTGGCAGTGAGCCGCGAAAGCTGTTCTTCCCGCCGGACGTAAACCCATTCGGATTTACAAATATCGATCCCGGCGGAGCGTCCATCCTCGGTGATCCCTTGCGTATGCGGGTAGATGGTGGTGGCACTTTTGACCTATATGGCTTCACGTTTGGCCTTAGGCCAGTTGACGCACCCTTGACTGGCAATATCAAAGTTCGATTTGTTTACGATGATGGGCATGATGAAATCGAAAGTTTTTTGACGGATACGTTTGGGCCAAAGGCCATTAGCGCAACGCGGTTAGGGCTTCGGCGCGTTGAATGGCTGAGGGGTATTGTTTCTTATGACATCGCAAATTGCGGCGTCTGCAATCACACGGGGTCATCGATCGGATCATTTGCCATCGATGATGTCATTGTTGATAACATCGCCTCTTCACCCGATCCAATTCCGCCTGTTGCCTTACCCGAACCATCTACGTGGGCCTTGATGGTTTTAGGTTTTGGCTTGGTGGGCGGCGCAGCGCGCCAGCGTCGCCAGGTAGGAAATCTGGTGGAGCGCATGGCCCTTGCCGACCCTCTCTCCGCGCTGCGCTCAGCATGAAAATTTTGAACCCAGCCTCACTGTTCTCAGGTAAATTCAGCAGACGAACGTTCATGGCAAGGGGCGAGCGACCGTAACCCTGTAACCGGTAACCGCAGACAGAAAAGCCATCTCACCCCTTTGCATTTATGTTACTTTCTTCGCGTACTAAATTTATCAGATGGGTTACACGGTTACAGGTTACTCGACGGCTCTTCCGACTGAAAAGTCACACCTGTTTTCTCTGTGAATATGCGTTTCGCCTCCGGCAACGGCGGAAAGGGATACGCCTTGGCAGGCATGGTTCCGCCAACGCCATCAAACCGTCTAGCCTTTGACACGAAACCCTCAGGCATGAATCTGGCCAGCTTCGAACGAAATTGGACTTCATTGCCACGAAAGCCATTTTCCTTACAATATGCCTGAAAGTCAGCCACAGCATGACTTACAGGTACCCATACTTCGTTGGTCTGACTCCATTCGCAACAACGGGCATTTTCGCGCCCCGGCAGGACATAAATGCCGTCCTCAAGGCGCGAGCGATACCATGCCATAATCGGATCATTGCAAAGGTTGAGCGTCTTTTGGTCTGTCAGTGCTTTCGTTGCGGGAATTGATTCAGGATTCCAGCCTGAAATATCCCTGTCGAGCAACTCCCCCAGCATGGATTCATAGCCACCGTTCTCCAGTTGCAGCTCAATCTCCCCGAACATCTTTCCCCTTTTTATGACATCGTGCTGATGCGGATTGGTGACTTCAAACACGGCATAGCGACGCTCATATCCGTCTGCCCGAACCACCTGATCGTTATTGGACGTCATGATAATCCGCAGGTGATTTTTTGCCGTCCAAATGCCGGCGAACTTGGCTTCGACCCGCAATTCAGGACGGGTGATGAGATCCTTCAGGACGCCATCAGCAGAGCGATTCTGAGGCGCAAACGCCTCCTCCACACCAAACAATAAAGTCATCTCCAAATGCGAATTGAATTTGCCAACAATGTCATCGCCTATTGATGTAACAAATTTATGGCCGCCAAAAAGATATCCGTAATGATTAGTCACAAAGCTCTTGCCGGAACCCTTCTGACCTTGCAAAATCAAAGCAACTCCGGTCGGCTTGTCCAGCTGCTGAACACCGAAGGCCATCCAATTGATAATATAGTCAAACGCTATTTGATCCCCACCGGCCACATTTTCAAAAAGGTGGTCTTTGAATTTGGACCATCCTTCCGGATTGTCACTTGGCTCAACCGCAAAACCCGTCCAAAGGTTCAGCTCTCCATAATCAGCCGTGCGACCTGGCTTAAAAGTAATGTTGTTAAACTGCCTCCGCAAACTAGAACCAAACCAGTATTCACCCAGCGGCTTCAACTTAGCTTTGCCCTTATCGTCCTTGACCCACACCTTCCGGACAAACTTGTTAACAAAATCACTTTTGCCAAGATATTCGAATTCGTACCGGCCTTTTTCGCCGTCAAAGCGCTGGTAAATAACAACCGTTTTCCCGCCCCGCGAAACGACTGCGTAGCTGGCGTTCAATTCTTCAACGGCAGCTACGCGGCGATCTTCCGCATGATCATCGTCCGGTATGTCGCTTGCAATGCTTTCAAGGCCATCGTCAGATTCCGCATCTGAAATCTCATCGGGCGTGCAATCAGTTTCAACGTTCGGATCGACCGGCGGTTTGCCCCGTTTCTCCCGTTCCTTGTCTGCCTGACGAATGAGCCAAGCAACCGGTTTCGCCAAAAAGACCTTTTCGTTGGCGAAATCTCTCCACATCTGTTCGCACTCTCCTTTGCGGTATTTTTCCTTCCCGGTCTGCGACCATTCGTTGAAAGTCGGCAAGCCGAAGGGGCCGTAGGCAAGGTAAAGACAGCGGCCAATGTCCCGCCATTTCCGTCCGTTCATATCGGCATCGAGATCGTCTTTCAGCCTCTCTTGAATGTACCCGCGATCAACTTTGGACTTACCGGGGATATTGAAAAAGAAGGGGGGAGGGGTGCGCCTCTTTTTTCCGCCGGGTGTCCCAAGGTCATTAGGCTCAAATGCATAAGCTGAAGCATCGGCGAGAAGCTGATCCATCAAGGCAGGGCTGGTGACCGCCGCAGGGACGTCATCCGCCAAATCCCATTTTTCAGGAAATGTGTCAGGTACGGTAACAACGCGGATGCTTGCTGCCCCCGCCTGATGCGCCAAGGCGGCGAACATGCGGCCTGCTCTCCGTCCCGCATCGTCATTGTCGGGCCATATCGTGATGTCCCTTCCGCAGAGTGCCAACATCTCCGCGTTCTTCACTGCGTTGGCACCGGATGCCCACGTAATCGCAACATGATCGGCAAACAGCCGCTGCGCGGCCTCGGCCGTCTTTTCCCCCTCAACTACAAGCACGGGCGCTTCCGGCCGGTTCGCCAGCCGATCCAATCCGTAAAGCGGTTTGATGCCTTCAATCCAAGTCATGTAGCAGGGATCAGCGGCATGCTTGACGTTACCAACGTACCTGAGAGGGCGAATTTCCTTGGGCATCGTCGGGTGATCGAAGCGGAGTAAAACCTGCAAGAGCCGCCCCTGATCATCGCGATAACCAAAAGCTGTAAGTTTGTAGCCGCCCTGCGTGAGCCGGCTGACGTTCTTCAAGGTCTTGCCCCTGAGGTGCTGCTGTATTGATTCAGGCGACCACCCTTCCGGAAACGGCACAATCGCGCCCAATGTGATTGACGATGTGACGATGCCCAACGCCACGCGTTCAGCAATTGTCTTCGGGTCGCCGGGAGCTGTGGCACTTGAAGCAGCAGCGCCGCCCGGCAAAGTTTCGGTGGTGCTGTCGGCTTTTGTTTTGTCTTCAAACATTTTGATCTTCTTTCTTGCTGCTGGAATGGGGGGTGAAGTGAAGGGTTTGCCGCCGCGTTGCCGCGAGGCATTTTTTGGTTGATGCGGGCGTTTTGGGAATGGCGGGATATGGGTGGGGTCAAAGCCTATTGGGGCAATGACCAGTCCTGATGCAGTTGGCTAGGGACGCGAAACTCCATCAGACGCGTTGCTGGTGGTGAAGCTTTTTTTTCCATTCACCCAGTTGCGCACATCCGTGGCGCGGTAACCTTTGCGCCGCTGACCGAGCCAAACTGGGTCAACGAACTGGCCTTCGCGGGAAAGGCGGTAAATGTGGGTTTCGGAAACGCCGAGAAGCTTGGCAGCTTCACGGGCGGAAATGACGGGATCAAAAGGGTCGCCGTAATCCCCCTTCACGAAAGCTGTTGTAGGAATGTTCATTGCGGGTAACTCCATATGCTATGTTGCATATGTTGTTTACCCGTTATCAGGCAGATTCGGCTACTACTGCTTAATTAGCCAAATGGTTTGCTTTGAAGCCAATTAGCTAATTGGAGGTTCCAGATACCCTTTAAGTACGCGCATCTCGCCGAGCGTGAAATGTGTATTGACGTGATCTGCACTGGGTTCCAAGTCATTAGATATCAAGAATTTTCTGTAGTTGAACAATTTCGTACGAATAATTGAGTATTCAGGAGACAAACCTAATACAGTCATGACGGAAGCACACATATCTGCTGTCAAGCTCATGTTCACATACGACAAATTGTCACGCTTTTCCTTTAAACCTCCGCGCTTATTGGATCGTGTGGGATCTACAGTGCTTAAATCATATGTCACAGGCAAACCGACGCTATTTCGATACACCACCACAGCGCGGACAATCCGATCTACTATTCCTTCGGCAGCCTTCCGGCCTCGAGAAGCTTTTTCTTTCGTCTGGGGTCGCAAATCCGCAATTTTACTTACCGCTTCAAGGATGGTTTCGACGTCGGCTACCGAAGCATTCGCGCCAAGCATCAAGTGGATAGCAGCTTTAAGGACGTCGATGTTTTCGTGCCATGGATCAGCTGCAGAATCGACTTCTGCTCCCTGAGCGCTGGGCGGTGGTGATGCGGCGGTGAGCGTGTGTTTGGCAGCCTCAGAAAGCCTAAGCAGAGACAGGCCCAATTTCTCTTGCTGGGCCCGGAATGCTTCCAAGTTTTCTTGCCCGACAATATCAGCGGCTCCACTCACGTGTATCGGTCTGATTGCCATGGTTATGAGGGCACAGAGCTTAGCCGGGTCGTTGGGTTTTTCCTCAGCCGGAAGCGTCTCTAATGCGTCATTCAGTCGTGCTTGAAATTCTGGCTTTAGCTTCCCATCAATCCCAATATATGTCTCTCCAACCGACATAGCGCCTCCCGTTTTTCGGCAAGATATTCATGTCGATTATATATTCGATCCACTTTCCCGTCTTCATGATTCAGCACTTTTCGGGCCACCTCTCTGGCAATTCCAAGCTCGGCCAACTTTGAACGGACAGTGCGGCGAATGTCGTGAATTCTCCAATCGCTGACACTTGACTGATCGTCCAAGAGGATTTTCATCTTGTTGAAGTTGCTGCTTGGGCGCTTCCCCCCATCTGTGGTGAACACAAATCCTCCAGCAACACTCCTTGGGCGCTGGGAGAGATGTACCAAAATTTGCAGGGAGGATGGGCCTAGCGGCACGGCATGGGGTCTGTCCTTTTTCACACGTTCGCGCGGAATCGTCCATAGATCGCCGACAACATCATCCCAGCGCATTGTCGCCACTTCAGAGCGGCGCTGGCCGGTCAGAAAGAACATCCGGAACATTTCACCATATGGCGTGGGCAACTTAAACGTAGCCCGCCAAATGTCACATATCTCAATGTCGGTCAGGACTCGATCCCGTTCGACCGCCTTGGAAGGGGCGCGCACGCCCTGCAGGACATTGATTGCGATGCTGTCTCGTTGCACGGCCCAGTTGAGCAACATCTTCAAGTTCCGAAGCAAATTGGAAGCGGCGGTGGGTGTCCCGTCGGCCATCACGAGATCAATAGCGTCAATGAACTCACGTTTGGAAATGTCCCCAACAAGGCGGGCTTGCAGGAAATGCAGGTGTCGATTCCGAAGGATGGATAGAATCTTCGTTCCAGATTTGACGTTTGGTTCGAGATGAAGCCGCGCATAATCATTTATCAACTGCGAAAGACTGATTGCCGCTGCCACTGCCTCTTTCGCCCGGCCACGCGGATCAACTCCGTCAGCCGCCTCACGTTGAAGAGCCATCGCCCTCTGCCTCGCGTCGCTCAGCGAAAATACCGGATAACGGCCAATCGTGTATCTCTGCAGGCGGCCTTTCACCCGATACACCGCCGAAAAAGTCTTCTTTCCGGCCGGTGTGATGCGAATTCGAAGTCCGGGACACAACGTATCGTAAAATTCCAGTCTCTCCATCTTGCTCGGAACAAATGAGCTTATCCATCTGTCTGTTAGTTTCATTCTAGACAAAGGTCACAATACACCGTGTGGGGTAACAAACGGGGTAACAGTTTTTACTAAAAAAAACAACGGAAATGCGTCATATTTAAGGACATTAGGCCGATTCAAGCCATTATATAAGTCATATGTTGCGTATGTTACTTCATGAATACACCCCATAGCACCTTGCCAAGGTCGGGGTCGAGGGTTCGAATCCCTTCGCCCGCTCCAGTGTCTCCAGAAACACACTGCCATCCCAAGCGAATCGCATCCGCCCATCGG
>JANOAJ010000270.1:0-10542 GCA_031411035.1 Sphingomonadales bacterium
GCGATGGCAGCAATCGCGATCAGTGCCGCGATCAATCCATATTCGATCGCGGTCGCGGCGCGGCTGTTCTGCAAAATGATTCTGATAAGATGCATTTTCTTCATCCCAAAAATTGTCTATATCGCCGATAGGGAGATTTAGTTAATTATCTGTTTTTGATTTAGCTTTTGCTGACAGCGTCGGCGATGTTGTTCCACATGGATACTGTCACTTCGGCAACATTCATTACCGAAGCGAGAATGGCGACGCATATCAGCGCGAGTATGAGGCCATACTCGATTGCAGTCGCACCTCGCCTGTCCCGCCGCAATCGGCGCAGAAGCTTCAGCATGTCAGTTTCCCGGTCTCGTGTTCCCTGGTCGGGGCGTGTAGGGATAGGTAATAAGCGTTAAAAATTCCTTATTGTCCCGTTGTGAAGAGTTCCCGCCGATGCTGTTTGTTGTTGCCGCCGCGATTTTTGACCAGGCGGGGCGCGTTCTCGTGCAGATGCGTCCGGAGGGAAAGGCGATGGCGGGACTGTGGGAGTTTCCCGGGGGCAAGCTGGAACCGGGCGAGACGCCGCAAGGTGGGCTGGCAAGAGAGTTGCATGAGGAACTGGGTATTTCCGTCAGCCCCGAAGCGCTGCTGCCGCTCACATTCGCAAGCACGCCGCTCGCCGATCGGCATTTGCTGCTGCTGCTATTCTCCCTTACCGACTGGCAAAATGAACCTGCGCCGCTTCACGCTGCCGCGTTGAAATGGGTCTGGCCCGCTGAGCTGGACGCGCTGGACATGCCACCTGCCGACTATCCGCTGATCCCCGCGATCAAATGTCAGGCGACCATCCGGTAAGATATAATAGGCCGAAATGCTCCTCCGCCGCCTGCTGTGCCAGGTGGGCCTGGAGCCGTTCATAACCACCACGATCAAAACGTCGCCGGACTTCCAGCACATTCGACAGACCGTTGGCGCGCAGATCGCCCACCAGCCGCGCCGGTTCCCGGTAGCGTGCCACGACGCTATCATTGTCGGCCACTTGCATGGCAAAGCCTGCCCGTCCCAGCAGGTCGCCAGCCGCGCGAACGTCAATGGCGGGATGCAGCCGCGAGATGGCGGCACCCTTATCGTCCAATCCCTGTAATGCCCGCCGGAGTGCAGGCAGGCTCCCCGCGCCGGCAAGGGCCCCCATGAACAATCCGCCGGGGCGCAGCGCGCGACGTATCAGGATCAGGGCCCCGGGAAGATCGTTCACGGTGTCGAGCGAGTTGATCGCAAGGACGAGGTCGAAGGCGCGATCCCGGAAGGGCAGACGATCTTCATCGCAGCGAATCGCGGCACCACAGTCTCCCGGCGCGGCATGAATGAAGCGAATGGAGCGTGATTGCAGCGCATGGTTCAGCGCATCATCAATATGGCCGATCACCAGGGCGTTGCCGAAAGGGCGGCGCACGGCATCAAGCCGGTCAATCAGCTCTTCGCCCATCCGGCGGACCAGCCACCGGTCTTCGGGGGCACTGCGGGAAGCGCGATTATAGACAAGACGCCGGGCGTGACGGTCAAATATTTCCGGTTGGGCCATTCGCGGCCTTGTGCGCTGTGTCGGCGCGCGCAACAAGACCCCGCATGGCAGTGGTTTCAGCCTTTTTGCGTAATGTACTTGATTTCGCGCTGCCGCCGCGCTGCGCCGGATGCGGTGTGGTGGTGGCAGGGGATCGCCAGCTTTGCCTCGCCTGCTGGAACACGCTCGACTTTCTGACTGCGACAGGATGTCGCCAGTGCGGTTGTCCCAGTGTGGAGGACGGGTTGTCATGTGGCCCGTGCCTTGCCAGTCCGCCCCGCCATGATGGCGCTCGCGCAGTGGTGGCGTATGGAGACCTAGCCAGATCGGTGATCCTGAAATTCAAGCATGGCGGCAGAATCGGCCTTGCGCCGTTCGTTGCCGATGCAATGACACGCCATCTGCCATCGGAATCCTGTGTGCTGGTTCCCGTGCCGCTGCATCGCTGGCGGATTTGGCGACGCGGTTTCAACCAGTCCGCTTTGCTGGCGGGGCATATCGCCAAAACCTCCGGCCATCCGCTTGCGCTTGACCTGTTGCGACGGGCCAAGCCGACTCCGTTGCTGCGCGCGCTCGGTGCAAAAGCGCGGGCCAATGCCGTAAAGGGCGTTTTCGCGGTCAGGAAAGAGGCTGTCGCCGTATTCGGGAAGCGCACGATTGTGCTGGTCGATGATGTTTATACAAGCGGCGCGACAGCAAATGCGTGCGCTGCCGCTCTGAAGCGGGCCGGCGCGGGCAAGGTGATCGTGCTATGCTGGGCGCGGGTGTTGATCGACGATTGACATTTACCCGGCTTGGCCGCCATCTTGGAAAAATGGCCAAGGTTGAAGTCTATACCAAATTCCTCTGCCCCTTTTGCGCCCGCGCGCTGGCGTTGCTCGCATCCAAAAATGTGGCAGTGGAAGAGACAGACATTACGATGGATTCCGGAAAACGCGCCGAGATGATTGATCGCGCCAACGGGCGCACCACAGTGCCGCAGATATTCATCAACGGACAGCATATTGGTGGTTCGGATGATCTGGCTTCGCTGGATGCGCGCGGGGGGCTGGATCCGCTGCTGGCGGCATGAAGATTGCCATTGCCCAGATGACGAGCGGGATCGATCCCGCTGAAAATGCCGCATGGCTGGCCACTGCCATCGGGGATGCGGCAGGGCAGGGCGCAGCCATGCTGTTTACGCCTGAAATGTCCGGCCTGCTTGATCGCGACCGCAAGCGCGCCGCGCCAAAACTGTGTGATGAAGCGCATGACACGGTATTGGCGAAAGTTTGTGAAGGTGCCGCGAACCATCGAATCTGGGTGGCTCTGGGCAGCCTCGCGCTTTCGGGCGAGCGGGCCGACGGGCGCCTGGTCAATCGCAGCCTGCTGATCGACGATGCAGGTGCGATCCGGGCGCGCTATGACAAGCTCCATCTGTTTGACGTGGATTTGCCGACTGGCGAAAGCTGGCGGGAATCGTCTGCCTATGCGCCCGGTGAGGGCGCGACAGTTGCGGAAACACCAGTGGGCAGGCTGGGCTTGTCGGTCTGTTATGACATGCGCTTTCCCGCGCTTTATGCGGCACTAAGCGGGGCGGGGGCGGAAATATTGAGCGTGCCCGCCGCCTTTACCGTTCCCACCGGCAAGGCACATTGGCATATATTGCTTCGCGCCCGCGCCATCGAGAATGCGGCCTGGGTAATCGCTGCCGCGCAGACCGGCACACATGCGGATGGCCGTGCGACATATGGTCATTCGCTTGTTATCGATCCCTGGGGTGAGATTGTGCTGGATATGGGGGAAGCGCCGGGGCTGGCCATTGCCGAAATCGATCTGGCGCGCGTTACCGATGTTCGCGCGCGCATTCCGGTTCTTGACCACAGGCGGGCCATTCCCCACATCAGCCAGCTATGATTGTGTTCGATCTGAAATGCGAGAGTGCCGGGCATGTGTTTGAAGCGTGGTTCGCCGGGTCCAGTGCGTATGAAGACCAGAAGGCACGCGGTTTGTTATTGTGTCCAGTGTGCGGCGCGACAGATGTGTCAAAAGCAGTGATGGCGCCGAATGTCTCTGCGAAAGGCAACCGTCAGGCCGTACTTCCGGTTGCCAAATCTGAGCCTGCGTCATCTGAAGCCGCCAAGGCGGCGCTCGCTGCACTCGTCAAGGCACAGGCAGCCATTCTGGAAAATTCCACCTGGGTGGGGCGTGATTTCGACAAGCAGGCACGCGCCATGGATGCGGGTGAAATTGACCACTCAAGTATTCACGGAGAGGTTTCGCCAGTGGAGGCGAAAGCCCTTGTGGAGGACGGAATCGGCGTAACGCCCCTGCCGCTTCCCTATGTGCCCCCCAACCAACGCAATTGACCGGCGCGTGCGCGCGTCCTAATCGGCCCTCGGCGCACCCGTAGCTCAGCAGGATAGAGCATCAGATTCCTAATCTGGGGGCCACTGGTTCGAATCCAGTCGGGTGCACCAGCTTCCTTTACCCCCAATTTTTATGTCACAGCGCGGTTGCCAGCGCGTCTTGCATGGACGCGACGCATATGTCGCGATGATGCCTGTTGTGCAGCAGGAGGTGTGGTGCGGTTGGGGGGCAAACGGGTATATTTATTCCCATCAATGGTGATTGTTAAAATGTGAACTGCCGCCCGACAGGTGCAAACTTCCCATCTTGCAAAATAGGAAATCACCTGCTATGCGGCGACACTCCAAACCCGAACATCAGGAGTCGATACTGCACCGCACCATAATCTCACCCTCTCCCACCCCGCGCAGGTGAGACTTTAGTGAGACCTTCCGGCCACGGGGGAAGCCATCCGCGGGCCAGACTTACCAGGTTCGGGCGATGCTGTTCCGCAGATCATGGATGCTGATATTTTCCAGCCCGGCTTTCCGTCGGGCTGCGTCCCAGCTCCCGTAAAAGCTGTTATACGGCTTTTTGGTTCGGGGATTGGCAATCATATAAGGGCATCCGTCCCAGCGCGGCAGCCGGCCAATGACATCTGATGCCGCTCCGGACAGCGGAATTTCGCGGGCCTTTTCGGATTTTGAAGACGGGATGATCCAGCGGTGCATCGCAAAATCAATGTCTTCCCAACGGGCAGACAGCAGATCCGGCAGCCTGGCTCCGGTCAGCACGACAAGCGCGATGATGTATTTGAGTTGGGGATTGTGGCTCGCTTCGACCGCGCTTTTCAGCCGTTCGAATTCCTCGCTTGTCAGATGACGCTGGGTTGAATTACCCGCGTTGAGCAGTGTCATGCTTTGCAGCGGGTTGTCGCCGGAAAGGAAATTCTGCCCCGCGTGGGACGTATTGTTCGCGCCCGTCCCCGCCGTGCCAAGCCCTCCGAAGGCGCCCGATTGTCCCGCGCCGGCCCCTCCTGCCGTGCTGGTGGGCAACCGCAGTCCCAAATTCTTCGAAAGCGTCTCGATGGTAATTGCGTTGGAGTGGTCCCAGATGCGCGATGCTCCTGCTTGGTCTGAACCCGAAAGGCCCAGTTTTGAGAGCAAATAGGGGGATACCCTGTGGCTCGTGCACAACCCACCAATGCCGTCGCTCACCAGGGGGTGCCCGAATTCGACACCATGTTGCCGCTTGTGGACGCGCCGCACTGTTGCGACCGCCAACTGGCATTCCCCGAAATCGACAATGATCTGCGTGCCGACAGGCACATCCATAAGCCCTTCAATAAGCGCACCGGACTCTGACAGATTGCGGATCAGCACCGGATGATAATAGCTGCCCAGTATTGCGCCCGCCTTGCGATACATGGAACGCCTGTCGCTGCGGTGTTTGGCCGGGCCGGAGGGGCGGATGGCCCATTCGCCCGATTCCAGACGCTGGCAGAGTTCGTCGCTGGGGATTGCCTTGCTGTATACATATCCCTGAACATGGCTGACCCTGAGGTTGCGGATCAAATCAAGCTGATCGAGCGATTCAATACCTTCCGCTGTTGTTTCCATGTCGAGTGCGCCTGCGAGAGCAACAATGGCCGCAATGATGGCGCCATTGCGCGATCCCGGCACCGTCGCGCCGCGCACGAAACTCTGATCAATCTTGATCTTGTCGAATGGTGCCGTCTTCAGGTAACCGAGCGATGAATAACCCGTTCCGAAATCATCAAGCGCCAGACGCACCCCGATGTCCTTGAGCGTGGCAAACATCGAGTCAGTTTCGCTAGATTCACTCAGAAACACGCCCTCGGTCAGTTCGAGTTCCAGCCGGTGGGGCGAAAGCCCGGAATTGGCCAGGGCGGACATGACTGTTCGGGGCAGTGTTTCATTCGAGAACTGGATGGGCGAAACATTGACGGCCACGCGGATATCCGCAGGCCAGTTTGCGGCATCATCACATGCCTTTCGCAAGATCCATTCGCCCAATTTGTCGATCAGATTGGCTTCCTCGGCAATCGGAATGAACAGGGCCGGCGAAATGGGTCCGCGTGTCGAATGGTGCCAGCGAATAAGGGCTTCGACGCCGGTAACACAACTGGTGCGGGTGCTGACAATCGGCTGATAGAACAGGGAAAGTTCCCCCTTGGCCAGCGCGTCCCGCAAGTCATCTTCCAGCACGCGCCTGTCCTCGGCGATTTGCAGGAGCGTGCTGGAAAAGAAACGGAAACAGCCCCGCCCGCTACCCTTGGCCGCATATAGCGCCAGATCGACGTTGCGCATCAGGTCTTCGCTTGTGCGGCCATCGAACGGGCCAATCGCCAGACCCACCGACGCGCCGATAACGCAGCGGCTGCCTTCAACAGAATAGGGCTGGGAGAGGTTCGCGATAATGTCATAGGCCAGTTCACCCAGAGTCCCGCGGTCGTCGCAGTCGGGAAGGATGATCTGGAATTCGTCACCGCCAAGCCGGAAGATTTTCTCCTTGTCGCCGACAATTTTCAGCAATCGGTCGGAAACCTGTTTCAGCAGGGCATCGCCCGCCGGGTGGCCTAGGGAATCATTGACTTGCTTGAACCGGTCCAGGTCAATGAGCAGCACCGCGCAGGAGCGCCCCGGCCGCTCCAGCGTCGCAAGGCTGGCATCCAGGGATTTGGACATGCTCAGCCGGTTGGGCAGGCCGGTCAGCGGATCGTACATCGCCAGTTGCGACGCGGACTCAGACGATTGAAGCTGTTCCGTCACATCGACGCCATAGCCGCGATAGCCGACAAAATTGCCAGCAGCATCAAATTGGGGGCAGCCTGATACCTCCCACCAGCGCTGATCACCTGAATTCGCGGTTTGCAATGTCAGCTTCTCGAAATTCGAATGTCGGCTGAGAATGAATGGCAGCCTGTCACGAACGGCAGACGCGTCGTCTGGAGGTACAAACATCTCAAGAAAGGGAGTGCCAAGCAACTTCCCGGATTCCTTGCACAGAAGTCGGGACATGCTGTCGGACAGATATGCAAGGTGGCCATTGCAATCGGTTGACCAGAACCAGCCTTTGCAGGATTCTTCAAAATTTTTGAAAAGAAGAAGTGCTTCAGTTGTGTTGTCAATTGAGTTGGTGGCTTTGTTTCCGGAAATGCCGGGAAGAAACTTAAGGATATTGCCCCTTGACATCGGATCATCAAGCCCATTTTTCTACTGGTTCGTTTGAAGCGACTGCCAGAGAAAAGCCTTGCGCGTCTCCCCCGTCCACACCCCGGCAAGGGGCATAGCAGCGGGCGATTGCCGAAGCGTAAACGCGCGGACATGATTCCGATATATCCGGAAAAGAGTCTTGGCTGCCCGGTCTTGACGCGGTGCATCCGTCGTCACCCCTCTTTCACAGGGGTGACGCGCCTGAAATCAGGGAATGAACTTTTCGAATTCTGCCATCAACAGCGTCCAGAATTCGAGATTGTCTTCAAACAGCAGACGGCTCATGCCGCCATCGTCCAGATCGACATCCATTTCCAGCCGCGCAGCACCCTTGTCTGAAATATAGGCTCGCGCGAACGGCTTGCGGCTGTTCCAGTCGTTCATCTGGCTGAGCGACGGCGATTTGTCGTGGGTATAGCCCGCGAAAAACTGGATGCGGCGGCAATCACTGTTTCGGGTGCAGCCGTAGAAAAAGATGGCAAAATTGGAACCGCTGGATGTGCTGCGGATCATCGGATCGCCCGAATCATCCTTGGTCAGTTCGGCCTTGTAACCAGCGCCCTGCAAGGCGCTGGTTACGGATTGCGGGTCTTGGCCACGCACCATTTGCGCCTGAGCGGTGTTTGAAAATGTGACAAACGCCGTTGCCGCGAGAACCAGTTTCTTCACCATGAATACCCCCTTTTCAAAACAACCCGGATGCGATGAACCAATGCCGACAGGAGATGAGGCCAAACCGGTTGCTTGTCTTGGACAAATTGGACGATGGAAGCGGCATTCCCGCCATTGTTGCGCTTGCGAACATGAACGCGCTCGCCTAAAGCCCGGCTCGAATCCGGGGCATTTCTTGCCGGGAACAGGGAGTCGCGTCTCATGGCAGCAACCGCCGCAGGATATTTGCCGATCCTGCTGTTTCTTGGCGTTGCGCTGGTTCTGTCCAGCGTGTTCGTGTTCGGGCCGATGGCCATTTCACGATTGACCGGCACGCACAACCCGACCCCGGAAAAGCTGACCGAATATGAATGCGGTTTTCCGGCTTTCGAGGGTAGCCGCGCCCAGTTTGACGTGCGCTTCTATCTCGTTGCGATCCTCTTCATCATTTTTGATCTGGAAGCGGCATTTCTCTTTCCCTGGGCCGTGTCGCTCAAGGAAAGTGGCTGGACAGGCTGGGTGGCGATGATGATTTTCCTCGGCGAACTCATCCTTGGCTATGTCTATGCTTGGAAAAAGGGAGCCCTGGAATGGGAGTAGACCTCGTCACGGCACCACCGCCGGGTACCCTGCCTGACCAGAGTTTCCTGAACGGGCTGAACGATGAATTGTCGAACAAGGGCTATCTGGTCGTCGGCACCGAGGAACTGTTTCAATGGGCGCGCACCGGATCGCTCTGGTGGATGAGCTTCGGGCTTGCCTGTTGTGCGGTCGAAATGATCCATGTGAACATGCCGCGTTATGATCTGGAACGTTTCGGCGTCGCTCCGCGCGCCAGCCCGCGCCAGTCGGACGTGATGATCGTGGCCGGGACGCTGTGCAACAAGATGGCCCCGGCGCTGCGCAAGGTCTATGACCAGATGTCCGATCCCAAATATGTGATCTCTATGGGCAGTTGCGCCAATGGCGGTGGCTATTATCACTATAGCTACAGCGTTGTGCGCGGGTGTGACCGGATCGTGCCGGTGGATATCTATGTGCCCGGATGTCCGCCTACGGCAGAGGCGCTGATGTATGGCATCATGCAGTTGCAGCGCAAAATCCGCCGTGTCGGCACCGTGGAACGCTGAGCCATGGCCCATTCCGCTCCGAAATTCTCATCCAACGAAGGCGTTGCCGAAGCGATCAGCAATGCGCTCGGCGGGGATATGCTGGGCATTGCCGAAGCGCATGGCGAAATCGCGGTCACCGTTTCTGCAGACAAGCTACTCGCGTGCCTTATGCAACTGCGCGATACGTGCGATTACCAGCAGTTGATGGATATTGCCGGGGTTGACTGGCCCGATCATGATCCGCGCTTCGAAATCGTGTACTGCATGCTGTCACTGACGAAAAACCACCGCATCCATGTGCACGTGTGGACGAATGAGGATCAGCCGGTGCCGTCTGTGACGGGCATCTGGCCGGTGGCAGGATGGCTCGAACGCGAAGTGTTTGATATGTATGGCGTGCTGTTCGAAGGCAACACCGATCTGCGCCGCATCCTGACGGATTATGGCTTTACCGGCCACCCGCAGCGCAAGGATTTTCCGCTCTCCGGCTATGTCGAGTTGCGCTATTCAGAAGAGCATAAGCGGGTGATGTATGAGCCGGTGAAGCTGGCACAGGATTTCCGCTCCTTCGATTTCATGTCGCCTTGGGAAGGCGCGGACTATATTTTGCCGGGTGACGAAAAGGGGGACAAGCAATGAGCCTGACCCAGGACTCCGCCCCCACCACGGGCGATGAGGTCATCCACAATTACACGATCAATTTCGGCCCGCAGCATCCCGCCGCCCACGGCGTGCTGCGGCTTGTCATGGAACTGGACGGCGAAATTGTGGAGCGAATGGATCCGCATGTTGGCCTGCTCCATCGCGGCACCGAAAAGCTGATTGAGCACAAGACCTATCTTCAGGCTTTGCCCTATTTTGACCGGCTGGACTACGCGTCTCCGCTGGCGATGGAATATAGCTATGTGCTCGCGATCGAGAAACTGCTCGATCTGGAAGTGCCGTTGCGCGCGCAATATCTGCGGGTGCTGTTTGCGGAACTGACGCGGATCGGCAACCACATGATGAACCTTGGTGCGCACATCATGGATGTGGGTGCGATGACGCCGTTCCTGTGGCTGTGCGAAATTCGTGAGGATTGTTACGGCTTTTTCGAACGCGCTTCCGGTGCGCGGATGCACTGCGCATGGTTCCGGCCAGGCGGCGTGCATCAGGATGTGCCGCTCAAACTGCTGACCGACATGGCCGACTGGCTCGACACGCGCGTACCGCGCCTGTTCGAGGATGCGATGAGCCTGGTGATGGACAATCGCATCTTCAAGCAGCGCAACGTGGATATCGGCCTTGTCAGCAAGGATGATGCGGTGAAATGGGGCTTTTCCGGCCCGATGATCCGCGCGGCGGGCGTGCCGTGGGATTTGCGGCGCTCGCAGCCCTATGATGTGTATGACAAGATGGAATTCGACATTCCCGTGGGCACGCGCGGCGATTGCTATGATCGCTTCATGTGCCGGGTGGAGGAAGTCCGCCAGTCCGTCCGCATCATGAAACAGTGCCTGCGCGATATGCCCGAAGGCCCGATTGCGAGCGACGACCGCAAGGTATCGCCCCCCAAGCGCGGCGAGATGAAGCAGAGCATGGAAGCGCTGATCCATCACTTCAAACTCTACACCGAAGGCTTCAAAGTGCCGGCGGGCAGTGTCTATGTCGCAACCGAAAGCCCCAAGGGCGAATTCGG
>JANOAJ010000271.1:0-7222 GCA_031411035.1 Sphingomonadales bacterium
AGCAGCAGGCCATAATTGGCGGCAACGCCCGCGATGGCATCGCGCGCTGCGCTGCCCGAAGAACCGGCAGGCAGATCGACCGAAACCCTGTCACCATAGCCGACCTTGAGCGACTCGAACCAGCCCTGAACCCGGGCCAGATCGTTCGACGACATGCCGTCATAACCAGTGCCCACATCAAGTGCGTAGTTGGTTTGCGAAACCACGGGCTGATGCACGGATTCCAGTCCCCGATTCGTGGTGCCGCAGGCACTCACCGAAAGGGCAAGACCGAGAAGGATCGAAGTTTTGGCGATACGCATGATCATAGTCTCCTTGATCCGTCTTAATTTCCGCTAAACCCGGGGGCGGCGTCGCTGCCCTGGCTACGGGATTTCCTGGAAGGCACTGGTGCCGACTGGCTCTGCTGTTCCATCGGATAGGGCTTTGCCGCCGCGCCAATGGAGGGTGCCACAACCGTCGCAGGCGGCGCTGAAGCAGGCTTGGGGCGATCACCACCGGATGAACCCGATTGTGTGCGGCCAAGCAGCAGGCGCTCAATGTCCGTGGCGGTTTTCATGCCGTCAGTGGGAAGCGCGATCTGGTTGGCTGTAACCGGCTTCACCAGATACGGCGTAACCATGACGACCAGTTCAGTCTCGTTCTTGCGGAAACGGGTGGAGCGGAACATCGCGCCAAGCACGGGCACGTTGCCCAGGCCGGGTGCGCGATCAATGGCATTGGTCTGTGCGTTGTTCAGCAGGCCGCCAATCATGAAGGACTGGCCGGACCCGAGTTCAACCGTCGTTTCAACGCGGCGTGTTGTCAGCGCTGGAATGTCAAACCCGTTGATCCGGATCGTGCCTTCGGTGGAAAGCTCCGACACTTCCGGGCGCACGCGCATCGAAATGCGGCCATCCGAAAGCACGGTGGGCGTGAAAGACAGGCTGACACCATATTGCTTGTATTCAACCGTGATGGTGCCCAGCTCCTGCGAGATCGGTACGGGGAATTCCCCGCCCGCCAGGAAGCTGGCGGTTTCACCCGAAAGCGCGGTCAGGTTGGGCTGCGCCAGCGTTGTCACCAGACCTTCGGTTTCGGCAAGATCAAGCGCGGTGGCCAGATCCATGCCGAGCAGGCGGCCAGCCAGACCGATGCTGGTCTTGCCCGCGCCGAGGCCAAGATTGTTGAAGTTATACTGCGTGCCGCCGGTCACAAACTGCCCCGTCTTCACATCGAAGGGCAGCTTCAGCGAACCTGAGGGCAGGCCATAGAGCGATGAGGCATCCAGTGTCGGCAGACCCGAGGCATCGAAATTGCCAATGCTGGCAAAGTTGCGGCCCTGGCCAATCCCGAACAGGAAACCCCCGGTCGTATCGCGGTTGAGCAGGTTTACGCCGATTTCCTTGACCAGCGAGCGGCTAACTTCGGCGATCTTCACCTGCAGATTGACCTGCAGCGGCGTTGCCGTGCGGATGCGGCTGATCACTTTCGTGCTGTCGCCGACAAATGCCTGAACGAGACGCTCTGCCTCCGCGCTGTCATCGGGGTTGGCGGCCGTGCCGGTCAGAAGGATCAGGCCGTTCATTGCCGTGGACTGGATGACCGCATCCGGCATGGCCAGCTTCAGCATCGAATCGATGGAGTTGATGTTCTGCCCCGCCCGGACGGTTGCGGAATAGACAACCGCACCCGAACTGGATGTGGCGAACACGCTCGATTCGCCAGCGGCCTTCGCGAACACATAGATTTGTGTGGATGAGCGCACCTGGACGTCCGCTACCGCTTCATTGGCCACGAAGACATCGGCAATCGGGGAGGGCAGTTTGATCACCTGCCCACGACCAACCGAAAGCGGCAGGTCAGCCATTGTCTTCTGCTGGCGCAGGGCACCCGGCACTGCCGTGCTCCGCGTGACTTTCGCAGCTGCCGGGCGGGCCTTGGCCTTGCCCTTGGCGGCTGCAAAGCCGCCGCTTGGCGTGGCCATCATGCCAACCGCAAGGGCAAGCACCAGGGCACGGCTGGCAGTCTGCTGCTTGATCAAAAGGAAACGGCTCATCTTACTTGCTCCCGACCGGAACGAGCTCCGGTTCCTTGTTGCTTCCCCGACGGACTTTCACGATTGGCCCCATCGAAAGCGGATCTGCCATGGAACGGCCTGCACCGGCCGCGGCCACTGGTGCTGCACCAGCGCCACCCGAACCGGTGCGCGGCACCGAGCGCCGCTGGAAGCGCGATACATCGGCCCCCGTGACGAACGTCGGATTTGTGTCTGTCGGCTTGGTCGCGATCGAAAGCAGCATGGATTTTTCGGCTTTGGGATCAACGCCTTCGGGCACCTTTACGTCCCCTGAGGCAATGGCCCGCTCCAGCTCGGCCGTGTTGTCAGCCAGTGAACGGAGCGATAGCGAAAGATCGCCAACTTTCTGTGCGACAGCGATTTTTTCAGCGATGCGGGGCGTGGCTTCAAGCGTGACAGTGTTGAACGCCTTCACTTCCAGCTTGCCTTCGGAATCTTCGCTGGTCGTGCGCTGATCCGTTGCCAGAACGCGCAGGTTGCGAACGATGGTTTCGGATGCCTTGAGGGCAGGGCCATCGCCCCCTTCCACAGTCTGGGTCAGCACCAGGTCAATCCGGTCTCCTGGAAACACGAAGCCGGCCACGCCATTGGCAGGGGATTGTGAAACCGAAACGGTAACCGCCCGCATGCCTGGCCCCAGAGCCGCTGCCAGAAAGCCGCGATCGCCCGGCTTCACCAGGGCGCCCTTGGTAACCGGCTGGCCCGCTGTAACCGCGTTGCGAACCACCGTACCGGTCAGGCTGGCAGGTTCTGCCTCGCCCTTCAGATAATAGGCATTCTCAACCAGTTCCTTCGGCCAAGGCTGATAGCGAAAGCTGTCCGCTTCGATGATCGTGCCAACGGGCAAGGCCCGCGTGGCGACCAGGATTTGCGGACCATCCTGTTGCACAGCCATGGCAGCGGCCTGCACCTGAGGCGCGCCTGATTTGGTGAACAGGGAACGAGCCATAAAGGCGGTGCCCCCCGCCACAATCAGCGCTACAACGAGCAGGACAATCTTCTTTGCATCCATGATGCGGGACCCCCAAGGTTTCGGGAAATGTTAGTCAGGCAGCCAGCACTGCCCAAAAATGGTTAAAATATCGTTCGTAAATCGCCCACAAAGCAGCAAGCGCTATGGCAATGCCGTATGGAATTTCCGGTTTTCCCGGCAGGTTGAGCGTTTTCTGGCGAATCAGCATGATCAGCGTCAGCGCGCCGCCGATGACGGACATGATGATGATGAGGCGAAGCATCGGGAACGGCGCGAACCAGAGCGCCAGCGCGCCAAGCAGCTTGACGTCCCCGCCGCCCATTGCGCCCAGCGCGAACAGGCCCGCAAAGATGCCAAACACCAGCGCGCCCATGCCTAGCTGGATGGCCATATCAGGCCAGGGTTCCAGCCCTGTTGCGAACCAGAACAGGGGGGCGGCCACAGCGATGGCGCCATTCAGCCAGTTATCAATTTCCCGTCGTCGCCAATCGGTGACAGAGGCCGTGACAAGCAGCACACACAAGCCGATGATCAGCGCGAATTCTAAGGTTCCGATTTGCATGGGGATATGCCAGTAACGGTCATCACTTACGAAATAGTAACCATCCGATCATGACTGAAAGCGTTGCGATCCGCCGAGCCTGGCCTGCGGATACTGCCCCGGAATCCTTCACCCTGCACGACGGTTGGTCCGTGCGTGCCTTTCAGCGCCGTGGCGGTGGCGGAGATGCCAAGGGCTCGATTCTCTGTCAGGGTGGTCGCGGCGACTTTCTTGAGAAATATCTGGAATGCTTGGCGCACTGGCACGATCAAGGCTGGAATGTCGCGGGTTTCGACTGGCGCGGCCAGGGTGGGTCAGGGCGGTTTCTTGCTGACCGCTCGGTTGGGCATGTCGGGAATTTTGCACAGTGGATCGATGATCTGGCAGAGTATTACGCTCATTGGCAGGCCACCACTTCGGGGCCGCATATCGTCGTCGGCCACAGTATGGGGGGCCATCTTGTCCTGCGCGCGCTGATCGAGAAGCGCATTGCGCCGGATGGGGTGGTGCTCGTTTCTCCCATGCTGGGTTTTGAAACCGGGCCGCTGCCGGTGGCCGTATCTGCCTGGCTGGTTCGGTGGGCGGCACGGCTCGGCCGCGCTGAAAAGCCTGCATGGAAGGCCAATGAACGGCCCGGCGCCAACCGGGTTTCCCGCCAGAAATTTCTTACTCATGATGCGGATCGCTATGCCGATGAGCTGTGGTGGCGGGCGGAAAATCCGGAACTCGCGCTGGGGCCACCCAGCATCCACTGGCTGATCCAGGCACAGGACTCCAATCTCCGGATTGCACAGGCGCATGGACCCGAAAGCGTGGCAGTGCCCATGCTGATTTTGGGTGCGGACACGGACAAACTTGTGAGCCCGCAAGCGATCCGGCGGGTTGCGGCGCGTTTGCCCAAGGCGCGCTTGCGGATGTTCGGAGAGGAAGCCGCGCATGAGCTGTTGCGGGAAACCGACGCTGTTCGCGATGTTGTTCTGAACGAAATAGATGCGTTCATCGATACGGTGGCGGTTGCCCGGTGAAGCATTATGACGTGGCCATTGTGGGCGCCGGGATGGCGGGTGCCAGCCTGGCGGCGGAACTGGCCGGAACAGTTTCGGTAGGCATTCTGGAAGCCGAATCTCTGCCAGGTTATCATGCGACCGGTCGGTCGGCTGCTTTCTGGAGCGAAACCTATGGCGGCCCCTGGGTGCAGCCCTTGACGAGCGCATCCGGAGTCTGGCTCGCCAATCCCCCGCCCGCATTCAGCGAGACAGGCTTCCTGTCTCCGCGCGGCGAGATCCATCTGGGCCGTGCATCAGATCTCGACAGGCTGGAAGCCTTCGCTGCCGAATTTGACGGGACGGGCGTGGTGATGGACAGGCTCGATCGCGCACATATTGATGCCGTGTGCGATTTTCTCGGCCCACACTGGCAGCATGCGATCGCGGTGCCCAGTTGCGCGGAGATTGATGTCGCCGCGCTGCACGCAGCCTATTTGCGGCAGGCGCGTCGGGCGGGCGCTGAGTTGCTGTGCGATACGTCCCTTGGCTCGGGGCACCGTGCCGATGGCCGCTGGCGTCTGGAAACATCACGCGGCGTCATGACGGCAGATATTCTGGTAAACGCGGCAGGCGCCTGGGCCGATGCGATTGCCGGGCTGAGCGGCGCACATGCGCTTGGCATTTCGCCCTATCGACGGACGATGGTGCAGTTGGAACTGGATCGGCAGGTCCCCAAGAGTCTTCCCCTGCTGCTCGATATTCGGGGCCACTTCTATTTCAAATCAGATGGCGGGGGGGGAATCTGGCTGAGCCCGCACGACGAAATCCCGTCTCCGGCAACCGATGCCGCCCCGGAAGAGCTCGATGTGGCCATTGCCATTGACCGGTTTGAAAAAGCGACAACCGCGAAAGTGCGCTTGGTAAACCGGAAATGGGCCGGTCTTCGCAGTTTCGCACCGGATCGCTTGCCGGTTTACGGTTTCGATCCGCGGATATCCGGCTTTTTCTGGTTCGCAGGCCAAGGGGGTTTTGGCATTCAGACGGCACCTGCCGCTGCCAAGCTGGCGTCAGCGCTGCTCCTCGGAAATACCCCCGATGCCATGATTGCCGACATTGATCAGGAGCGCTACGCCCCGCATCGCTTCACTTGATGGTGACGACTTCTGCGGAAGCGGAATTCTGGACATTCTCGATACATTTCATCGCGCTGGCTTTCGAAGCATAGCCTTCGCTGGCCGTTGCCAGAATATTGCCGTTCGAATGGCGCAGCCGCCAGCGATGTTCACCCTTTTTGTCTTTATACACTTCGAACTTCACGATGCCGACTCCCTCTACCAAACAGAAGCACCCGCACTATGCACCGGTTCGGCGCGCAATCAAGGCCGCATCACTGGCGAGACGGTCGGCCCGTTCATTGTCAGGATCGCCGGCATGGCCCTTTACCCAGCGCCACTCGACGCGATGGGGTTTGATGGCTTCCAGAAGCTCCTGCCACAGCTCCACATTCTTGACCGGCTGTTTGGCGGCCGTGCGCCAGTTGTTGCGCTGCCAGCCATGAATCCATTTGGTAATGCCGTCTTTCACATAGACACTGTCCGTCACCAGCGTGACCCGGCAGGGGCGGTTCAGCGCCTGAAGGCCGCGAATCGCAGCCAGCATTTCCATGCGGTTGTTGGTGGTGTGCGGATCGCCGCCTGAAATCTCTTTTTCGCGTTCACCCATACGGATGATCGCACCCCAGCCGCCGGGGCCGGGATTGCCCTTGCAGGCGCCATCCGTTGCGATTTTCACCTGGGGAAGCTCGTCGCTCATAGCGCGGCGTAATGCTCAAGGCGGCGCAAGAAGGCGAGCGGGTCTTTGCGGGTAACAAGTGCGCCTGCTGGCGTGTTCAGCCAGTCCCATGCCCGCGTCAGCAGAAAGCGCAGACACGCCCCGCGCGCCAGAATGGGGAACGCTTCCTCTTCCTGCGCGTTAAGCCCGAATGATTCGCGGTATCCGTCCATCAAAGCCTGCCCCAGATCGGCGTGGAAGCCGGTGCCGTCATTTTCAAAGCACCACGCCGCATGGGTAACCGCCAGATCCCAAGCGCGAACTTCAGTGCAGGCAAAATAAAAATCGATCAGCCCCGAAACAGCATCTCCCATCATCAGGACATTGTCCGGGAAAAGATCGGCGTGCACCACCGCGCGGGGCAGATCATAGGGCCAGTTGGCGCGAATGAAGGCGCATTCGTCTGCCACGCGTTGCTTCAGGCCGGGCGCGATTTTGTCCAGATCATCGCCGCATTGTTCGGCCAGTGCCATCCAGCCCTCCGGGCCAAGGCTGTTGGCGCGATTCTGGTCAAAATCGCTGACGGCATGATGCATCTGGCCCAGCGCCACGCCCACGGCGCGGGCTTGCGCGGGCGTGGGGTGGCTTACCGAAACGCCGGGCAGAAACTCGATCAGCGCCAGCCGCTTTTCGCCGAAGCTGAGCAATTGTCGTCCATCCAAAGCATGGAGCGCGCGCGGCACGGCGCAGCCCTTGCTTGCGAGATGATCGAGCAGCCCCAGAAAGAAGGGCAATTCCTCAACATTCACCCGCCTTTCGTATACAGTCAGAAAATAGCGGCCCGTGGTCGTATCGACCATATAGTTGCTATTCTCGACGCCCTCGGCGATGCC
>JANOAJ010000272.1:0-3718 GCA_031411035.1 Sphingomonadales bacterium
CCTTGGGGGTCCCGCATCATGGATGCAAAGAAGATTGTCCTGCTCGTTGTAGCGCTGATTGTGGCGGGGGGCACCGCCTTTATGGCTCGTTCCCTGTTCACCAAATCCGGCGCGCCTCAGGTGCAGGCCGCCGCCATGGCCGTGCAACAGGATGGCCCGCAAATCCTTGTCGCCACGCGGGCATTGCCCGTCGGCACGATCATCGAAGCGGACAGCTTTCGCTATCAGCCCTGGCCCAAGGAACTGGTTGAGAACGCCTATTATCTGAAGGGCGAGGCAGAACCTGCCAGCCTGACCGGTACGGTGGTGCGCAACGCGGTGACGGCTGGCCAGCCAGTGACCAAGGGCGCCCTGGTAAAGCCGGGTGATCGCGGTTTCCTGGCGGCAGCGCTTGGACCGGGCATGCGCGCGGTTACGGTTTCGGTTTCACAATCGCCCGCCAATGGCGTGGCGGGCTTCGTGTTTCCCGGAGACCGTATTGACCTGGTGCTGACCCAGACAGTGGAAGGCGGAGACGGCCCTGCCCTCAAGGCATCTGAAACCATCGTTCGCAACCTGCGCGTTCTGGCAACGGATCAGCGCACGACCAGCGAAGACTCTGAAGGCAAACTGGAAGTGAAGGCGTTCAACACCGTCACGCTTGAAGCCACGCCCCGCATCGCGGAAAAAATTGCCGTAGCGCAGAAGGTTGGTGATCTTTCGCTGTCGCTCCGTTCTCTGGCCGACAACACGGCCGAGCTGGAGCGGGCCATTGCCTCAGGGGACGTAAAGGTGCCCGAAGGCGTTGATCCCAAAGCCGAAAAGTCCATGCTTCTCTCGATCGCGACCAAGCCGACAGATGCAAATCCAACCTTCGTCACGGGGGCCGATGTATCGCGCTTCCAGCGGCGCTCGGTGCCGCGCACCGGTTCCAGCGGTGCTGGTGCAGCACCCGTCGCTGCGCAGGGCGCAGGCCGTTCAATGGCAGATCCGCTTTCGACCGGTCCGGTCGTGAAAGTCCGTCGGGGAAGCAACAAGGAACCGGAGCTCGTTCCGGTTGGGAGCAAGTAAGATGAGCCGTTTCCTTTTGATCAAGCAGCAGACTGCCAGCCGTGCCCTGGTGCTTGCCCTTGCGGTTGGCATGATGGCCACACCAAGCGGCGGCTTCGCAGCCGCAAAGGGCAAGGCCAAGGCCCGCCCGGCCGCGGCCAAAGTCACCCGGAGCACTGCGGTGCCGGGCGCCCTGCGGCAGCAGAAAACAATGGCAGACCTGCCGCTTTCGGTTGGTCGTGGCCAGTTGATCAACCTGCCCTCCCCGATTGCTGACGTATTCGTGGCCAACGAAGCGGTGGCGGACGTTCAGGTGCGCTCTTCCACGCAAATCTATGTGTTTGCGAAAGCTGCGGGCGAATCGAGTGTGTTTGCCACATCCAGTTCGGGCGCGGTTGTCTATTCCGCGACAGTCCGGGCCGGGCAGAACATCAACTCCATCGATTCGATGCTGAAGCTCGCCATGCCGGACGCGGTCATCCAGTCCACGGCGATGAACGGCCTGATCCTGCTGACCGGCACGGCCGCCAATCCCGATGACAGCGCCGAGGCAGAGCGCCTCGTTCAGGCGTTTGTGGGCGACAGCACGAAAGTGATCAGCCGCATCCGCACGGCAACGCCACTGCAGGTCAACCTGCAAGTGAAGATCGCCGAAGTGAGCCGGTCGCTGGTCAAGGAAATCGGGGTAAATCTGCTCAACCGCGATACGACCGGGGGCTTTCTGTTCGGGATCGGCCAGGGCCGCAACTTTGCGAGCATCGGCAATTTCGATGCTTCGGGCCTGCCGACACTGGATGCTTCATCCCTTTACGGCCTGCCCTCCGGCTCGTTGAAGCTGCCCTTCGATGTGAAGACCGGCCAGTTCGTAACTGGCGGCACGCAGTATAATTTCAACAATCTGGGCCTGGGTGCGGGCAAGACCAGCATAGGCCTGGCGGGCCGCCTTCTGGGCATGGATCTGGCCACGGCGCTTGACCTTGCCGAAACCGAAGGTCTGGTCACGACGCTGGCACAGCCCAACCTGACGGCGCTTTCCGGCGAGACGGCCAGCTTCCTGGCGGGTGGCGAATTCCCCGTTCCGATCTCGCAGGAGCTCGGCACCATCACTGTTGAATACAAGCAATATGGTGTCAGCCTGTCCTTCACGCCCACCGTGCTTTCGGATGGCCGCATATCGATGCGCGTACGTCCCGAAGTGTCGGAGCTTTCGACCGAAGGCACGATCCGGATCAACGGGTTTGACATTCCCGCGCTGACAACACGTCGCGTTGAAACGACGGTTGAGCTGGGTTCCGGCCAGTCCTTCATGATTGGCGGCCTGCTCAACAACGCGCAGACCAATGCCATTGATCGCGCGCCCGGCCTTGGCAACGTGCCCGTGCTTGGCGCCATGTTCCGCTCTACGCGTTTCCGCAAGAACGAGACCGAACTGGTGGTCATGGTCACGCCGTATCTGGTGAAGCCGGTTACGGCCAACCAGATCGCCCTTCCCACTGACGGCATGAAAACCGCCACGGACATTGAGCGCCTGCTGCTTGGCCGCACGCAATCGGGTTCCTCCGGTGGTGATCGCCCCAAGCCTGCTTCGGCACCGCCCGCAACGGTTGTAGCACCTTCCATTGGCGCAGCGGCAAAGCCCTATCCGATGGAACAGCAGAGCCAGTCGGCACCGGCGCCTTCAAAGAAATCCCGTAGCCAGGGCAGCGAAGCCGCCCCCGGGTTTAGCGGAAATTAAGACGGATCAAGGAGACTATGATCATGCGTATCGCCAAAACTTCGATCCTTCTCGGTCTTGCCCTTTCGGTCAGTGCCTGTGGCACGACGAATCGGGGACTTGAATCCGTGCATCAGCCCGTGGTTTCGCAAACCAATTATGCGCTTGATGTCGGCACCGGTTATGACGGCATGTCGTCAAGCGACCTCGCCCGGGTTCAGGGCTGGTTCGAGTCGCTCAAGGTTGGCTATGGTGACCGGGTTTCCGTGGATCTGCCTGCCGGGTCTTCGGGTAGCGCGGCGCGGGATGCCATCGCCGGTATTGCCGCCAATTATGGCCTGCTGCTTGATACCACACCGCCTGTGACGGAAGGGGAAGTGGCACCGGGAACGCTTCGGGTGATTGTCAGCCGCTCAAAGGCCACCGTGCCGGGCTGCCCCGACTGGAGCCGCAAGTCAGACATCAACATGAACGAGCATAACGCCTCCAACTTCGGCTGTGCAACAAACACGAATCTGGCCGCCATGGTCGCCAATCCGCAGGATCTTGTGCTTGGCCAGTCCGCCACCGGCGCAACGGATCCCGGCACTTCCGGCAAGGCGATCAAATCCTATCGCGACAAGAAACCCACTGGTGAGCAGCCTGTGAAGAGCGAAAGCACGAGGAGTAGCAACTGATGAATGCGCCCTGGTCTCCCTCCCGTCCCGGTGCGGCAACCCGCGATCCCTTTGCGGCCTATATTTGCGATGAGAGCACCGCAGAAACCCTGCGGCCCGTGTGCATCGAACTTGGCTGGCAAATCGAAAAGATTCACAAGGGTGGCCTGCGGAACGCCGTGCAATCCCTCTCGGTATCGGCAAGCCCCAGCATCCTGTTCGTTGATCTGTCCGAAAGCGGCGATCCGCTGAACGACATCAATGCGCTGGCAGAAGTCTGCGAACCCGGCACTGTTGTGATCGCCGCCGGCGAAGTCAA
>JANOAJ010000273.1:0-2784 GCA_031411035.1 Sphingomonadales bacterium
ACGCGCAATTCTTCAAGTTCGGCATCCATATTATCTCTCCCCGTTCCGGTTCCACAGCCCCGCAGGCGCGACCGGCAAGCCAACATCCATCAGCGTCACTATGCCCGGTTTCGCAGCCTTCACATTGAATGCGGCGTTGACCACCGGCATCGCTGTCATCGTATCCCATTCGTGATTGCCCCAATGTTCGGGCGGGATGAACTGAAGCCGGGAGCGGATTTCGGGCTCGCCCTTGATGGTGATCTCATATTGCTCGTCGGGGAACGTCCAGCCCTGATTGAGATGTTTGGTGAGATACCATGTCACTTTCATCTGGATGACGGTTTTGCCCCCCACCTTGCCGTTCCAGCCGCCGCACAGCGCGGCATTGCTATCCTTTTCCATCACGAACCAGCCAAGATCGACCCGCTGCGAGGCAGTGGCGTGCTCCATGAAGAATTCCATGTCATCAAGCGTGTAATTGAGCGCGAGTGCCATCCGGCTGACAGCATCATGGAAGGACTGCATCCAGATTTTGGCAGTGGCCATCACTTCGGGCGTTGTCTCGGAAAAGCCCATGCCCATCGCCAGCCAGGTTTCCGCAGATTCATAGACAGAGCAATCCGCCGCTTCCGAAATCGCCACCATCTGCACATCACGACACACTGCCGTCATCGCGCAGGCCATTGCATTGACCCAGCCAGGATTGACGCCCGAAATATAAAGCGAACTGCCGCCCCGCGCGCACGCGGCCTCCAGTTGCGCCTTCACATCACCCTGAATGCCCCCGATATTGAGGAACAGATTGGTGCTGATCACATCGAGCCCGCTTTCCAGCAGCCGGATGACATGCGAAAGATCGGCCATGAACGGGTTGTAAAAGACGGTGTCCGCCCCCAGCGCGATCAGCGCTTCAATATCATTGCTGGCCTTGATGCCCGTATCCGCCCGCCCGCACAGCGCGCCTGCATCAGTGCCGGACTTGTCGGCAGAATAGCAATAGACGCCCGCCAGTTCGAGGCGCGGGTCATCGATAACCCCGCGCAACGACAATTTGCCGACCTTGCCCGTTGTCCACTGGATGACTTTCAGACTTTCCATGGCTTGCCCCTTCACACTGAATTCCCGACCCCAGCCGCGTGCTTCGCCGCGACATAGCCGAAGGTCAGGCTCGGCCCGATGCTCGCGCCTGCCCCCACATAAACGCCACCCATCACGCTGGCGGTGGAAACGCCGCAGGCATAAAGGCCCTCGATCACTGAGCCATCGGCGCGCTCGACGCGGCCCTGCGCGTCGGTGACCACGCCGCCATAAGTCGAGACATCTCCGGGGACGACATCCACCGCGTAGAACGGCGCCTGATCAATCCGCCCCAGCGCCGGGTTGGGGCCGTGAAAGGGATCGCCCAGCCATTTGTCATAGGCGCGATGGCCCCGGTTGAAATCGGTGTCACGGCCGGCGTCCACAAAACCGTTCCAGCGGTCGATTGTGGCGCGCAAGGCGGCCGGTTCGCAGCCGATTTGGGCCGCCAGGCCTTCGACCGTGTCGGCTTCCTTCAGATAACCCGCCTCCTTCCACATCGCGTAATATTTCTTCATCTTGACGCCGCCGATGGGGTATTTTCCCGCATAGCGCGCGTCGAATATGGCCCAACTGGGGATGGCGGGAACGGTGCTGTTGCGCTCCAGCATGGTCTGGCAATAGAGCTCGTAAGAGCCGCCCTCGTTCATGTAGCGCACGCCTGACTGATCGACGAGGATCGATCCCGGCTTGCCGGTCACGCTCTGGATCGGCGGGCGGACATAGCCTTTTTCATAACCCGGCATCTGCGTCATCTGGTATCCGACCATCTGGTCCATCTGGCCCAGCACTCCGCCGATCCGCTCCATTTCGACATGTAGATCACCCGTGTCTCCCTCTGGCGTGTTCGACCAGATGGTGCGCGTGCCGGGCATGTATTTATCCCGCATATCCTGATTCTGGGCATAGCCGCCCGCATTGACGAGCACGCCCAGCCGCGCGCCAATCCGGCCCTGTGGCGTGACGATGCCCGTCACCTTGCCATCTTCAACAATGAGTTCGCGCACGGGGCTGTCGGTGCGGATATCCACGCCTGCCTTGAGCGAAGCCTGCAACATCCGCCCCTGCAATGCCGCGCCCGCTGTCACCCAATGCTGGCCCAGCAGCTTGCCGATGGTCATGCCGATCCCGGTTTTCAGAAAGGACCATGTGATGGCCCAGCTTTTGCCGACATAGGCAAACTTCATCCCGTCATCGAGCTTGACCTTCATCTCAAGGAAACCCTGCCGCAGCTTGCCTTCCCACGGCCCCAGTTCCTTCTTGTTGAACGGCTTTGCAACGACGGTGCGGCTGGTGCTGCATCCGCCGGGCGCATCGTCATAATAATCGGGCCAGAATGTCGATCCGCGTTCCATCGCGATGCCCTGATCGATAAGGAAATCTATCATCCTGGGCGCTTCGGCAATATAGGCAGCGCGTTTTTCGGGCGTTGATCCCGGCAGATCCTCACACACCGCTTCCAGATATTCCTGTGCTTTGGCCGCGCTCTCTTCCGGTTCGTCCGCACGGATGAAGCGATTGTTGGGCACCCAGATGACCCCGCCCGACTTGGCCGTGGTGCCGCCCACAAAAGGGGTTTTTTCGAGGATCAGCACGGACTTGCCCGCCTTGCGCATCACCAGGGCCGAACTCATCGACCCCGCGCCGCTGCCGACCACCACCCAGTCGAACATCTCGTCAAACCCGCTCATGCCCTGCTCTCTCCGTGCCACTTTGCCGGGACTA
>JANOAJ010000274.1:0-5842 GCA_031411035.1 Sphingomonadales bacterium
CAGCAGGCCGGGGCCGACACCCGTGTCTCCGTAACCGGCGAGCGGATCGGGGTCATAGGTGGCTCTGGTTCGCACACCACGGAAACGGCCGCCGCCCGCTAGTTCCAGCGCATCCAGCACTTCATCCACCGCGGATCCAAGACACAGGTCTGCCCAACCGACGATCGCCGCCGCGACATTGACATCCCTCGCTGCAGTTTCGGCCTGGGCGCGGGCGAACTCGACTTCTCCAACCGGCCACAGATGGGAGGGTCCATCCTCGCGATAGCCCATGGTGCAATCAACAAAGACCGAAGCCGATATGCCAGCGGATCGCGCATCCTGCTCGAAAGACGCAGTGAAATATGGCGGCGAGGAGAAATCCCAAAGATGGATGTGAGAATCGATGATTTCGATTGTTGGCTCAAGCCGCGTTTCAGCCCCCAGCGCCAGCCAGTCTTCATCCACGGGGTGGACATGCGGTTTCTTGTGCGCAGCCAATGTCATCTGCTCTCGGATCATGCCAGCAAACCGCCATCGACTGGCAGGATCTGGCCCGTGACCATTGACGCCCCCTCACTTGCAAGGAACGCGATTACCCAGCCGATTTCCTCGGGTTCGGCAAATCGGCCAAGCGGGATCTTTTCTGCCGTGGCGGCCTCGCGTTCAGGATCATCCGTCAGACGCGCAACCATTGGCGTGCGGACATAGCCAGGGGCTACTGCATTCACACGAATGTTTTTCTCCGCCCATTCGACGGCCAAAGCCCTGGTCAGATTTACAACCCCGCCCTTTGACGCGCGATAGGAGGGATTGGCATTGGCACGGCCCGTAATACCGGCGCTCAAACCGCCGACAGAGGCCACGTTCACAATCGTCCCGCCCACAGATCGGTCGATCATCGAACGGGCTGCCAGCCTGCTGCACAGGAACAACGCCGTGAGGTTGACGTCCAGCACTTTCTGCCAAACCTCCAGATCATAGTTCACACTTGCGCCTGAAACATTCATCGCCGCAGAATTGACGAGCACGTCGATCCCGCCGCACGCTGCGATGACCCTTTCAAACGCCGCCTCTATTGAGCCTGTGTCCGAGAGGTCGATCTCAAATCCGAGTGCTTCCCCAGGCAAACCCTCCGCTTCATCCACAGCGGATTTCAGACCGGAGGCATCCCGGTCTAGATAGACAGTCCGCGCACCCAGCGAACAGAGCAGGCGGGCCGTCGCCCGCCCGATGCCGCTGGCAGCGCCTGTCACAACTGCGGTTTTACCCGAGAGTGACAGGCGCGAAGCAAGGAAGTCCCCGATGTTCACGCGGTCTCACCGATCCTATCTGCCGTCTTCCCGTCGAACAGGAAGCCGCGCCAATTATCAGCTTCAATCTCCCGACACAGATTCTTGAACTCCGGATTGCCGCCCGCGTAGAAGAGAACCTCACGCTTCTGCGCGCCTTCGACGTTCTTATTGACGCCGGTGAACCAGGAATTTGTTTTTCCAATCAAACCCTTGGCAAGCAAATCTTCGCAAAGTCTGTTCCAGTCGCCTTGTGCCTTGGGGTCGGCCTCAAGCTTGGAAACACCCTTGTCTTTGATGAACTGCATCAAATCAGTGTTCCAGTCGATTGCGGTCGCAGAGCAACGCGGGATATTGCAGAAAACCGTACCGTTCTGTGGTCCAACCAGAGTGAAGAAGTTGGGGAAACCATCGATTGTCAATCCAAGATAGGTGCTGACACCTTCGTCCTTCCAGACCTGGTTGAGCGAACGGCCATCCTTGCCATAAATGTCGACCCGGCTAAGCGAGCCACGAATAGCATAAAAGCCGGTTGCATAAACTATGACATCAACCTCGTAGAGCTTGCCATCCGATGTGCGGATGCCCTTCGGCTCCACTTGCTCCATCGGCGTTTCGCGCAGGTCAATCAGATGCACATTCTCCTGATTGTAGCATTCGTAATATTTCGTCTCCATCGGAACGCGGCGCGTGCCATAGCCGTGATCGCGCGGCGTCAGCTTTTCGGCGACCACGGGGTCCTTCACCCGTTCGCGGATCTTTCGCCTGACAAACTCGGTAACGAGCGCGTTGGCCTCCGGGTTCTCCAGATAGTCATGATAATTGCCGAGCCAGAGGCGGAAGCCGGGGCCTTTGTAAAGCTCCTCCCATAAGGCCTCGCGCTCTTCGGCAGGCGCGTCCAGCGTATGCTTGTCGATCCACTTGTGTGGGAAGCCGGACAAAGTTGTATCGCAGAACTGGTTGAGTTCGGTGTAGTTGGCCTTGATTTCGTCCATCTCTTCTTGACTGACCGGCGCATTTCCCAGCGGGTTGCACCAGTTGGGCGACCGCTGAAATACGTAAAGATCCTTGGCGACTTTGGCCATTTCCTGAATGACCTGGACGCCCGAAGCGCCTGTGCCGACCACGGCCACCCGTTTGCCGGTAAAGTCGATTTTTGCGCCGCTGTTGCTTTCAGGATCGCGTGGCCAGCGACCAGTATGCCACCATTGGCCCTCAAACGTATATACGCCAGGTACATTCGGCATTTGCGGTGCCGACAGCGGCCCCATGGCAGAGAACAGGAAGCGCGTTGTGAACGGAAGGGAGCCTCCCTCTTCAAGCTGGACAACCCAATACTTGTTTGCTTCGTCCCATCGCGCACTACGGACGCGCTGGTTGAAGATATAGTCCTTGCGAACATCCATATGTTCGGCAGCCGTCTGCAAATAACGCAGAACTTCTGGCTGACCAGAAAACCGCTCGGTCCAATTGAAATTCTGGAGCAATTCAGGCGACCAGAAATAGCTGTAGGTATGGCTCTCGGAATCTACCCGGCAGCCTGGATAACGGTTCCAGAACCAGGCACCTCCCACATCAGGCGCGGCCTCGATCCCTTTAACCCGGTAACCCTGCTCGCGGAGCTTATAAACCTGGTACATGCCAGACATTCCGGCACCAATTACAACTGCATCAAAATCAGGCTGCTTGCCCATCTTCTTCTCCCAAGGAAAAACCTTTTGCTGCGAGCGTTTTGCTCTTCTTCCCATGCTTCAGAATTTGAATGATGCCTGAAGCGTAATTTCACGTCCACGTGCGACGACGCCGCGTTGCTCACCCACGGCTCCCGGCACGCCCGCCCCGCCAGTGCGGTCTGCCGCATAGGAAACATAGTGCTTGTTGCCGAGGTTCTTGCCGATCAGCGACAGCTTCCACCTGCCCTCGTTTGCGAGGTAGCTGGCACTGGCATTGGCCAGCCAGTAATTGTCCTGACGGCTCGCCGCCACCAGTGTATCCGCAGCGTAATAGGAGCCAGAGTAAATGCCATCTGCTGTTAGCTCGACACTGTCGTCACTTACCGGAATGGTAACCACCGTGCCAATGTTTCCGCTCCAAGCCGGCGTACGCGCAGGCGTGCGCCCCTCAAAATCCTGCTGCAGCGTAAGATTTGTCGCGTTGGCAAACGAGCAATTTGGTGGCGCGACTGCCGTTGCACGAACAGAACCAACCGGAAAGGCGTAAGCGTAACATTGACCAACAAAATTGTGGAATCTGTTGTGTACATAAGCAATGGCACCATGGAATGACAGTATGTCGTTCGCTTGCCACTTGGTATCGAACTCAAAACCATATTGCTCTAGCTTACCGGCATTGTTGATATTGTAGGAAATCGTGGCCGGATTATAAGTATTGACCTGCAAATTTGAGAAATTATAATTAAACCCAGCAAAACTGAGCCGCAGCTTTCGATCAAGAAAGAGGCCTTTCGCACCAGCTTCGAAACCTCTCACTCTTTCTGACTCGAAATCAATGGCTCCAATCGTGGACGCGACCGATAGAGGATTTGTGAGCCCGAAACCACCTGACTTGAAGCCCGTTTTATAGGCAACAAACAAGGTTTGATCAGGTTTGGGATGCCATGTCAGTGTCGCTTCGGGTGAGACATTGGTGTCGCGGAAGCGCCCGGCAAGCACGCCAGGCGTCTTGTCCGTCGAAGTGGCAAAAACGGTGGTATATGTCGCAAAGCCGCCAATTCCGTAGAGATTATGCTGGTTCTGGCGCTTCATTTCCCGCGTCCAGCGGGCACCACCCGCCAGTTCCACCTCTGGCGAGAGGTTCCATCTCACCTGGCCGAAAGCTGAAAGTGTTTCACCGGTCTGATGGGCTACTTTTTCAAAGGATTCGAAACGGCCAGTCGTCGCCTGATAATTGCCCGTATTAAGCGTTACGTCATAGTGGATGTTGGTGTTTGTGTGACCGTAATAGGTACCGAGCATGAAGTTGATCGGCCCATCGAAATTGCTCGACAGCCGAAACTCCTGACTGAAAGCCTTCTCATCAGTATGCTCGAACTGGGCCAGCTGGGAATAAACGGTGTGATCAAGCCCGGCAAACCATTCATATCGCACAGAGCTGTACCCGGTCAGCGAACTGACGGTCAGGCTGTCACCCAAATCCTTCTCAAGGCTCATTGCGCTAGTCAGCGCGCGCAGATGGCCTTGATTGATCCCGGTCTTGCCAAATTTCGGATAGCTGGCGGTGACTGCGGTTGGCACGTCTCCGGTTGATACACGATTATCCGCGACGCAATCACCATAGGGATCAGCAATACCAGACACGCGAGGCAAGCCGCCCACACAAGGCCCGGTATTCTGGATGTTGATGCCGGGGCCGGGGTCGTCAGATTTGGCACCAAAGAGCTTGAACTTGGCACGAAAACTGGAGTCCGGTTCCCACGCCAGTGTCAGGCGACCAAGAAGCTGCCTTTCGCCAGGGCGCGTGTCTCCCGTTCCAGGAAGTGCGGCTGCCGATGCAGGGGCACCGGTCGCCGCACGGTAAAATGGATTGGCAATGGGCTGCGCGGTGTTGCGCAACCAGCCAGACATATTCGAATATTGTACTGCCAAGCGGATGCCGAGTGTATCGGTCACAGGACCGGAAACGACACCTTCAATTGTCGCTTCATCACCGACAAATTCATATCCCGCACGGCCAGAATATTCCCATCTGCGAGTCGGATCAGCGGTAGAGAGTGAAATGACGCCCGCAGTGTTGTTCTTGCCGAAGAACAATGCCTGGGGACCTTTAAGCGTTTCAACCTGTGCGAGGTCGAAAAAACCAAGCTGCGCGACATGGCCATTAGAAGTCTGAACACCATCCACGGCTACGGACACGGCCTGTTCAAATCCACTCTGATTCGCGGGTGAACTGATACCGCGAATGGCAATGGAGCTACCGCCGTTTGCGCCATAATTTGCCACAATCACGGTGGGCGTCAATTCGCCAATGGAGGAGAGGTCCGTTGCATTATACCGCGCAATTTCTTCCGCAGTTTGCGCGCTCACCACAACCGGAACAGAGATCAGCGTTTCGCCTCGCTTCCGCGCGGTCACAATGATCTCTGCAGTGCCATTGCTATCGGCCTGCGCATCTTCCGATGCCCCAGCTACATCCCGGGCGAAACAGGTTGCAGGCGGGATCAGTGCGGCCAAAGCTGCCGAAGCAAACAAGTGAGAGCGCGCAAGCTTCATGGCTATTCCATTCTCCAAAAAACAATTGTTTGTTTTATCTATATGCTCACGAATGCCGGGACTTGTCAAGCGCGCTCGGAGCGAGGGACCTCGGTGCTGTCAGCCTAACGGCAACTCGTCCATCGACATGCCTACCGTGCCACATTGGTTTGACAGTGTCGTTGGGCGGGTCGACCGCTTCGGAGACGGGTGCTGGGGGTAACTGGCGGAGCGGGAGGGATTCGAACCCTCGATACGCTTTTGACGTATACTCACTTTCCAGGCGAGCGCCTTCGACCACTCGGCCACCGCTCCGCTTATCGCTGGAAGGGGGTGCCCCTAATGGCATCGGGGGACTTTCGC
>JANOAJ010000275.1:0-2161 GCA_031411035.1 Sphingomonadales bacterium
CGCGGGGCCGTTTCTGCCTGTCGGTGAGAGTCTCTTGCGGGACTCTCACCAGTCAGATCAGATCGCGCTTTTCGCCGCGTACAGGGCCGCCAGAAGCAGCAATGCCACGATGTTGGTGATCTTGATCATCGGATTGACGGCGGGGCCCGCAGTGTCCTTGTAGGGATCACCGACCGTATCGCCCGTCACGGCTGCCTTATGGGCTTCGCTGCCCTTGCCACCGTGGTTGCCGTCTTCGATATATTTCTTGGCATTGTCCCATGCGCCGCCGCCTGACGTCATCGAGATGGCCACGAACAGGCCGCCCACGATCACACCGAGAAGAAGCGCACCCAGAGCCGCGAACGCCTCTGCCTGGCCAGCCACAGCGTTGATCACGAAATAGACCAGGATCGGTGCCAGCACGGGCAGCAGCGACGGGATGATCATTTCCTTGATCGCGGCCTTGGTGACGAGATCGACCGTGCGGGCATAATCCGGCTTGGTTTCAAAGGTCATGATGCCGGGGTTTTTGGCGAACTGGTCACGAACGTCCTTCACCACTTCCCCGGCAGCCCGGCCCACAGCGGTCATGCCCATCGCACCGAACAGGTACGGCAGGAGCGCGCCGAGCAGCAGCCCGACGATGACATAGGGGTTTTCAAGGCCGAAATTGACCGACAGTTCAGGGAAGAATTCCTTGAGATCGGTCGTATAGGCCGCGAACAGCACCAGCGCTGCCAAGCCCGCCGAACCAATGGCATAGCCCTTGGTCACAGCCTTGGTGGTGTTGCCCACCGCGTCCAGAGCGTCGGTCTTTTCACGGACTGATTCGTCCATCCCGGCCATTTCGGCAATGCCACCGGCATTGTCCGTCACCGGGCCGTAAGCGTCGAGCGCAACAACCATGCCGGCCAGCGCCAGCATTGATGTGGCGGCAAAGGCAATGCCGATCACGCCCGCCAGCTTGAAGGCAATGATGATGCCCGCGCAGATGACGAGCGTGGGCAGGGCCGTCGATTCAAGGCTGATGGCCAGACCCTGGATCACGTTGGTGCCGTGGCCCGTTTCCGAAGCCTTGGCGATGGAGCGCACCGGACGGTAATTGGTGCCGGTATAATATTCGGTGATCCAGATCAGCAGACCGGTGATCACCAGGCCCAGGAACATGCAATAGAACAGCGTCCGGCCGGTGAACCCGCCCGTACCGTCCAGATTGCCGCCAATCAGGGTTTCCATGCCGCCCAGCGCATAATTCGTGGCGAACCAGATGGCGGGAACCGACAGGACAGCGGTCACAAGGAAGCCCTTGTACATTGCGCCCATGATGTTCTTGCCGCCGTCCAGACGGACGAAATAGGTGCCGATGATCGAGGTGATGACGCACACGCCGCCCACCAGCAGCGGCAGGCTCATCAGGCCCAGAATATTGTCCGCGCCCTTCACCAGCAGCGCGAGCAGCACCATCGTGGCACCAATGGTAACAACATAGGTTTCGAACAAGTCAGCTGCCATACCGGCGCAATCGCCGACATTGTCGCCCACGTTATCCGCGATAACCGCAGGGTTGCGGGGATCATCCTCGGGGATTCCGGCTTCAACCTTGCCGACCAGATCGGCACCGACGTCCGCAGCCTTGGTGAAGATACCACCGCCGAGACGCGCGAAGATCGAGATGAGCGAGGCACCAAAGGCCAGCGCCACCAGACCGTCAACCACTTCGCGGCTGTTGGGCAGGTGACCGGCAGGGCCCGTCAGATACCAGAAGAAGATGGAGATCGCGAGCAGCGCAAGGCCTGCCACCAACATGCCGGTGATCGCGCCTGCGCGGAATGCCATCGTCAGGCCTTCCTGCAGGCCGGTCTGTGCGGCGGCTGCCGTGCGGACGTTCGCGCGCACGGAGATGTTCATCCCGATGAAACCGGTCGCGCCCGAAAGGATCGCGCCGAGCAGGAAGCCCGTGGCGGAAATGCCGCCAAGGAAGAAGAACACCAGGATCGCGACGACCACGCCCACCATGGCGATGGTGCGATATTGCCGACCCAGATAGGCGCCAGCGCCTTCCTGAATCGCGGCGGCGATTTCCTGCATTTTTTCGTTGCCGGCTGAGGCGCCAAGCACCTGCCGACTGGTGATGAAGCCATAGAGCACGGCCAACAGGCCGCACAAAATGGCGATTTGT
>JANOAJ010000276.1:0-2061 GCA_031411035.1 Sphingomonadales bacterium
GCGCGCAATGCGGCTCTTATCTACCGCCTGTCAGGCGATCTCAACCCGCTCCATATCGATCCGGAGATTGCCAGGGCAGCCGGGTTCAAGCGGCCCATCCTGCACGGCCTGGCCACTCTGGGTGTGGTCGGGCGCACCCTCATTTCCGAATTGATGGACAATGCGCCCGAACGGTTGCGGCGGATGGACGCCCGCTTCTCCAGGCCGGTCTATCCTGGCGAAACAATCCGCACGGATATCTGGCGCGAAGGCGATGGCAGGGCGGCGTTCCAGGCATTCAGCGCTGAACGGAATATCATGGTACTCAACAACGGTTATGTGGAATTTGAGGCATGACGGACACCGGCATCCTGGCTTTTGGCGCGTACATTCCCAAACGTCGCCTGCAACGCGCGGCAATTCACGCCTTTAACGGCTGGTTCGCGGGCGGCCTGCGCGGTCTGGCCAAAGGCGAGAAAGCAAACGCCAACTGGGATGAAGACGCCATCACCATGGGGGTGGAAGCGGCACGTGACTGTCTGGGCGGGCTCGACCGGAAGATCGTCCAGCGGGTGACGCTGGCTTCCACCACCCTGCCCTTTGCCGACAGGCTGAATGCGGGCGTGATGAAGGAAGCGCTGGCGCTGGACGATGCCACCGGGGCCAATGATGCCGCAGGCTCGTTACGGGCAGGCACATCGGCGCTGATGCAGGCGCTTGATGGCCACGCGACACAATTGCTGGTCGCCTCTGACAAGCGAAAGGGCAAGCCTGCGTCCGAAGCGGAAATGTCCTTTGGCGATGCGGCGGGTGCGCTGCTTGTCGGGCAGGGAGACGTGATCGCACGCTATCTTGGGGGCCACAGCCTGACCATCGACTTTGTTGATCATTTCCGCAGTACCGGCAATGATTTTGACTATGCCTGGGAAAGCCGCTGGGTTCGGGATGAAGGCTATGGCGCGATCCTTGGCAAGGCGCTGAAGGACGCGCTCGCCGGGCTTGGCATCGCAGGAGCTGCCATTGATCGTGCGGTGATCGCGGTGCCGGTAAAAGGCGTTCCCGAGCAACTGGCAAAGCAAGCGGGCATCCGGCCTGAGGTCTGCGTCGATGGGCTGATGCAATCCGTTGGCGATAGCGGCGCGGCGCATCCGTTGCTGATGCTGGCCGCAACGCTTGAAAACGCGAAGCCTGACGAGACGATCCTCCTTGCCAGCTTTGGCCAGGGTGCCGACATACTGGTGTTTGAAACCACCGAAGCGCTCGCAACGCTGCCGCCGCGCCGCGGCGTATCGGGAAATCTCGCCTTCCGGCAGGAGGACAGCAATTATGGCCGCTATCTTTTCCATCGGGGTCTGCTGCCTCTGGAAAAAGGCATCCGCGCGGAGATGGATCAGAAACAGCCGGGCACAACCCTTTACCGGCAGCGCAAGGCAGTGCTCGGGCTGATCGGCGGCCGCTGCACCAAGACCGGCACGGTGCAGTTCCCCAGGACCGAGATCAGCGTAAACCCCAATGACCGGGCGCAGGGCACGCAGGAAGATTATCCCCTTGCCGAACGCCGCGCCAAAATCATGTCGTTCACGGCAGACAATCTGACTTTCTCGCCTGACCCGCCCAGCTTTTACGGCACGATTGATTTTGAAGGCGGCGGGCGGCTCGTTACGGAATTTGCCGATGTAACGGCGGACGAGATCGAAGTGGGTGTCGAGATGCGGATGGTGTTCCGCATCAAGGCCGTGGACGATGCGCGCGGTTTCACCAAATATTTCTGGAAGGCCGTGCCGGTCAAACAAGGAGGTGCATGATGCCACGCGGAATCAGGGACAAGGTCGCCATCCTTGGCATGGGCTGCACCAAATTCGGTGAGCGGTGGGACAAGGATGCCGACCAGTTGATGGTCGAGTGCTTTGATGAAGCGCTGGCCGATGCGGGGATTGAAACCTCGCAAATTGACGCCGCGTGGCTGGGCGTGGGATTTGATGGCCAGAATATCGGGCCTTCCGGCATTCCGCTCAGCATGGCGCTGCGGCTGCCCAATATCGGCGTCACCAAGGTGGAAAATTACTGCGCCAGCGGCACCGA
>JANOAJ010000277.1:0-4377 GCA_031411035.1 Sphingomonadales bacterium
CCTGAAAACAGGATGCGGCACAGGCCAGGGACTTCATAGCGCGCCAGCCCAACGGCTTCCCTTTTCACGCGGGTTGTCAAATTTGACCCCGCTTGTCGCCATGCGTTCCGCATGGCCGCTTGCCTGTTTTTGAAAGAATAATTGTGACTCAATTTTCAGACCTTGGCCTTGCCAAGCCCTTGCTCGATGCGCTTACCGCAAAGGGCTATACCACACCCACCCCGATCCAGGTGCAATCGATCCCGCCCTTGCTGGAAGGCCGCGATCTTCTGGGCATCGCCCAGACGGGCACTGGCAAGACCGCTGCGTTCGCTTTGCCCTCGCTGCAATATCTGGCGGCCAATCCGCGTCCGCGCAGCCCCCGCGATTGCCGGATGCTCGTCCTCTCCCCCACACGCGAACTGGCCGCCCAGATCGCCAAGTCCTTCCAGGATTATGGCAAGCAGATGCGCCTGTCAGTGGAAGCCGTATTTGGCGGCGTGCCGATCAACCGGCAGATCCGCGTGCTTTCGGCCGGCGTTGACATCATCGTCGCCACGCCGGGCCGCTTGCTCGATCTGATCGACCAGCGCGCGGTATCGCTGCGCAATGTGGAAATCTTCGTGCTCGATGAAGCGGACCAGATGATGGATCTTGGTTTCATCGAACCGATCAAGAAGATTGACCGGATGCTGCCCAAGCAGCGCCAGTCGTTGTTCTTCTCCGCGACGATGCCCAAAGCGATTGCCGAACTGGGATCGCGTTTTCTGAGTGACCCGGTCAAGGTATCGGTAACCCCGGTTGCCTCCACCGCCGAGCGCGTCGAGCAATATGTGACGTTCGTCAATCCGCTGGAAAAGCAGGCGCTGCTCACAATCCAGTTGATGAAGGAGCCGATTGAACGCGCCCTCGTCTTCACCCGCACCAAGCATGGCGCGGACAAGGTGGTGAAGCATCTTCACGCTGCCAATATCGGCAGCGCCGCGATCCACGGCAACAAGAGCCAGGCGCAGCGCACCCAGGCGCTCGAAGCGTTCCGCAAGGGCCAGATCAAGATCCTGGTCGCGACCGATATCGCCGCGCGCGGGATTGACGTTTCCGGCGTCAGCCATGTGTTCAACTTTGATCTGCCCAACGTGCCGGAACAATATGTCCACCGCATCGGCCGCACCGCGCGCGCCGGCGCGGAAGGCATTGCGATTTCCTATGTTGCCGGCGAGGAAAAGGGCTGGCTCAAGCAGATCGAACGTCTGACCGGCATCAAGCTGGACGCGGTTCCCCTGCCTGCCGATTTTGATGCTCAGCGCGCCAAATTGCCCAAGCCCGCTGCCTCTGCCCCGCAGCAGCAGCGCCGCGATGGCGGTGGTGGCCGTCGTCCGGAAGCGGGCGCTGCCCGCCCCGAAGGCGCACGCAAGCCCTTCCGTCCTTTCCGCAAACCCGGCGGTGTGGGTGCCCATAAGGGCGCCGTTCAGCGGACAGGCGGACGCTAATCAGCGCGGGGACTGTTCCTGAAGGTACTGTCCCCCTGCTTGGGAATATGGGGACAGTCCCTGAAGGGACAGTCCCCGCTTCCCCCTACCGCAGCGGCTTCCATGTCTGTGTCTGGCAGATGAAGGAAATGCAGCCTTTCACGGCCAGCGTGCCATCCTTGTTGCGGAACACGACCGAGCGGTACACCTTCCCGCGTTCCGGGCTGTAAATCTGCCCTTCCCACTTGTCTCCCGCATCCTTGAATCCGGACAATATGTTCAGGCCCACCAAAGGCCGGGTGCGCAGTCTTGGATCAGGATTGTTGCGATCCGTGGGCGGGCCGTTCACGTCCGCGATCAGCTTGATGATCTTGCCGCACAGTTGCGGGCCGCACGGGGCGATCTCCACCACACCCTTGCCATCCCCGGTCAGCCATCTGCCGCCAATCGGCACCGCTGCCTGGGCAGGCACCACCAGTGCGGAAAGACCAGCGACGAACGCAAATTTTTTCATGCTCAACCTCTCTTGGCTTACACTCATGTAAGTGCAATGATTGGCGGATGAAGCCAATCCTTTTCTTGTCCGCCGCGAGTCTTTTGCTCGCTTCTCCCGCTTTCGCCGCCACGCTGAGCGTTTCCCCCGGCCCTGATGCGCAGGAGCGGTTGCAGACTGCTTTGCTTGACGCGAAGCCCGGCGATACCGTGGAGATTGCCGCCGGACGCTATGACCTGACCGACGGCCTGTCCCTCGATATTCCCGGCGTCACCGTCAAGGGCGCAGGCCAGACCGCCACGGTGCTGAGCTTCAAGGGCCAGAAGGGCGCGGGCGAAGGCTTGCTCGTTACATCCAACGATGTGGTGCTCAAGGACTTTTCGGTGGAAGACACGCGCGGCGACGGGATCAAATCCAAGGGCGTCGAGCGGATCGTTTTCACCCGTTTGCGCGTTGAATGGACGGGCGGCCCCAAGCCGACCAATGGCGCGTATGGCGTCTATCCGGTCAGTTCCACTGATGTGTTGATCGACAATGTCTATGTGAAGGGCGCAGCGGATGCGGGCATCTATGTTGGCCAGTCGAAAAACATCATCGTCCGCAATTCGATGGCGACCGGCAATGTGGCGGGGATCGAGATCGAGAACAGTTTCAATGCGGATGTCTATTCCAACACGGCTGTCCATAACACGGGCGGCGTGCTGATTTTCGATCTGCCCAACCTGCCGCAGCAAGGCGGGCATGACATTCGTGTCTTTTCAAACCGGGTCGAAAAGAATGACACGCCCAATTTCGCCGCACCGGGGGCAACTGTTTCGCAGGTGCCGGTCGGCACAGGCGTGATGGTGATGGCGAACAGCAATGTGCATGTCTTTGCCAATGCCCTGGGCGACAATGCCACTGCCAATGTCTTTGTCGTCGCCTACAAGCGGCCTTTCACTGACCCCAAATACAATCCCCTGCCTTCGAATATCGTTGTGCGCGATAATGTGCATGGCCGCGCGGGCTGGGCACCGGGGTTTGTGGGCGGCAAGGAACTGGCGGCGATGATGGGTGGCACGATCGCGCCGATCTTCTGGGATGGCGTGGGCGGCGCGGCGTCTAAGGTACATGTGAATGACAAGGTGCCCGTGCTGACACTCGGGCTGCCCGAACCGCTGACCCCGCCCACCGAAGGCAAGGCCGGGCTGATTGATCTGTCGCAAGCACCACCCGCCGCGATGCCGCCCGCCGTGGTACTGCCCGTCGCGATGGAGGCGGCGGTCAAATGAATCCGGCGTTCCCGTCGCCCCTGCGCAGGCAGGGGCCTTTGGGGAAACCGGGTGCCAGAGCGTCAAACAGGCCCCTGCCTGCACAAGGGCGACAAATTGTCCTTGGCATTGCCTGCCTTCTCACTGTCAGCGCCAGCGCGCCGCCACCGCCGGTCAACGACGCCCTGATTCTGGGCGATACGTTGCCTGCGCACCTTTCCGACTTTGCCCTGCTGCTGGGCAAACAGGGCCAGACACCCAATGCCGGCGTGACGCCCTACAGCCTCAACACCCCGCTCTTTTCCGACTATGCGGAAAAATTCCGTTACGCCTATGTGCCCAAGGGCAAGCGCATCACGTACCGCGCGGAGGGCGTGCTCGATTTCCCCATTGGCAGCGTGCTGGTCAAAAGTTTCGGCTATCCGGCGGATTTCCGCGCACCGGATGACAATGTTCGCATCATCGAAACCCGTCTGCTGATCCGCCGCGCCAGCGGCTGGATCGCCCTGCCCTATGTCTGGAATGCGGACGGCAGCGATGCGGACCTGAAACGGGCAGGCACCCGCGTCGATGCGCGCTGGACGCAAATGGACGGAACGCCGCGCGCGATCAGCTACGCCGTGCCGAACGTCAATCAATGCAAGGATTGTCACGCGCTCGATGGCGTGATGACCCCTATCGGCCCCAAGGCCCGCAACCTTTCCGCCAGCCTGTTCACCGCCGGACTGATCAAGGACGCGCCGAAATCCTTCGCCCATATCCCGGTCTGGAATGATCCCGCGACGGGTAGCACGGATGCCCGCGCCCGCGCCTATCTGGACGTGAATTGCGGCCATTGCCACAACCCGCGCGGGGCGGCCTCCAACTCCGGCCTGTTCCTTACCTGGGAAGCGGCGGCAGGTCCGAACCTTGGCATTGGCAAGCGCCCGGTGGCGGCGGGCCAGGGCGGCGGTACGCTGGCCTTTGATGTCAGCCCCGGCCACCCGGAACAATCGATCCTGATCTACCGCCTTGCCAGCACCGAACCCGGCACGGCCATGCCCGAACTGGGCCGCGCCACCGCACACGCAGAAGGGCTGGCGCTGTTGCGCCAATGGATTACGGAGATGAAATAGATGCCTCGTCGCCCCTGCGCAGGCAGGGGCCTTTGGGAGAGTCAGGTGCCCAGATGTGAAACAGGGCCCGG
>JANOAJ010000278.1:0-7889 GCA_031411035.1 Sphingomonadales bacterium
TCGCTCAGCAAATTGGCCTGCATCCAGCCGGTCGTGCCATCCGGATCCTGGATCTTGCGCCAGTTGGGATAGGTTTCGACCACGCGCACAGGCAGGCTGGCGCGCTTGTAGAGCCAGCTTGCCGGGAATTGCCGACCCGGCCCGGTACGCATCTTGGCTTCCCCTGCGGAAATGGACGCAAAATAGGGCGGCTTCTTCTGGGCTGCGACCGGTGTCGCCAGCAGCGCGGCGGTGGAAATGGCAAGAATCAGATGTTTCAACGGCGCAAACTCCCCGGCCTGTCGAACATGGTTAGCACCAAGGCAGAACCCCCTTCAAGCGGTTCAAGCCACTTGTCGCGCACTTCCACATCGCCTAGCAGCGACGCAACAATCGGAGGGGCGCGGGATGATGCGAGGATTGAAAATTGCGGCAGGAATGCTGGCAGCGCTTACAACGCCCGCGCTGGCACAACCTGTTGTGGTTTCAGACAGTGGCGATACAGCCTGGGTGCTGACCGCTTCTGCGCTGGTGCTGTTGATGACCATCCCCGGCCTTGCGCTTTTCTATGGCGGGCTGGTGCGGGCGCGCAACGTGCTGTCGGTCATCATGCACTGTTTTGTGATGGTGTGCGTGGTTTCGCTGTTCTGGGCGATCATCGGCTATTCGCTTGTCTTTGGCGAAGGCAGCCCGTGGCTGGGCGGCGCGGGCAATATGATGCTCGCCAATCTTGCCGATATCCGCGCTGATACGACGATCCCGGAAAGCGCCTATGCGCTGTTCCAGATGACCTTTGCGATTATCACGCCCGCGCTGGTGATTGGCGCGTTTGTGGAGCGCATCCGCTTTGGCTGGGTGGTGGCGTTCACTCTGCTGTGGAGCTTGCTCGTCTATGTGCCGGTGGCGCATTGGGTGTGGGGCGGCGGATGGCTGGCTGCGGGGGGCACGCTCGATTTCGCAGGCGGAATCGTGGTGCATACAACGGCTGGTGTCGCGGCGCTGATTCTCGCCAGGATGCTTGGCCCGCGCCGGGGATTCAACAAATCCCTGCTTGCCCCGCACAGCCCTGCGCTGACCATGACCGGGGCCGGATTGCTGTGGGTCGGCTGGTACGGCTTTAACGGCGGATCGGCACTGGCAGCAGGCGATGACGCCGCGACCGCGATTTTCAACACGCATCTTTCCGCCTGCGCAGCCGCGCTGATCTGGATCATGATCGAACGCATCCGCATCGGCAAGGCAACCTCCATCGGGATCGTTACCGGCGCGGTTGCCGGGCTGGCGACAGTCACGCCGGCGGCTGGTTTTGTCGGCCCGGTCGGGGCGATGCTGCTGGGCCTGCTGGGCGGCACGGTGTGCTTCTTCGCGGTGCAGATTGTGAAGCAAAGCCTGAAGATCGATGATTCGCTTGATGTGTTCGCGGTGCATGGCGTGGGCGGCATCATCGGATCGCTGCTGTTCCCTGTCTTCATCCTGCCTGTTTTTGGTGGCCCCGGTTTTTCGGAAGGCGCAACGCTGGGCGGTTCCCTGTTCGCACAAGGCATGGGTGTGGGCGTCGCGGCGCTGTGGACGGCGGTCTGGACCGTGGTGATCGGCCTTGCGATTTCCTACATCATCCCGATGCGGGTGGATGAAGAGACAGAGCATGACGGGCTTGACCTCTCCGCCCACGGGGAGCGGGGCTGGGAACTGGATTAGGGATATTCCGCCTAAAATTGAATTGTCTCCCCTGCGAAGGCAGGGGCCTGTGTGCCGTGATCGACTTGGTTGGTGCGCGCTGACTCAGGGGCCCCGGCCTTCGCAGGAGCGACGTTACGTGACCAAGCCCCATTCAACCGGCACCAATCCTTTGCTTTCCAGAAACGCGTTGGCTTGCGAGAAATGCCGGCATCCCAGAAACCCGTTATGCGCTGACAGCGGTGAGGGATGGGCCGCCTTCAGGATCAGGTGCTTGCCCGGATCAACAAATGCCGCCTTTTTCTGCGCATAGCTGCCCCAGAGCAGGAAGACGACGGGCGTGTCCTTCGCCGCTACCAGCCGGATCACGGCATCGGTGAATTTTTCCCAGCCGCGGTCCTTATGCGCCGCGGCAATTCCGCTTTCCACGGTCAGCACGCTGTTGAGCAGCAGCACGCCCTGCCTGGCCCAGGGTTCCAGAAACCCGGTGGATGGCCGGGCGATACCCAGATCACTTTCCAGTTCCTTGTAGATGTTGACGAGGCTGGGGGGCGGGCGGACGCCGGGCTGCACGCTGAAGCACAGGCCGTGCGCCTGTCCCGGGCCGTGATAGGGATCCTGCCCCAAAATCACCACGCGCACCTGATCAAGCGGCGTCAGGTCCAACGCGCGGAACCATTCGCTGCCCTTGGGGAAGATGCGCTTGCCTGCCGCTTTCTCCGCCACCAGAAATGCGCGCAAAGCCTGCATGTAGGGCGCTTCGAATTCGGGTGCGAGCGGTATGCGCCAGCTTTCATCGAGCTTTACTGTGTCGGCCATGCGCTTGCCCAATCCATGATGTTTCGCCAAAGGCGCTCTTCATGACCAAACCTGCTCTTGTCCATATGATTGCGGCAGCGCGCCCCAATTTCATGAAAGTCGCGCCGCTGTGGCACGCGCTTGTTGCCGCGCCCGATTTTCATCCTGTGCTGATCCATACCGGCCAGCATTATGATCCCAATATGTCGGACGCGATCTTTGAGGATCTGCGCTTGCCCGCCCCCGATCATCATCTGGGCGTCGGATCGGGCAGCCATGCAGAGCAGACCGGCAATGTGATGATCGCCTATGAAAAAATCGCGATGGCGGAAAAGCCGGACTGGCTGATTGTGGTGGGTGATGTGAATTCTACCGCCGCAGCGGCGATGGTCGCGGCGAAGCTCCACATTCGCTGTGTCCATCTCGAAGCGGGCTTGCGCAGTCGTGACCGGATGATGCCCGAAGAGATCAACCGACTGGTGACGGACGCCATTGCCGATGTGCTGTGGACGCCCTCACCCGATGGCGATGAAAACCTGATCGCCGAAGGGGTTGATCCGGCGCGGATCACGCGGGTGGGCAATATCATGCTCGACAGTTTTGAAATGGTGCGGCCCGCGATTGAAGCGGCGAACGTGCCTGCCGAACTCGGCCTTACGCCGGGCGGCTACGGCGTCGTCACGCTCCACCGCCCGAGCAATGTGGACGAAGATGCGCCACTGGCGGCTCTGGTTGAGGCGCTGGTGGCAGCGCAGGCGCGCTTGCCGCTGGTCTGGCCGGTGCACCCGCGCGCGGCGAAGCGGCTGGCCGATACCGGCTTTGGCGCGAAGCTGAGCGCAGCGGGCGTGAAGCTGATCGAGCCGGTGCCCTATATCCGGTTCATGTCGCTGGTGCTGAATGCAGCAGCCGCCATTACGGATTCTGGCGGAATTCAGGAAGAGACAACCTATCTTGGCATTCCCTGCCTGACGCTGCGCGAGAATACCGAACGGCCTATCACGATTGATGAAGGCACCAACCGGCTGGTGCGCGCCGGCACGCTGATCGCCGAACTGGAAAACGCGCTTGCCCAGCCCAGATCGACGCGGCCAAGGCCGGAGTTCTGGGACGGCGCGACGGCGGCACGCTGTTTGGCGGATTTGCGGGCGCGGGGTTAATCCGAGTGGAAAATTTCCGCGATCTCATACTTGAATTGTAGGATTTTGCCTCTTATCTCTTTAAAATGCCCGGTTCTTGTGACCGGGTTCTTTGAAGCGTGAAGAGATTTTTACAGGCTCCTTGAGGGCAGGGCGCAGCTATGCGTCAGGCAAGCGCCATCCGCACCGCATGATGCCAGCGATCAAGGGAATTCCGGCGAACCTCTTCCCCCATTGCCGGATCAAAGCGGGCAGCGGCGCGCCAGCGGGCGGCGGCGTCGCTGGTGCCGGCGATGGCCCCGGTCGTGATCCCGGCCAGCATCGCCGCGCCCCAGGCAGTGGTTTCGTGGCTGGCCGGGCGCTCGACGGGCACGTCCAGCACATCAGCCAGGAACTGCGCGAACCAGCCATTCTGGCTCATCCCGCCGTCAATGCGGATGGCGGCGGGGCTGGTACCCATCGCTTCCACCAGATCGCGGGTGGAAAAGGCGATTCCCTCCAGCGTGGCGCGCACCAGATCGGCAGCACTGGTATCGAGCGTCAGCCCGGAAATCAGCCCGCGTGCTGTGGGCGCCCAATGCGGCGCACCAAGGCCGGTGAAGCCGGGAACGACGGTAACGCCATGATCGGGGTTGGCCGCCCGGGCTATGGCTTCGGTCGCTTCCGATGATCCGACCAGCCCGATCTTGTCACGCAGCCATTTGACCGCGGCACCGGCGACAAAGATCGAGCCTTCCAGCGCATAGGCTGTCTCGTCGCCAATCCGGTAGGCAGGCGTTGTCAGCAAGCGATTGGGGGAGAGCACCGCCTTGCTGCCGGTGTGCATCAGCAGGAAGCAGCCTGTGCCATAAGTGGATTTGACCATGCCCGGCGCAAAACAGGCTTGCCCGATCAGGGCCGATTGCTGGTCACCGGCCATCCCGCCAATGGGAATGGCGCGCCCGAACAGGGCCGGGTCTGTCTCGCCATAGAGGTGGGTGTTGGCATGGACATCGGGCAGGATGTTCGCCGGAATATCGAACAGGCGCAGCAGTTCGGTATCCCATGCCATCGTGTGGATATTGAGCAGCATCGTCCGCCCGGCATTGGTGATGTCTGTCGCGTGGACGCGCCCGCCCGTCAGCCGCCAGAGCAGGAAGCTGTCGATAGTGCCTGCCGCCAGTTCGCCGCGCGCGGCCCGGTCCCGCGCACCGGGGATGGCATCAAGCAGCCGTTTCAGCTTGGAGGCACTGAAATAAGGATCAAGCAGAAGGCCGGTTTTGGCCTGAACCGTTGGTTCAACGCCGTCCGCCTTCAACGCCGCGCAATAGTCCGCCGTGCGGCGATCCTGCCAGACAATCGCGTGGTGCAGCGCTGCGCCGGTCGCGCGATCCCACAGAATGATGGTTTCGCGCTGGTTGGTGATGCCGATTGCGGTCACATCTTCGGCCATTGCCTTCTGCGCAGTGGCCAGCACGCTTTGCCAGATCGCTTCGGGATCATGTTCCACCCAGCCATTCTGTGGATAAATCTGTGGGAATTCCTGTTGGGAAGTGCGCTGCGGCACGCCATCAAGGCTGAACGCAATCGCGCGCGATGATGTGGTGCCCTGATCAATCGCAAGGATCATGTCTGCTTCCCCTCCAGGTAGATGGCGAGCGCCTTTGCGGCATCTTCGTCCACCATCGTTCCCAATTTGGTACGCCGCCACAGGATGTCCTCTGCGCTTTGCGCCCATTCCTTTTCGACGAGCCAATCCACTTCGACAGTGCCAAGGCCGCCGCCCAGTTCGGCACCTAGGTCCTGGCACCCGGCCAGCATCTCATGGAGCAGGGTGCCATAAGCATGGGCCATGCGTCGCGCGCGCTGCGCTCCGAGAAAGGGAAAACGCGCTTCCACATCGGCAAGGAAGGCATCGAACCCGGCAAAGTCCCCGCCGGGCAGGGGCGCGCTGCGTGTCTTTGGCGTGACCGCCCAACCGGCCACTGCGCCGATCTTGCCAACCGCATCCTCCGCCAGATGCCGCGCTGTGGTGATCTTGCCCCCAAAGATGGAGAGAATCGGCGCGCCGCTGTTATCGAGTTCCAGCACATAGTCCCGCGTCACTTCCTGCGCGGCGCTCGCCCCGTCATTATAGAGCGGGCGGATGCCGGACCATGTGGATACCACATCGGCGGGCGTGATCACGTGTTGGAAATAGAGGTTCGCCGCCGCGCACAGATAGGCGATCTCGGCTGAGTCGATCTGCGCATCTTCGGGATTTTCCACCGGCACATCAGTGGTGCCGATCATGGTCGTGCCGCCATGATAAGGCGCTGCAAACACAATCCGGCCGTCAGGCTGTTGCAGGAAATAGGCGTGGCTGCCTTCGTAAAGCTTTGGCACGACGATGTGGCTGCCCTTGACCAGCAATATGCCATTGGCGCTGTTGGCGCCCGTCAGCGCCAGTGCCTCGCTGACCCACGGCCCTGCCGCATTGGCGATGGCGCGCGCGGTCACTTCGCTGCCGTCGGAAAGCGTCGCTTCCCAGGCTTCGCGCGTCCGCCGTGCGGACACCAGCGCTGTACGGGTGCGAATGTCCGCCCCGTGCCACGCAGCATCCAGGGCGTTCAGCACCGTCAGGCGTGCGTCGTCCACCTTGCAATCCCAATAGACAAAGCCTGATCCGGCTTGATTGAGGGGCGCCTGAAGCGCTCCGTCACTCCGCTTCAGCCGCCGCGCCCAGGGCAGGGGGCTGCGCCCTGCCAGAAGGTCGTAGAGCAGTAGCCCAGCCCGCACCATCAGCCAGGGCCGGGATGATTGCGCCTGGGGCAGCACGAATTCCATCGGCTCGATCAGGTGAGGGGCCGCCGCCATCAGCAGTGTTCGTTCCTTCAGCGCTTCCCGCACCAGCGCGAATTCATAATGCTCCAGATAACGCAGCCCGCCGTGAATCAGCTTGGTGGACGCAGAGGATGTGTGGCTGGCCAGATCGTCCTTCTCGAGCAGCAGGACGGACAGCCCGTTGCGCGCCGCCTCGCGCGCGATGGCGGTGCCATTGATGCCGCCGCCGATAATCAGAAGGTCATACGTCATCCGCGCACTTGTAACGCCATTTGCGCGCGCGTCACCGGGGGTCAGTCTATGATGATGCTCTTGCCGGTTTGCGGAATGGGAAGGCGCGTGCCGAACGGAAAGGCCTCGCAATCGCCATACGTCCCCTCATGCGGATTACTGTGACACAGCGTGCGGCGTCCTTCCACATCCACCACCCAGTAATGCGGGATGCCGCCATTCGCGTAGCTGAGCAGTTTGGCGCCCAGATCATGCGCGAGTGTGGAGACGGCGATCTCCACGATCAGCAACGTTTCGTGCGGGCGTGCTGGGTGGTCACTCTCATCAACATTGCGGATCACGGCCACGTCCGCATCGCGTATGTTGTAATCATTCAGGCGGATCGTCAGTTCCGGGCGCACGACCCAACCGCCAACCATTTCATCCCCAAGGGCTATCCCCAATCTGACTGTCACTTGGCCCTGATATTTGGAATGGTGGCTATAGGCAGAATTCATCGCAACTATTACTCCGTCAACGAGTTCAACCTTGCCCGCATGATGAGCAATTGGTTCCGACTTCGCGAGTTGAAAAAACTCTTCGGCCGTAAAGCGCATGGGTTGCTCACGAAATGACTCGATGGCGACAGGCTTGTTCATATGCGCAGGTGTAACGCCAAATCGTGGCAATTCCAATCTGTGATGCCGCGCGCCCTTCCATCTTGGGCTGACACCGCCTAAGCCCGGCACCGATGCGTTTCCTTCCCCTGCGCGCCCAGCGCTTCGCCCTTCTGCTTGCTGCCATTGCCGGGTGCGCCCAGCCTTTGTCGGCTGCGCCCGCCAAAACAGCCATCACCAACACGGCACCCGCTGAAAAGCCAGCACCCTGGCTTTACAAGGGCAGTGATATCCCGCCCGATCCGGCGTGGACGTTTGGCGTGCTGCCCAATGGCCTGCGCTATGCCGTCCGCAAAAATGGTGTGCCGCCGGGGCAGGTTTCGATCCGCGTTGATATCGAAGCGGGATCGCTCAACGAGAATGAGAGCGAGCGGGGCTATGCCCATTTCATGGAACATGTCAGTTTCCGGGGATCGCGCTACATTGCCGATGGCGAAGCGATCAAGATGTGGCAGCGCCTGGGCGCGACCTTTGGCAGCGATACGAACGCGTCCACCACCCAGACCCAGACGATCTACAAGCTCGATCTTCCCGGCGCGACGCGGGAGGGGCTGGATGAAAGTGTGAAGATGCTTTCGGGCATGATGGCTGGCCCTGAAATTTCCGAAAA
>JANOAJ010000279.1:0-3286 GCA_031411035.1 Sphingomonadales bacterium
TTCACTGCGCATGGCCTCCGCCCAGTCGCGCTTCTCGGCCGGAACGATCAGCACGACCAAATAGGCGAGCCAGCGCACAATCATGCGGATGCCTTTCCGATGCGGCCCGATGAGGACGTCGCTGCGCGCGCCGCCTCCCGCGCCAGTTGCCAGGCAAAGGCACGGCCAGTCTCTGTCAGGCTATATATATGCCGTGGCGGACGACCATTTTCTGGCGCGGACTGCCATGCAGCTTCGAGATGCCCCTGTTCAGCCAGCCGGATCAACATGGGATAAAGCGTCCCTGCTTTGATACCCGTGGCGCGCGAAATATCATAGCCATGCATTCCCGCAGGCGCTTCGAGCAAACATGTCAGGGCGTACCGCGTGGCGGCGGAGGGAGCGCGGAACCGGGTCATGCCACAATAACTCTATATATATAGATTTTTTGTCAAGCCGGATTGGGACACCGCCCGATTTTCCTTTCCTACGCCCGTTCTCCTCCTTTATCCTCTCCCGATGATCCACAGCCGCTCTCCATCCCGTATCCCCGCGCCCACCGCGTTTCACACTGTCACCTTCGCCGCCAGCATCGCCCTCGCTTCAGCGATGAAACATGGCATTTCTAAGCAGAATCGATTTTCGGACACTGCTAGGCCGATCAAGTCTCACTTGACGTCTTTCGGATGAAAAAGGCCGACATCTTCGAATTCTATCGCCGTCTGGCGGAAGACAACCCTTCCCCGGAAACCGAGCTGGCCTTTGGCAATGTCTATCAGTTGTTAGTCGCCGTGGTGCTCTCCGCCCAATCTACCGACGTGGGAGTCAACAAGGCGACGCGGTTGCTGTTTGAGGACGTCAAGACGCCCGCCGATATGGTCGCGCTGGGAGAGGAAGGGCTGAAGGCGCATATCAAGACCATCGGGCTGTTCAATGCCAAGGCCAAGAATGTCATTGCCCTGTCCGCCCTGCTGATCCGCGATCATGGCGGAGCGGTGCCCGCGGATCGTGACGCACTGGAAGCGCTGCCCGGCGTCGGGCGCAAAACCGCCAATGTGGTTATGAACACGGCATTCGGGGCAGAAACCTTTGCGGTTGATACCCATATCTTCCGCGTCGGCAATCGCACCGGTCTTGCCAAGGGGAAATCAGTTCTCGCGGTTGAGAAGGCGCTGGACAAGCACACCCCTGCCCCCTTCCGCATTGGCGCACATCATTGGCTGATCCTGCACGGTCGCTACACCTGCAAGGCGCGGACTCCGGAATGCTGGCGCTGCATCGTTTCGGATCTCTGTTCATTCAGGCCCAAGTCAGAATTGAAGAGTAAGTTCAATAAATCAAAGCCTTGAGGAGACTCGCCATGCGCAAAACTGCCCTGTTCGCTGCCCTCGCTCTCGCCGCGACGGCTGGCGGAGCCACGGCGCGTGCTGACCGGCACAGCGTCCCCATCGCGCGCGAAACCGGCAAGCCGGTCAACTGCCTCCAGTTGACCAGCATTCGCGAAACCCGCGTGCGCAGTGACAGCGTCATCGATTTCCGCACAGGATCCAAACAATGGTATCGCAACACCCTGCCTCATAGCTGCCCGTCGCTCGGTTTCGAGGAACGCTACAGCCATGAAACGTCGCTCAACCAGATTTGTTCGATCGACATCATCCATGTCCTCCATGATTATGGCGGTCGCCTGGAACGTGGTGCGGGCTGCGGATTGGGCAAGTTCCAGCCTATCGAACTGGTGAAAACCGCTTCCCGGTGATTTGGCGCGTGACACGGGCCGGGTGCTTGCGCTAACGGCCCGTTCGCACGCACCGGTAGCTCAGCTGGATAGAGCGCTGCCCTCCGAAGGCAGAGGCCAGGGGTTCGAATCCCTTCCGGTGCGCCAATCTCTTGCTTCAGCCAATTCTTTGCTTGCCCTGACCCGCGCTTTTTCCCATTAACCACGCCGCGACAGGGAGTGCGTAATGGACGGTCAGGATCTTTTCCCGGTGCCCGCCGAATGGGCGAAAAAGGCTCGGGTGAATGCAGCGAAATATGATCAGCTTTATGGACGCGCTCTGGGCGATCCCGGGTCTTTCTGGCTGGAACAGGCGCGGCGGCTGACCTGGATCAAGCGCCCGGAAATCGCAGGCGACTGGAGCTTCAAGGCAGAAGATTTCCACATCCAGTGGTTTGCCGATGGCAAGCTGAATGCGTCTGCCAACTGTATCGACCGCCATCTGGCCGAACGCGGCGATACGATTGCCATCATCTGGGAACCGGACTCGCCTGAGGAAGAACCACGGCGCTTCACCTATCGACAGCTCCACGCCGAGGTTTGCCGCTTCGCCAATGTGCTGAAAGCACAAGGAGTCGCGAAGGGGGATCGTGTCACCATCTACATGCCGATGATCCCGGAAGCGGCCTTTGCCCTTCTCGCCTGCGCCCGGATCGGGGCGATCCATTCCGTGATCTTTGGCGGCTTTTCACCCGATTCCATCGCGGGCCGGGTTCAGGATTGCGATTCCTCGGTAATTGTCACCGCTGACGAAGGCCGTCGCGGAGGCAAGCATGTGGCGCTCAAGACCAATGTCGATGTGGCCGCCGCGCACTGCCCCAGCCTTAAATCGGTCATCGTGGTGCAGGCCACAGGCGCCAACGTGCCAATGCAGGCCGGGCGCGATGTGTGGTATCATCAGGAAGCGGCCAAGGTGGAGCCCGTCTGCGCGCCTGAACCCATGGGCGCCGAAGACCCGCTGTTCATTCTCTATACGTCAGGTTCAACGGGGAAACCTAAGGGCGTGCTGCACAGCACCGGTGGTTATCTCCTCTGGGCGAGCCTGACGCACGAACTCTGCTTCGACTACCGTCAGGGGGATGTCTATTGGTGCGCCGCCGATATCGGCTGGGTTACGGGGCACAGTTATATCCTCTACGGCCCGCTGGCGAATGGCGCGACCACCCTGATGTATGAAGGCGTGCCCAACTGGCCCAACGCCAGCCGCATCTGGGAAGTGTGTGACCGGCACAATGTTCACACGATCTTCACCGCCCCCACGGTTCTCCGATCACTCATGCGGGAAGGCGACGAGCCGGTGAAACGCACCAGCCGCCAGTCGCTGAAACTGCTTGGCACGGTGGGCGAGCCGATCAATCCGGAAGCGTGGCGCTGGTATCACTCGGTCGTCGGCGAAGGGCGCTGCCCGATTGTCGATACCTGGTGGCAGACCGAAACCGGCGGGATGATGATCAGCCCGTTGCCCGGCGCGACCGCAATGAAGCCTGGAAGCGCGACCAAACCGTTGTTCGGGGTGCGGCCCGAATTGCTCGA
>JANOAJ010000280.1:0-38793 GCA_031411035.1 Sphingomonadales bacterium
CACTCTGTTCTGGATCGGCAAATATATGCACCGGGTGCAGAGTGTGGCCGAACTGGTGGATCGCGGCCTGCTGACCAAGGATGAGCTGCGCCAGTTCCAGAAAGCGGAGAATTTCCTGTGGGCCGTGCGCTGCCATCTGCATCTGATTTCGGGCCGTGCGGAAGAACGCCTGACCTTTGACGTTCAGCGCGAGATTGCCCACCGCATGCGTTATCGCGACACCGAGGGGAAATCCTCGGTTGAGCGTTTCATGCAGCATTATTTCCTGATTGCGAAGCAGGTCGGCGATCTTACCGGCGTCTTCCTGGCGCATCTGGATGACAGTTCCGCACCCAAAGGCCGCCGCTTCGCCCTTCCCGGCTTCCGCCGCGAGGCGCGCAAGCTGGAAGGCTTTGTGCTGGATCGCGGGCGGCTGGCCCTGCCTTCGGATGACTGGTTCCGCGAGGATCCGGTGCGGATGATCGAGATGTTTGCGCTGGCGGACCTGCACGGGCTGGAAATCCACCCCCAGGCCATGCGCGCCGCCAATCGCGATTCCAAGCTGATCGATGGCAAGGTGCGCAACAATGCCCGTGCCAACGCCCTGTTCATGGATGTGCTGACCAGCAAGCGCGATCCGGAAACCGTGCTGCGCTGGATGAACGAAGCTACGGTGTTTGGCCGCTTCGTGCCGGATTTTGGCCGCGTCGTCGCCCAGATGCAGTTCGATATGTATCACCATTATACGGTGGACGAACACAGCATCCGTGCCATCGGCCTGCTCGCCCAGATCGAGAAGGGCGCGCTGGGGGAGGATCACCCGCTGGCCACCGCAATCCTGCGCCAGATCGTGTCGCGCCGCGTGCTGTATGTCTCCGTACTGCTGCATGACATTGCCAAAGGCCGGGGCGGCGATCATTCGGTGCTGGGGGCCGATGTGGCGATGAAGCTATGTCCCCGTTTCGGGATGAGCGCGGCAGAGACAGAGACCGTCGCCTGGCTGGTGCTCAATCACCTGAAGATGAGTGATACGGCGTTCAAGCGCGACCTTTCGGATTTCAAGACGATCCTCGATTTCGTCCAGCTGGTGCAATCGCCCGAACGCCTGCGCCTGCTTCTCGCCCTTACGGTCGTCGATATCCGCGCCGTCGGCCCCGGCGTGTGGAACAGTTGGAAGCGGCAGCTCCTTTCCGATCTGTTCGAAGCGGCTGAGGAAGTGCTGCGGCTGGGACACAAACAGACGGGACGCAAGGAACGGATTGCGGCCAAGCAGGCATCCCTTGCCGACGCGCTGGGCTGGCCCGCACCCCAATTTGCGGCCCTCAAAAAGCGCCTGCCCGATCCCTACTGGATTGCCGAGCCGGAGGACATTCTGGCCCGCAACGCCCGCCATATTGCGGATGCGGGAGAAAAGCCGCTTTCGATTTCTGCCCAGGTTTATCCCTCACGCGGGGCCACGCTGATCACTGTCTATGCCGCCGATCATCCCGGCCTGTTTTACCGGATGGCGGGCGCGATTCATCTGGCGGGAGCGAGCATCATCGACGCGCGCATCCACACCACCCGCGACGGCATGGCGCTCGACAATTTCCTGGTGCAGGATCCCTTCGGCCAGCCCTTTGACGATCCTGGCCGCCTCCGCCGGATCGAACGGACAATCGAGGAAGCCATGGGCAATCGCCAGCAACTGCTCGAACGGCTCGAGGCCCGCCCCCTGCCGCGCACGCGGGCAGAGGCATTCACGATCAACCCCGTGGTACTGATCGATAACCGCGCCTCGAACCGCTACACCGTGATCGAAGTCAATGCGCGGGATCGTCCCGCTTTGCTGCAAGCCCTTGCCTATGCCCTTTTCGAAGCCAAGGTTACGATCAATTCTGCCCATATCGCCACATATGGCGAACGTGCGGTGGACACATTTTACGTTACCGACCTGCTGGGCGACAAGATCGACCGGGACGAGCGCCTGCAACAGATCGAAGACCGGTTGCTGGAAGCCGCAGCGGGGGAGACGACCGGCGTGGCGAAGGCAGCTTAGGGAACCCGCATTGGCATGACAGACTTCACCTGGACGCCAGACCCCGCCAGCGGCATCACGCAGCGCTTCATCGACGCCAATGGCCAGCGGTTTGAGCTGGCCGAATGCGGCAGCGGGCCCCGGCTGGCGCTGTGCCTGCATGGTTTTCCCGAACTCAACTATAGCTGGCGGCACCAGATGCCGATGCTCGCCGCAAAGGGCTGGCGCGTATGGGCCGCGAATTCGCGGGGTTATGGCGCGTCATCCAAGCCGGAGGCCATGCGCGACTATGGGCTCGACCATCTGACCGACGATGTCGCCGCGCTGATCGACGCGGCGACAGCGGAAAGCCCCGTTTCAGAAGTGATGCTGATCGCGCATGATTGGGGCGCGATCATTGCCTGGGCATTCGCGATCCGGCAGCTGCGGCCGCTCACCCGGCTGGTCATCATGAATGTGCCGCATCCGCTGGTGGGCATGCGCGAAATCCGCAAATGGCGGCAGATATGGAAAAGCTGGTATATCTTCTTCTTCCAGCTACCCCGCCTGCCGGAGCGGATGATGGGCCGCAATGGCGCGGCCGGCATCAAGGGTGCGTTCTGGAACATGGCCGTGGACAAGAGCCGCTTCCCAAGGGAGGTGCTGCAAACCTATGCTGACGCGGCGCTGCGCCCCGGCGCGCTCACCGGCATGATCAATTACTACCGCGCGCTTGTCCGCCACCGCGAGGCATTTGACGCAGGCGAGGGCCGCGTGGATGTGCCCACGCTGATGATCTGGGGCGAGGAAGACACCGCGCTCAACATCCACTGCACCGAAGGCACGGAAGCCTATGTGGCGGACTTCACCCTGCACCGCCTGCCGGGCGTCTCCCACTGGGTGCAGCAGGAAGCGCCCGAAGCCGTGAACGCGATACTGGCGGAGTGGTTGGGGTAAGTTTCGCTTGACAATTTTTACCAATATGGTTATATAATTCCCGACGCGAATGTCCATCGCGGAACATTGCTGACCGCCCCTGAGGCACGAGCGAGGCACGACCTTTTGAAGAAAACCGGGGGTGGCGGTGTGGAGGCGGCGGGGCGAAAGTGAAACTGCGGTGGGAGTTTAATTTCGGCACGGTTGGTTTTTTGTCCTTCGAATTGTTTCTGGCCACGCTCAAAAATTCGGCCTCGCGCGCCGCTATTTTGGTGGTTACTAACGTCTGCATGGCCAAAGCCGTCCTCACTACCAAAATTAGCCCGGTCTATGATGATCTTCCGGAGGTGCGGTATCATTTTCCTAAAACCTATCTCAATCAGATTGGACGCGCTGTCGGTGATTGGATTGTCTACTATGAGCCGCGCCGCTCCACCGGCGACCTTGGAAGCTCAGGCGGGAGGCAGGTATATTTCGCAACCGCACGCATAGATCGGATCATACCTGATCCCGTATTGGCGGATCATTTCTACGCAGAAATATCAAATTACCTCCCCTTCACGCGTCCGATCCCTTTCAAGGAGGGCTCACACTATTACGAGAGCGGCCTCGAAAAGGACGACGGCTCGACCAACAAAGGCGCTTTCGGTCGTGCAGTTCGCGATTTGCCTGAGGCCGAATATGATTTGATATGGCAGGCCGGTTTTGGCCATATTATCGGAACGGAAGAGCGGCTTCGAGAGGCACCTGATGTTCCCGAAGAGCCCATTCAACCTTCCGCATGGCTTGCAGAGGAGCGGATGGATTATCGCTACGATGTGCCGATGGAACAGAATCGCAGGATTGTGGAGCAACTCGTCTCACGACCGTTTCGTGATCGCGCGTTTTCCGCCGCAGTCAAAAGCGCCTATCGCGATACTTGCGCCATGACCGGATTGAAAATCATCAATGGCGGTGGTCGCTCCGAAGTGCAGGCCGCTCACATTCGTCCCGTGGAACATCGAGGCCCAGATAGCGTACGAAACGGAATCGCCCTTTCAGGAACGATGCACTGGATGTTTGATCGGGGCCTCATTTCAGTTGATGACGACTATAGCCTTTTGCTCGCAAAGGATCGCCTACCCGAAACCGTCGGGCGTCTTTTGGGCAATAATGAGAAATTGCTTCTCCCCGAAAGACTCGAAACGCGGCCGCATCCAAAATTTTTGGACTATCACAGGCATGAGGTGTTCAAGGGTTAGACTTTGAGGACTCCCCCCGGATAGACGCCGCACCCGCCCCCTGCTAGGGGCGCACCCCATGTCCATACCACTCGACCGCATCCGCAATTTTTCCATCATCGCGCATATTGATCACGGCAAGTCCACGCTCGCGGATCGCCTGATCCAGACAACGGGCGGGCTGACCGCGCGGGAAATGTCGGCGCAGGTGCTTGATAACATGGATATCGAGAAGGAACGCGGCATCACCATCAAGGCGCAGACCGTGCGGCTGGAGTGGAAGGGTTACGAACTGAACCTGATGGATACGCCGGGCCATGTCGATTTTGCCTATGAAGTGAGCCGCAGTCTTGCCGCGTGCGAAGGCGCGCTGCTGGTGGTGGATGCGGCGCAGGGCGTGGAAGCGCAGACCCTGGCTAATGTATATCAGTCGATCGAGCAGGATCATGAGATTGTGCCGGTGATCAACAAGATCGATCTGCCTGCTGCCGAACCGGAAAAGGTGCGCCACGAGATCGAGGAGATTATCGGGCTTGATGCCTCAAACGCAATCATGACCTCCGCGAAATCCGGCATCGGGATCGAGGATGTGCTGGACGCGGTGATCGAGCGGATCCCCGCGCCCAAGGGAGATCGCGACGCGCCACTGAAGGCGATGCTGGTCGATAGCTGGTATGATCCTTATCTGGGCGTTGTCATCCTGATCCGCGTGATTGATGGCGTGATCAGGAAGGGCCAGGAAATCCAGTTCATGGCTGCGGGCACCAAGCATCTCGTCGATCGCGTGGGCTGCATGCGGCCCAAGCTGGAAATCCTGCCTGAGCTGGCGGCTGGCGAAATCGGCTTCATCACCGCCCAGATCAAGGAAGTCGCGCAGACCCGGGTGGGCGATACAATCACGGACGCCAAACGCCCTGCCGCGCAGCCCCTGCCCGGTTTCAAGGAAGTCCAGCCCGTGGTGTTCTGCGGCCTGTTTCCGGTGGACGCCAATGATTTCGAGAAGCTGCGCGAGAGCATTTCCAAACTGCGCCTCAACGATGCCAGCTTCAGCTTCGAGACGGAATCGAGCGCCGCGCTGGGTTTCGGCTTTCGCTGCGGCTTCCTGGGCCTGCTCCATCTGGAAATCATCCAGGAACGGCTGACCCGCGAATATGATCTCGACCTGATCACAACTGCCCCCAGCGTGATCTACAATATCAAGCTGAACCATGATCGCGGCACGATCCAGCTCCACAACCCCGCCGACATGCCCGACGCGAGCACGATTGCCGAGATCGAGGAACCGTGGATCAAGGCGGTCATCTATGTGCCCGATGAATATCTGGGCTCAATCCTCAAGCTCTGCCAGGACCGGCGCGGCATCCAGCAGAACCTCACCTATGTCGGCGGACGGGCGCAGGTGACCTATGAACTGCCGCTCAACGAAGTGGTGTTCGATTTCTATGACCGGCTGAAGAGCATCTCCCGTGGCTATGCCAGTTTCGATTATGAACAGATCGGCCACCGCGCGGGGGATCTGGTCAAGATGAACATCCTGGTGAATGCCGAGCCGGTCGATGCGCTCAGCATGATCGTCCATCGCGGCACGGCGGAAAGCCGGGGCCGGGGCATGTGCGAGCGGCTGAAAGACCTGATCCCCCGCCACCTGTTCAAAATCCCGATTCAGGCCGCGATTGGTGGCAAGGTGATCGCCCGCGAAACCATCGCCGCGATGCGCAAGGACGTGACCGCCAAATGCTATGGCGGCGACGCCAGCCGCAAACGCAAGCTTCTCGACAAGCAGAAAGAGGGCAAGAAGCGGATGCGCGAATATGGCAGCGTCAGCATCCCGCAGGAGGCGTTTATCGCGGCGCTGCGGATGGGGGATGAGAATTAACCAGCCCCCGGGTTTTCCCAGGCCTCCAGCTTCAAACCTGGCACATCGCGGAAATCCCTGCCATTCATCGTGACCAGCGTCAGACCGTGCACCAGCGCTGTGACGGCAGTGATCCGATCCACGATTTTGCGTTTCGAAAAGCCGATCTCGGCCAGAAGATCGCGATAGGCGGCGATCTCATCTCCTGTCAGATCGAGCGTTTCGACATCCTCAAGAATTTTGTCGAGTGCGTTTCGGCGAAGAGCGCACCATTCCGGATCACGGTAAACCCCGTTTTCCAGTTCGATGCGGCCGACCGCCGATATCGCGAAGGGCGGGGCAAGCGCCCGCAGTTGCATCCAGACGGACTCAGCACCATCCCGCAGGTGAATGACGACATCGGTATCGAGCAAATAGCCCAAGCGTCAAAGGCCCGGCCGATCCGGAAATTCGATAGGCTCGCGCTGTTCGATGTAGGGCGGCTTCGGCAACGCCTTAAGTTCATCAAGCATCTTGTGCCATTGTGCTTTTGCCGCTGCCTCATCGCGAACAGCCGTAAGGACGACACGATTTCCATTACGTTCGACGCGAAGTTCGACGCCGATGCCGAAACCCACTCCCTTGGGCAGGCGCACAGCCTCGCTATTGCCGGATTTGAAGGTGCGGGCGTTGACGGATGCGTTCATGGGGCGGATATACGGGATATACGACACCGTTTCAAGAACGCAAAAGGACGCCCATGGCCGACCGCTTCGAACGCCACCGCCAGCCCTGGACAAGCGCCGAAATCCAGAAACTCCACACGCTGGCGAAAAAGGGCATGCCCCTGAAACAGATGGCCAAGGCCATGACGCGCAGCGAGGAGAGCATCAAGGAACGGGCCAAGGCGGACGGGCTGGTGATTGCGAAGTTGCGGTGAGATCGACGAACATGAATGCAGAGCGTGTCACGGGCAAATGCCAAGGGGCGTGGACTTGAGCTGAGGCAAAGCCTAGTTTGCCGTCATGTTTGCACGCAACCTGATCCTGGTGGTGATGGCGTGGCTGGTCATGGGCGCAGCGGCACCATCGCGCCTGCCTGCGGGTACGGCTGTGAAGGTCGCACTGGCGCACGGCGTGTCGGCCAAGACCGCACACCCTGGTGACCGCGTCGTGCTCAGGACAATCGGGCCTGTCATCCACAACGGGTCAATCGTCATTCCCGAGGGGGCGACCGTTATTGGCATGGTTACGAAGGTAGAGACCACGCATGGCGGACGACCAGGCTTTGTCGCAATAGAAGCAGAAGCGGTGACGCTGGAGGACGGTGGTCGCATCGCGTTGGACGGCACACTTGTCCGGGAGGGCGAGGACTATCGCCGCGCCGTCGCTGGCGGGGGCGGTGCGATGGCGGGGGCATCCCTGACGATACCCCTTGGCCGCCGCAATGCCACGCCCAACCTGACGGCCGGCACTCCCTTCATCGCCTATACCGCGAGGGATTATTGAGGGAAGGATCCGGGGGAACCCCTCGCCTGCTCCAATCCGTTACAATTTCCGCCCGATCAGTTCCTTCATGATCTCGTTCGTGCCGCCGAAAATCCGCGTCACGCGGGCGCCGCGCCACATGCGGGCGATGGCGTATTCGTTCATGTATCCAGCACCTCCGTGAAGCTGGAGGCATTTGTCCATGATTTCCCATTGCAGTTCGGTGTGCCACAGCTTGGCCGCAGCCCCTTCCTCCGGGGTCAGTTCCTTCTTCAGATGCCGGCTGAGCGCCCAATCGAGATGCGCCCAACCGACCTGCAGCTTGGCCTTGATGTCCGCCAGCGTGAAGCGGGTGTTCTGGAAATCGAGCACGGGCTTGCCGAATGCCTTGCGATCCCGTGTGAAGGCCACGGTATCGTCAAAGGCTTTCTGGGAAGATGCCATCGCGGAAACGGCAATGGAAAGCCGCTCCTGGGGCAGTTCGCTCATCAGATAGATAAAGCCCTTGCCTTCTTCCCCCAGGCAATTGGTGATCGGCACGCGGACATCCTCGAAGAACATTTCCGACGTATCGGCTTCGTCCTGCCCGATCTTGTCGAGGTTGCGGCCGGGTTTGTATCCCTCGCGGTCTGCCTCCACCAGCACGATGGAGACACCCTTCCAGGCGGGCTGCACATCGGTATCGGTTTTGCAGCAGACAAGGATCAGATCGGCATTCTGGCCGTTGGTGATATAGGTTTTGCTGCCGTTGATGACATAATGGTTGCCATCCTTTTTCGCGGTGGTGCGCATGCCCTGCAGGTCTGATCCGGTGCCGGGTTCGGTCATCGCAATCGCGGTGATCACCTCGCCCGAAACCATTTTGGGCAGCCAGTGCGCCTTCTGCTCTTCCGAGCCATAGGAGATGATATAGTTCGCCACGATATCGGATTGCAGCGAAAAGCCAGTGGCCGCACCGCCATAATAGGCGCTCTCTTCATCCACGATGGCGTTATAGCCGAAATCCAGCCCCAGCCCGCCATAGGCTTCGGGCACCGTGGGGCAGAGCATCCCCAGTTCCCCTGCCTTGGGCCAGAGCGATTTGGGGACGATCTTGTCGTCCGCCCATTGCTTCGCGTTGGGGGCGACTTCTTTGAGCAGGAACTGGCGCACAGTCTGGCGGAAGGCTTCGTGATCTTCGTTATAGGCGTTGCGGGGAATGAGATCGAGCGACATGGCGACATCCTTTCCTGGGGGAATCTATATCCCCGTGAAAAGCCGCAACTTTACGTTTCCGTCAAGGGAAATCTGGATCAGTGGCTGACCATCGCTTCGCTGTGCGCCGGGATCGTCTCCACAAGCTGCGAAAAGACCATGAAATTATTGTCCGGCATCAGCACCATCAGTTCGATCACGCCATAGGGGCGGCGGATCGGGCCGATCACATGGGCCTTGGGCAAAGTGTCCAGCCGGGGCTTCAGATCGGCGTAGAGCGCGTCAACATCCATCACATCGACATAATAGGCGTAGCGCTTGTTGCCCTTGCTATACTGCGCCGGAACAGCAAGCAGGCGGATCGCCGCGCCTTCCCGGTCCAGATAGGCATAATTCTTCATGCGGATGGTGATGCCGAAACCCATCACTTGCGTCATGAAATCAATGGCACTGTCCATATCCTTCACATGCATGAAGGGAGTGATCTGCATGATGTTGCGCTTCGCACGCTTCGCCCGTGTCGTCATGATGTGGAGGTCCCCCGCCGCTTCGACTCGCTTGAGGGGGCCAGTGTAGGGCGGGCGGACGCGATTGCGAACCTGCTGTGTTTCAAATAGCGAAGGAAACGCCGGTCATCTGTTCGGACAGCGCCCAGAGCGCCTGTGCGGCCTCCGCATCAATCGCATGTTCGCGTACGCCGGCATAGCGGGGCATGTCCTCGCTCCATGCGGCGGCGATGTTGCAATCCTCACAATAGACGCCGCCTTCGCCCTCAAGCAGCGGGGATACCGCGCACCAGATGCTGGTCGCCGCGCCGGCCTCGACCGATTTGAAGACATCAACCGGCGTGCCATCGGGCTTGAACCAGCCCATTGCGGTCTGTTCCTCCATTGTCAGATGGCGCTGGAGGGGCGTCATGATGCCGCCGGGATGGACGGCAAAGGCGCGGACGCCGTGCGGCGCACCCCGCCGGTCAAGCTCCACCGCGAACAGGGAATTGGCGGACTTGGCCTGACCATAAGCCAGCCATTTGTCATAATCGCGGCGCTCGAAATTCGGATCATCCAGCACGACGCCGCTGCGGATATGGCCCGTGGACGAGAGCGAGACGACGCGCGCGCCGCCAGCCGCTTTGAGCAGCGGCCAGATCCGCGCCGTCATCTGGAAATGGCCCAGATGGTTGGTGGCAAACTGGCTCTCATAACCGCGCGCATCCCGGGCGAGCGGACAGGCCATGATCGCGGCATTGTTGATCAGGATGTGGAGCCGGTCGGTGTGCGCCGCCAGCGCCGCCGCGAACGCATCAATCGAGGCGGGATCGGAAAGATCGAGAGGCAGGATCGTCACATCACCCGATACGCCTGCCAGATCGGCCGCTGCCACATCCGGCCGCCGCGCGCCGACAAACACCCGCGCGCCTGCCGCTGCCAGCGCCCGCACCGTTTCCCGGCCCAGCCCGGAATAGCCGCCGGTGACCAGCGCGGTCTTGCCGGTCAGGTCAATCCCCGCGCTCACTTCGGCGGCGGTGGAGCGCATGGCAAAGGGGGAAGCTATCGGGGCCTGGGCTGTCGGCATGGCTACTCTCGCTACCGTTTCTGTCGCCCGATAACATGCCCGCCCCACACCGTGCTGGCAACCAGCAGCGCGCCGACCGCCTGATGCAGCACGGCAAGCGGCAGGGCAACGCCGCTCATCACAGTGGCAATGCCCAGCAGAATCTGCGTGCCGACTGCGCTGTGGATCGCGATGGAGGCCGCACGCCCCCCTGCCCGCTTCAGCGCGCGCGCCAGCACGATCAGCGCCGCCAGCACACCCCAGGCCCACCAGCGATGGGTGAAGTGGATCAGGAAGGGATCATTGCCAAAGGCATGAAGCGCGCCGCCCGTCCAGTCGATCCCTTCGGGCAGCAGATGATCATTCATCAGCGGCCATGTGTTCGCCACCTGCCCGGCATTGAGCCCGGCGGTATAGGCACCGAACAGCAACTGCACCCCCAGCACCACAAACACGATCACCGCGAGCCCGGTCAGCCGCGCGGGGCGGGCAGAGGGGCTGCGCGCCAGCAGCTTGAGATCCAGCGCTGTCCAGATCAGCCCGCCGATGATGAAGAGCGCGGTCAGCAGATGCGCCGCCAGCCGGAAATGGGAAACGTCGGTGCGCAGGGTGAGGCCGGATTTCACCATCCACCAGCCGATTGCCCCCTGCAGCCCGCCCAGCGCCAGCAGCGCGACCAGCCGCAGCCCGTACCGCCGAGGGATCGCCCGGCGCAGCGCAAACCTGGCCAGCGGCAGCGCGAACGCCACCCCGATCAGCCGCCCGAGCAAGCGGTGAGACCATTCCCAGAAAAAGATGAACTGGAAATCGCCAAGGCTCATCCCCTTGTTGATCTGCTGATATTCCGGCGTCGCCCGGTATTTGGCGAACGCCTCCTGCCAGTCCGCCGCAGAGAGCGGCGGCAGCGCGCCGGAAACGGGCTTCCATTCGGTGATCGACAGCCCCGACTCAGTCAACCGGGTAATCCCCCCGACCACGACCATCGTGAAGACCAGAAAAGCGACAAAAAACAGCCAATTGGCAATGGCATTGGGACGCGAGTTGCTCATGGCGCGCGCCTATGCGCCGGAGCGGGGAACGGTGCAAGGATTTGGGTGGGATTCGGGCACGAACGTTGCGGGATGCGACCGGTTGCTATGTCCGTCGTCGGATCAGTGCCTTCAGTCTTATATCCGATTTGTTGTCGAAAGCAGCCTTGACATTCGGCCCGTGTTCCCATATTGTTCTGCGGTTCATTTCAACCAAGGCCCGGCATTGAGCACGTGCTGCCTGAAGAAGGAAATCCAAACTTGGAGCTGTTCAGGCACTGGTGAGGACGCGATGATGTTGCAAAGCAGGTTCAGGTGAGACTTTAGTGTGACCTTTCGCTGATCGTCACAGGATTTGGCCCGTTTCCCGGTACATGGCCCATCCGAGACGGCCGAATTCGGAGACGCACCTCCGCAATGGCGTCGCCCGCGGTCAGGAAAGGGATTGCCTCCCCACCCCACCCCTGCTTAGTCTTGCCGCAACATCATATCTTGCCGGAGCCACAAACATGGATCGTCGCGAATTTTTCTTTACCGGGGCTGCGGCTGTGCTGGGCCTGTCCGTTCCCTCGCTCCAGGCGCTGGCGCAGGCGCCTGCCGGAAGCGGGGATGCGGCGCTCAACAAGCTGTTCGAGGCGATCTTTCTGGAAGCGGTGGACAGTTCGCCCGAACTCGCCAGTTCGCTGGGGATGGACAAGGGCGCGCGGGCGGCAATGAAGTCAAAGCTCGATCCGCGCACGGCGGCGGAGCGCACCGCTGATCTGGCGCGGCTGAAAAAGGCGCTGGCATCGCTGAAGGCGGTTGATCCCGCCACGCTTTCCGGATCGGCGCAGCTCAACCGCGAAGTGGTGATCTATTCGCTGGAAACCCGCGCGGTGCCCGCCGCGCGCTTCGGCATTGATTCGGTCCAGCGGCCCTACCGCATCTTTCAGCAGGGCGGGGCCTATTTCGAGATTCCCGATTTCCTGAACACGGCCCACACCATCACCAGCACCGCCGATTGCGAAGCCTATCTGGCGCGGCTGGCGGCGTTTTCCACTGCGCTGGACGAGGATACGGCAGAGCAGAAGGCGCAATCCGCGCGCGGCTTTACCCCGCCCGGCTGGTCGATTGACCTGACCCTGGGCCAGATGGCCAAGCTGCGCAGCCAGCCTGCCGCGACCAGCACGATGGTCGATTCGCTCGTCAGCCGCGCCAAGGCGAAAGGCATTGCGGGTGACTGGGCCACGCGCGCCGCCGCGATCCTCACGGCCCGTGTCTATCCCGCGCTTGACCGCCAGATTGCGCTGATGAAGGCCCTGCGCGCCAAGGTGCGCGCCGGTGATGGCGCATCGCGTTTGCCGCAAGGCGGGGCCATCTATGCCGCCGCGCTGGCCGCCGCGACCACCACCAACTTCACGCCCGAGGAAGTCCATCAGATCGGCCTCAAACAGGTGTCCGACATCTCTGCCGAGCTGGACAATATCCTGAAAGCCAATGGCATGGCGGATGGCACGGTCGGGGCGCGGCTGGCGGCGCTCAATGTGCTGCCCGCACAGCTTTATGCCAACAGCGATGAAGGCCGGGCGGCGCTGATCGCCAGCCTGAACGAAGGGGTGAAGGCCATGTATGCCCGCTTGCCCCGCGCCTTTGCAACGGTGCCTTCCGCCGCGCTGGAAATCCGCCGGGTGCCGCCCGAAATCCAGGATGGCGCTTCGAACGGCTATTACAACCGCGCCGCTCTGGATGGATCGCGCCCCGCCATCTATTTCATCAACCTGAAGGATACAGGCGACTGGCCCAAATATTCGCTGCCTTCACTCACCTTTCACGAAGGGGTGCCGGGGCATCACTTGCAGATCAGCCTGGCGCAGGAATCAAAGGACATTCCCACGCTGCGCAAGGTCGGCGGGTTTTCCGCCTATTCGGAAGGCTGGGCGCTCTATGCCGAACAACTGGCGGACGAACTGGGCAGCTATGCCGAGATCGAGCGGGCGGGCTATCTCCAGTCCTTCCTGTTCCGCGCGGCACGGCTGGTGATCGATACCGGGCTGCACGCCAAGGGCTGGAGTCGTGAACAGGCCACCGATTATATGGTCGCCACCACCGGCTTTGCCCGCCCCCGCTGCCAGCGCGAAGTGGAACGATATTGCACCCAGATCGGGCAGGCCTGCAGTTACAAGATCGGCCATACCGCCTGGACACGCGCCCGCGCCGCCACGCAGGCCGCGTTGGGCGACAAGTTTGACCTGAAGGCCTTCCATGAAGTGCTGAAGGAAGGCGCGATGCCGCTGACCATCCTGGAACGCCGGATTGCGGAGCGGACAAAGGCCGCAATGGGGTGATCGTCGCCTCTGACGAAACCAGTCATTCCGGCGAAAGCCGGAATCTCCCTTTTCTCAGTTGTGGCGGATAGCGGAAAAGGGAAGTGTGATTCCGGCGTTCGCCGGAATGACCGACCGCAACTGATCATTCAGCTTCACGCCGACGCACACCAATTTTTCAATGTGATGTTGTAACTTGCCCCCAAAGGTGCCATTATACCATCACCAAGAAGGAATCACGCGTGTTCGGAATTGCCACCAAGCAATGGAGCCTTGACCGGCTGGCTATCGGCCTGTCCGGCCTGTGCCTTGCGCATTGCATTCTGAGCGCCGTGGTGCTGACGCTGCTGGCTTCGGCAGGCAGCCTGTTGCTGAACCCGCTCTTTCACGAAATCGGCCTTACGCTGGCGATGGGCCTTGGCGCGCTGGCGCTGGGGCGCGGGGTGATGGAACATGGCTATGCGATGCCCGTCTGGGTCGGTTCGCTGGGCCTGGGCGTGATGGCCGGGGCGATGACCCTGCCCCATGAAGGCAGTGGCGAAATTCTCTATTCGATCATCGGTGTGATGATTGTGGCGCTGGGGCATGATCTGAACCGCCGGGCCATCGGGTAATCCTTGCACCCGGGCGTTCGAGCGCCTAATTTCCTTTGCATGGCCAATCATCAACACATGCTCCACGAGGGCGAATCGCTGACACAAGCTGCACGCATGGCATTGATGCGTTCGGGCGAACAATGGACGGCAATGCGCGCCGATGTGTATGAAACGCTCAAAGGCTTTGAGAAACCGGCCTCTGCCTATGACATTGCGGACGCTGTTTCCAAGGTGCGCGGCAAGCGCGTGGCGGCCAACAGCGTGTACCGCATCCTGGATGTGTTCGTGGGCGCGAACATCGCGACCCGCGTCGAAAGCGCCAACGCCTATATCGCCAACGCCCATCCCGATTGCGCGCATGACTGCATCTTTCTGGTGTGTGACACGTGCGGGCAAACCACCCATATCGATGATGATCATTTGTCAGATGGTGTCCGCGCGGCCGCCCTGCGCGCCGGGTTTACCCCCGTGCGCCCGGTGATCGAAGTCCGCGGAACGTGCGGGAATTGCGGTTAGCCGCACAAGCGCCTAGACGCATTCCATGTCAGACAAGCCCGCAACACCGTTGCTCGACACGGTGACCTTTCCCGCCGACCTGCGGCGATTGCCTCCCGAACAGTTGCGCCAGTTTGCCGATGAGTTGCGCGCGGAAACCATCAGCGCGGTTTCGGTGACGGGCGGGCATCTGGGCGCGGGGCTGGGCGTGGTCGAACTGACGACCGCCATCCATTATGTCTTCAACACGCCTGAAGACCGGCTGGTGTGGGATGTCGGCCATCAATGCTATCCGCACAAGATCATCACCGGCAGGCGGGATCGCATCCGCACCCTGCGCACCGGCGGCGGGCTATCCGGCTTCACCAAGCGGACGGAAAGCGACTATGATCCGTTTGGTGCGGCGCATTCCTCCACATCGATCAGCGCGGCTTTGGGTTTTGCGGTGGCCAACAAGCTTTCTGGCAAGCCGGGCCGCGGGATTGCGGTGATCGGTGACGGGTCCATGTCTGCCGGCATGGCCTATGAAGCGATGAACAACGCCGCGCAGGCGGGCAACCGCCTGATCGTAATCCTCAATGACAATGACATGTCAATCGCGCCGCCGGTGGGCGGTCTTTCGGCCTATCTGGCGCGGATCGTGTCTTCGCGCCCCTTCCTTGAACTGCGCGATCTCGCACGGCGTCTGTCGCGCAAGCTGCCCGAACCGCTCCATCTTGCCGCCAAGAAAACTGACGAATTCGCGCGCGGCATGGCCATGGGCGGCACGCTGTTTGAGGAACTGGGCTTCTATTATGTCGGCCCGATTGACGGACACAATCTCGATCACCTGATCCCCGTGCTGGAAAATGTCCGTGACGCCGCCGAAGGGCCGTGCCTGATCCACGTCGTCACCAAAAAAGGGCACGGCTATGCGCCCGCCGAAGCCGCAGCGGACAAATATCACGGCGTCGTGAAGTTCGATGTGATCACGGGCAAGCAGGACAAGGGGCCGGGCGGCGGCCCGCCATCCTACCAGAATGTCTTTGGCGAAACCCTTGCCAAGCTGGCCGATACCGATGACCGGATCGTGGCGATAACGGCCGCGATGCCCAGCGGCACCGGCGTGGACAAGTTCGCCGCCGCACACCCTGCGCGTGCCTTCGATGTGGGCATTGCCGAACAGCATGCCGTAACCTTTGCAGCAGGGCTTGCGGCGCAAGGGATGCGGCCGTTCTGCGCGATCTATTCCACCTTCCTCCAGCGCGCCTATGATCAGGTGGTGCATGATGTGGCAATCCAGAACCTGCCTGTCCGCTTTGCGATTGACCGGGCCGGGCTGGTCGGGGCGGACGGCAGCACCCATGCCGGTTCGTTTGACCTGACCTATCTCTGCACTCTGCCCAATTTCGTGGTGATGGCACCGAGCGACGAGGCCGAACTGGTGCATATGACCTATACCAGCGCTTGCCACGATAGCGGCCCGATCGCGGTGCGCTATCCGCGCGGGAACGGCACCGGTGTGGCATTGCCCGAAACGCCCGAACTGCTGGAAATCGGCAAAGGCCGGATCGTCCGCCAGGGCAAGAAGGTGGCGATCCTCTCTCTCGGCACGCGGCTTGAGGAAGCCCTGAAAGCCGCAGACGCGCTGGACGCCAAGGGGCTTTCGACCACCGTCGCCGACCTGCGTTTTGCCAAGCCGCTGGACGTGGCCCTGATCCGCAAACTTCTCACCTCCCACGAAGTTGCGGTGACGGTTGAGGAAGCCAGCGTCGGGGGCCTCGGCGCGCATGTGCTGACGATGGCAAGCGACGAAGGACTCATCGACGGCGGCCTGAAACTGCGGACGCTGCGCCTGCCCGATGTGTTCCAGGAGCATGACAAGCCGGAGAAGCAATACGCCGATGCCGGGCTTGATGCAGCGGGCATTGTGGACGCGGTGTTGAAGGCGCTGCGGGTGAACAGCGTGGGGGTTGTGGAGGAGGCGCGGGCTTGAGAAGCTACCCCGTCTTTAGCAACCCCAGCCGCGGAATCTCGATCTTCGGACAGTGATCCATTACCACTTTCAGTCCCGCTGCCTCCGCCCGCGCGGCGGCTTCGGGGTTGATCACGCCCAGTTGCATCCACACGGCTTTCGCGCCGACGGCAATCGCTTCATCCACCACCGGCCCGGCGGCGTCGCTGTTGCGGAAGATATCGACCAGATCGATCTCCCCGCCAATATCGGCAAGGGTTCCATGCACCGCTTCGCCCAGCAGGGTCTGGCCTGCAAGGCCGGGATTGACCGGGATCACGCGGTAACCCTGCCCTTGCAGGAAGGCCATGACGCGGTGGCTGTCTCGTTCCGGCTTGGGGGACGCGCCCACCAGCGCGATGGTGCGCGTTTCGGTGAGCAGCGCGCGGATGTCCGCGTCAGCAGTGAGCGGCATTATTTCTTCTCCCCGGCTTCCTGGGCCAGCGCATCCGCCTGCCCCGTCTGTTCGCGCGCATTGAGCGGGCGGCCGGGTGCCTTGCAGCGGCGATGCTGGCCAAAGCCTTTCAGAAACCCGCGCCGGACCGCACCTGCATAGATGGCCGCGCGGTAATCCGCATCCGCCTTGTTGGCGCCCGATACCTCGCGGATCAGGCCGCGAAACGGAATGAAGCTGGTCATCACTCCGCCTGCCAGCGAAAGCGCGGTATCGCGGCGTTTGGCGCCCTTGTTCTCAAAGGCAATCTGGTCGAAATCCGCACCCAGCACCGAATCCAGCTTCTCGACTTCGGCAATCAGTTGCTTGCAAGCGCGCACCCCGTCCAGCGAATAGGGATCATCGCGGATCGCGAGCAGTTCGGGCGGAATCTCACGGCGCTTCAGGTTCACATCGGCAAGCGGCTGGGTGATTGTCTCGCCCACTTTCTCGCCCGTCGGCATGGTTTTTTCGCCCGGCGTTGCGGCCTGCACTGACGGGGCCGCCACCATTAGCAAAATCGCGGCGTACCGCATGAATTCAGCCTCCCTGATTGTCGAGCCAGGTCGCCAGCCGACCCGCAATCTCCCTGAACGCCGTAGCGCCGCTTTCGTTCCCGGCGGCAGGCGGTTCCCCCGCATCGGAAGCTTTGCGGATCGCAATGTCAAGCGGCACCCGGCCCAGAAAGGCGTGGCCCATTTCCTTTGCCGCCGCTTCTGCCCCGCCATTACCGAAGGGATCGCTGACATCGCCACATTTGGGGCAGACATAGCCCGCCATATTTTCAACAAGGCCAATGATCGGCACAGTGGACTGGTTGAACAGGTCAATGGCCCGCGCCGCATCGATCAGGGCCAGATCCTGCGGGGTGGAGACAATAATCGCGCCTGCCGGTTTGTGCTTCTGGATCATGGACAACTGGACATCGCCTGTCCCCGGCGGAAGATCGACGATGATCAGATCACACACGCCCCAATCCGCATCGATCAGCTGGCCCAGCGCGTTGCCCGCCATCGGTCCGCGCCAGGCGACTGCCTGCCCTGGTGCCACAAGATGCCCCATCGAGAGCATCGGCACGCCAAAGCGGGACAGGATGGGCGAAAGCTGCTGATCCTTCGCCGTGGGGCGCCTGCCTTCGGTGTCCATCAGGCGGGGTTGGGAGGGGCCGTAAATATCCGCGTCAATCAGCCCGACCTTGCGGCCCATCCGCGCGAGCGCGACGGCAAGATTGGCGGACAAGGTGGATTTGCCCACCCCGCCCTTGCCGCTGCCCACCGCGATCAGACGGCGACCCACTTTTTCGGATGTCATGGCAATGCGGATGTCGGTGACGCCCGGCACGGCCTCAAGCGCGGCATGAACCGCCCCGTCAAGCGCCTGCCGCTGGGTGCCGTTGAGCCCGGTCACATCAAGGATCAGGCTGGCGCGGCCTTCACTGAACCGCGCGCCGCTGGCGCGTTTGGCCGTGATCAGCCCCCCCTTTCCCAAAGGATCCTGAACAGCTTCGAGAGCAGCGGTAAGGGCAGCGATTTCAGACATGCTACGGCAATAGCCGGAGAATTGCGCACCGCCACTGTTTTTCGGGCAGCGGCCTCCCTATAATGATCAGCATGAACGAAAAATCCGGCTGGAGAGCGCGCGCGGGCGCCATGTTGAACGAAGGCGGCCCCTGGGGACGCAAGGGCGGAGGCGGTTCGGGCGGCGGCGACGGTTCCGGCGGAGATGGCGGCCCTGGCGGCAATGGCCCGCGCAACCCGTGGAGCCAGCCCCCCGGCGGCGGCAAGCCCCGCAAGCCGCGTGGCAATTCTGCCCTTGATGAACTGGCCAGCCAGTTGAAAGGCCGTTTCGGCGGCGGGTTGCCGCAGGGAGGCAATAATGGCCGGTTGATCCGGCTCGGCCTTGCCATTGCGGCGCTTCTCTGGGTGGGCTTCACCAGCTTTCACCGGGTAGAGCCGCAGCAGGAAGGCGTGATCACGCGCTTCGGCAAATATGTCGGGCGTCTGCAGCCGGGTATCGGGCTCACCCTTCCCGCACCGATCGACAAGGTTCAGCTTGTTGATGTGCGCGCGATCAACACCACCAGCATTCCTGAAGGCGAAGCCGTGAATCTGGTGCTGACCGGTGACCAGAACATCATCAACCTTTCCTATTCGGTGCGCTGGGACAAGAGCGACCCGGAAGATTATCTGTTTGAACTCGCAAAGCCCGACGAAACCCTGCGCGAGGCCGCCGAAAGTGCGATGCGCGAAGTGATCGGCCAGATCAGTCTGCAGGACGCGTTCGGGCGCGGGCGCGGGCGCATTGAAGCCGATGTTGCCAGACGGATGCAGGAATTGCTGAATGCCTATCGCGCCGGGATCACCATCCGCGGCGTTTCCATCCGCCATGTGCGCCCGCCCGAAGAAGTGGTGGAAGCCTTCAATCAGGTAACCGTCAAGCAGCAGCAGATGCAGGGCAATATCAACAACGCCAACACCTACAAGCAGCAGGTGCTGGCCAAGGCACGCGGCGAGGCTGAAGCGTTCGACAAGGTGTACGAGCAGTATAAGCTGGCCCCGGGCGTCACCCGGCGGCGCATGTATTATGACACGATGGAGGCTGTGCTGGCGAACACCGACAAGGTGGTTGTGGAACCCAATGCCGTGGCACCCTATCTGCCTCTGGCCGCTGCCCGGCCCAAAGTGAGCGTGGAGGGCGGACAATGAGTTACGAAAACCCGTCTTTTTCCGAGCGGCTTCTGGCCAACCCTGTCGGCCTGATGGTCACCGGCGTTGCTGTGCTGGTAGCACTTGTCACCAGCCTGTCCGCCGTGCCCGAGACCCGTCAGGGCGTGGTGCTGCGGCTGGGCAAGCCGGACAGGATCATCAACGCCTATCACCCCGGCGAACATCCCGGTGAAACCGGTGCCGGGCTGGTGGCGCATATCCCGATCATCGAGAACATCATCTGGATCGACAAGACCATCCTCGACATCGATATGGATCCGCAGGAAGTGCTTTCCACCGATCAGTACCGTCTGAATGTGGATGCCTATGCACGCTTCCGGGTGGTCGATCCGCTCCAGATGTACAGTTCCGTGCGCTCTTCCGACAATCTGGCGAATGCGCTGCGCCCGATTCTGGGATCGGCTTTGCGGACAGAGCTTGGCAAGCGCCCCTTTGTCGCCCTGCTGACGCCGGAGCGGGATCAGATCATGACCAACATCAAGGTCGGTCTGGACCGGGTGGCGCGCCAATATGGCGCGCGCATTGTGGACGTCCGCATCAAGCGGGCCGATCTGCCAAGCGGGACGCCGCTGGAAAGCGCGTTTGAACGGATGAAGAGTGCCCGCCAGCAGGAAGCATTGACGATTGAGGCGGACGGTTTCCGGCAGGCGCAGATCATTCGCGCGGAAGCGGATGCCGAAGCCTCGAAAATCTACGCGGAGGCGTTCAACAAGGATCCGGATTTCTATGATTTCTACCGCGCCATGCAATCCTACAAGCTGACCTTTATCGGTGCCAATGGCGTATCCCCCAAGGGATCAACCAGCATCATCCTTTCGCCCACGAATGATTATCTGCGCGAATTCCGGGGTGGAAAGTAGGGCGTTCAATTCCTGTTAAGCCGATAGATTTCAGCATGATGAACGAGACAGGGTCAGATTCAACCCGAACCATCCGGAGGTTACCCAACGTGCGTTACGCTTATGGAATTACCGCAGCCCTTCTTCTGGGAGGCACGGCTGCCACGCTTGCGCTGCAGACACCTGGCAGCGCGCAGAACGCGCAGAATGAACCCGGTGCCATCGTCGCCGGGATGGCCCCTCGTCCGGGCGCCCCGATGAGCTTTGCTGATCTGACCGAACGGCTCCAGCCGGCGGTCGTGAACATCTCGACCACGCAGCGGGTTGAGGTACAGCAGAACAGCAATCCGTTCGCTGGCACACCCTTTGGCGATCTGTTCGGGGATCAGGGTGCGCCGGGAGGCGGTCGCCCGGTCACCCGGGAAGCGCAGTCGCTTGGTTCCGGCTTCATCATTTCGCCAGATGGCTATATCGTCACCAACAATCATGTGATTTCCGGCGGCCCTCCGGGCGCGAACAACAATGCGGTGGTGCAATCGATCAAGGTCATCATGCCGGATCGCAAGGAATATGTGGCAACGCTGGTGGGTCGTGATCCGGCATCCGACTTGGCCGTACTGAAGATCAGTGCCACGGGCCTGCCCTATGTGAAATTCGGCGATTCCACCAAGACCCGCGTGGGAGACTGGGTTGTCGCCATTGGCAATCCGTTCGGCCTTGGTGGCACGGTGACAGCCGGCATCGTATCCGCGCTTCACCGCGTAACCGGGCAAGGTGGTGCCTATGACCGCTATATCCAGACCGACGCGTCGATCAATCAGGGCAACTCCGGCGGCCCGATGTTCGACATGAACGGCAATGTGATCGGTATCAACACGCTGATCTTTTCACCCACGGGCGGCAATGTCGGCATTGGCTTTGCCATTCCGGCCGAGCAAGCCTGGCCGATTGTCCAGACGCTGAAGGGCGGATCGGCAATCAAGCGCGGCTATCTGGGTGTGGGTATCCAGCCGCTTGATGAAGGGGCTGCCGATGCGCTTGGCCTGCCCAAGGATCATGGCGAACTCGTCTCACGCGTCGAACCGAACGAAGGGGCAGCCAAGGCGGGCATCCGGCAGGGTGACATCATCACCAAGGTCAACAACCGGGAAGTAAACCCGGATCAGACTTTGTCCTTCATCGTCGCCGGGCTTCCGGTCGGATCACGGGTGCCGATTGAAATTGTTCGCGATGGCAAACGCCAGATGGTTACCGCCACTCTGGGTGAGCGGCCTTCTGAAGAAAAGCTCGCCAGCCTGGGCGGCGGCAAGGACAATGGCGGCCTTGCGCCGGACGATGAAAAGTCCAGCGCTGCTGCCACACGCGAATCTCTGGGTCTGGCCGTCCAGCCACTGACGCCGGAAATTTCGCGCCAGCTTGGCCTGGCAGGCGCGCTGAAAGGGCTCGTGATCGGCGCGGTTGATCCTTCGTCTGATGCCGCAGCCAAGGGCTTGCAGCGCGGCGATGTGATTATTTCGGTCAACTACAAGCCCGCAGCAACGGCATCAGACATTTCCGCAGCCGCCACTGCCGCCAAGACGGCAGGGCGCTCCAACGTGCTGCTGTTTGTCCAGCGCGGCAATGGCCCGGCCCGCTATCTGGCAGTCAAGCTGAAGCAGGGATAATGCGACCGGTGACTTTCCCTTGAGGACTGTCGCCAAATCAGTGCGATGGTGACTGTCCCGCAAGGGACAGTCACCCCGCCGGTTACTGCCCGCGTCATATCACGACAAGCGAGATTTCGGCTTTCGCCCGCAAGGCGGGGTTGATACATCAGCACGCGGCGTAACGAGGGGAAAATCATGGCAGACGGTATTTTCATCGGACAAGGCGGTGGCACGCCGCAGATTCTGAACCTCAAGCGCGCCAACCGGCACGGCCTGATCGCGGGCGCGACTGGCACTGGCAAGACCGTGACGCTGCAAGGCATTGTCGAAGGCTTTTCCGCGATCGGCGTTCCCTGCTTCGTGGCGGACGTAAAGGGTGATCTTTCCGGCCTCTGCATGGCGGGCTCCGCGACCAGCAAGACCCACGAGATCTTTGCCGCACGGGCTGCCGAAATCGGCCAGAGCGACTGGGCCTACAAGGATTGCCCGGTGCAGTTCTGGGATCTGTTCGGGGAACAGGGCCACCCGATCCGCACCACGGTTTCGGAAATGGGGCCGCTGCTGCTCTCGCGCCTGATGGATCTGAACGACGTACAGGAAGGCGTGCTGACCATTGCCTTCCATGTGGCCGACAAGGACGGGCTGCTGCTGCTTGATCTTGACGATCTGCAGGCCATGCTGGTCAATTGCGGCGAGCGGGCGGACGAACTGACCCTGCAATATGGCAATATCTCCAAGCAGAGCGTCGGCACGATCCAGCGTTCCCTGCTCCAGCTCCGCAGCCAGGGCGGCGATCATTTCTTCGGCGAACCGGCGCTTGACCTGGATGATTTCATCACCTGCGATGACAGCGGGCGCGGCATCGTCAACATTCTGGCCGCCGACAAGCTGATGGCATCGCCCAAGCTCTATTCCACCTTCCTGCTGTGGCTGCTGTCCGAACTGTTCGAAACGCTGCCCGAAATCGGCGATCCGGAAAAACCCAAGCTCTGCTTCTTCTTCGATGAAGCGCATCTGCTGTTCAACGACGCGCCGAAAGCGCTGCTGGAAAAGATCGAACAGGTTGTCCGCCTGATCCGTTCCAAAGGCGTGGGCGTCTATTTCATCACACAGAATCCCATCGATATTCCCGATACAGTTGCGGCCCAGCTTTCCAACCGCGTCCAGCACGCGCTCCGTGCCTTCACCCCGCGTGATCAGGCGGCAGTAAAGTCCGCCGCCGAAACCTTCCGCGCCAATCCGGGCGTCGATGTGGCGACCGCGATTACCGAACTCAAAGTGGGTGAGGCACTGGTATCCCTGCTCCAGGCAGACGGGGCACCATCGCCAGTGGAACGGACGCTGATCAAGGCCCCCTCGTCGCGCGTGGGCCCGGCCACCCCGCAGGAACGCGGCGTGATGATCCAGACTGATGCGATCGGCACCAAATATGACACGCTGATTGACCGTGAATCGGCTGAGGAAATCCTGCAGGCCAAGGGTGCCGAAGCCAGTGCTGCCGCCGCTGCCGAAGACGCGCAGGAAGCTGCCACCAAACAGGCTGCCGTGGCTGCCAAGGAACAGGCCCGTGCGGATGCTGTCGCTGCCAAAGAAGCCGCGCGCGTCGCCAAGGAACAGGAACGTGCCGCCGCGGTCGCCGCCCGTGAAGCCGCCAAGCCCAGCATGGCAGACAAGATGATACAATCTGCAGCGCGATCCGTGGCATCTTCGGTGGGCCGTCAGGTTGCCAATTCGGTCGGCAAGCAGTTGCTGCGCGGGCTGCTTGGCGGGCTGTTCCGGGGGCGGTGAGCCTCAGGGCAGACCGGCAAGCAAGGCCGTTATCCGGGCGCGGTACTCCGCCACAGCAGCGGGATATTGCGCGGTCTCGGACGTCCCGGTTTCCGCCAGTTGCGGACCAAACTGTTCCTGCCGTTCAGCCACCTTGAGCGCAAGACACGCGCCCAGCGCTTCAAGAATGGCGGCTTCCTCTGCTGCGTTGCAATCGCAGGCAAGAAATGCGCTGATCGCGCCGCCAAGATGGCCCACTTCGTCCGCAATGATGCTTTCAAAGCAATCCCGGACCGGGCGATCCTGAGGCCGGGCGTCCACCATAGTGCCAAGACCCGCCACGGCCCCGTGCAGCAGCCCCAGTCCGCCACCTTCAGACATCCGCACGCCGTGCCGGAGCAGCGGATCTTCCCACAGGCCGTTCCGGAAATCCGTCAGCGCCGCTGCCGCCAGGCCGGGTCGATAATCTGGCAGCGGGGATTCCATCAGCGCGCCAAGCGCGATCAGCGCATGATAATGCGCCAGTTCCTCGGCGGCATTTTGCGACATACCTTCCGCTATCGTCCCCAGATCGGTGCCCGCCGGGCCATATACGCCCGATCCGTGCCATTCCTTCCACGCCTGCGCAGAAAGCCAGCCGGTATCGCGATAGATATTGCTGGCCCGGAATGTCTGAAAGCCAATCCCGAATTCCGCGCTCCACCAGGGCCAGCAATGGTCGATAAGGGCCAGTAATCTGCTATCCTGCACGCACGGCTCCGGGAATTGCGGACAAGCCGATTGCCTGACCTCTTCGCATTGACTAGCAATCCCGTGTCTATCGGGAAAGGGTGCAGACTTGATCCAACGCGGCTGGAGCGACCTGCACAAACGCTGGTCCCGTTCGCGTGCGCCCCTGCGGCCGCACGCGCAAGTGATCGCGGCATTCGAAACCCTGCTGGCCGCGCATCCGGGTCGGCGCCTGTTGCTGGGCGTGACGCCGGAACTGGCCACCCTTTCCGCGCCCGTCACGGCAATTGACTGGAGCGCGGCGATGATCGCCCAAGTCTGGCCCGGCAATGCACCGGGGCACCGTGCCGTGCAAGGCGATTGGGCCGATATGCCCTTTGCGCCCGGCAGCTTCGTGGCCGCAGTGGCAGACGGGGCCGTCAACATGCTGCGCTGGCCGGATGATTATTGCGCATTGGCCGCACGGCTGGCGGAAGCGGTGCGCCCTGGCGGGCGGATCGTGATGCGCTGCTTCACGGCACCCGACACCCCCGAGGCGCTGGCGGATCTCGCGGGGCAAGTGCTGGCTGGCACGCCCATTGGCTTCCACGCTTTCAAATGGCGGCTGGCCATGGCCGTGGCAGACGGCGTGGACGTTGCGATGCGCCGCGTGTGGGAAGTATTCCAATCCTGCTTCCCGGATCGCGAGGCGCTGTGCCGTGCCACCGGCTGGACGTCCGAAATCGTGGCAGAGATTGACGATTATGCCGTTTCTCCGCTCCACAAGAGCTTTCCCACGCGCGCGCAATTGCTGGCCTGTTTTCCCGGCGCCTATCTGGTGGAGTCCGGGGATTATGAACTGGCCGAACGCTGCCCGATGCTGGTGATCGACCTGTGACAACAGCGCGTGATCCGCTGATCCTCCAGCGCGGGGATATTCCCTCCGTCGCCTGGCCGCCGGTGCATAGTCACAAGAGCGCCTCCCTCGCCGCGTTGATCCACCAGCTTGAGGCAACGCAATGGTTGCCGCGCGAAGCGGTGATAGCGGGCCAATGCGCTCAATTATCCACCATCGCGGCCCATTTCGCTGCTCAATCCCCCTGGTTCCGCGCGCGACTGGAGACAGCGGGCCTGTCACCGGCTGATCTGGGCGCGCCGGGCGGGTTGCAGCGCCTGCCGCTCCTCACCCGGCGCGAAGCTCAGGCCGAATTTTCTGCCGAACCCTCGCTGACGCTGCCTGAGGGGCATGGCCCCACAGGCAAGATCAGCACCTCCGGCTCCACGGGCGAGCCGGTGGTTGTGTGGAAAACCGCACTGTCCAAGCTTGACTGGCTGGCTGTCACGATGCGCTATTACCGCTGGGGCAATCCGGATTTCTCCGGGCGGCTCGCAGCAATCCGCGCGCTGATGGCACGCGATGGCCTTTACCCGGATTGGGGCGCGCCGATGGCCCAGTTCAACCGCACCGGCCCGATGATTGCCATCGAAATTTCCACCGACGTGGATCGCCAGATTGACATGCTGACCGAGTTCGCGCCCGATTGCCTGATTGTCTATCCTTCCAATCTGGAAGCCCTGACCACCGCGCTGGAGGCGCGCAACCAGCACCTGCCGGGCATCCGCAGCATCTGGACGCTGGGGGAAACGCTGTATGACACCACCCGCGATCGTGCGCGGGACTATTGGGGCGTTGATCTGTTTGATGCCTATTCGAGTGAGGAAGCGGGGTATATCGCCGTCCAGTGTCCCGAAAGCGGCCTCTATCACACGATGGACGAGATGCTGGTTGTGGAAGTGGTGGATGATGCGGGCAACGCCTGCGCGCCTGGCGAGATAGGCCGAGTGCTGGTCACCGATCTGCGCAACCACGCCACGCCGCTGTTCCGCTATGTGATTGGCGACTGGGCGGAGGCAGCCCCACCCTGTTCGTGCGGACGAGGCCTTGGAACGCTGAAACGGATCATGGGCCGCGAACGTAACATGATTCGGAAGCCCGATGGCACGCGCCACTGGCCGCTGACGGGATACAAAAGATACCGCGAAATCGCCCCGATCCTGCAATATCAGATGGTGCAGCACAGCCTGGAGCGGATCGAGCTGCGCCTCGTCACCGAACGGCCGCTGACCCGCAGCGAGGAAGACGCCCTGCGTGCGCATCTGCACACCATTCTCAAGTTTCAATTTGCCATTGATTTCAGTTACCACCAAGGCAGATTGCAGACCGGCCCGAACGGCAAGTTCGAGGAATTCGTGTCAAAGATAGGAGCGTGACCTGTGCCGACCCTTCCCCAGGATATTGCCGCAGCCCTTGTTGATCCCAAAGCGTATGGCGAATGGGAGGGTCTGCACGAAAAATTCACCTGGGCGCGCGCCAACATGCCTTTGGCGGTGGCGGAGAATGACCGGTATGATCCCTTCTGGGCCGTAACCCGCCACGCTGACATTATGGAAATCAGCCGCAACAATGCCCGGTTTGCAAGCGCGGTGCGTTCGCCAACGCTGATCGACAGGGAGGGCGAAGCGCTGGTGCGGCCCATTACGCCCAACGGAGACGGCCATCTTATTCGCTCCCTTGTCCAGATGGATGCGCCGGATCACATGAAATACCGGCTGCTGACACAGCAATGGTTCATGCCGAAAAACATCAAGAAGATTGAAGCGGATATTCGCCAGATCGCGCGGGATACGGTGGACAAGATGCTCGCTTCGGGCGGCGAATGCGATTTTGCCAAGGATGTGGCCGCTTTTTATCCGCTCCACGTTGTGATGAGCATTTTGGGGGTTCCGGCAGAAGACGAACCTCGGATGCTGATGCTGACGCAACAATTGTTCGGCCCGACCGATCCGGAAATCAACCGCGCGCGCGAGGCCATCACCAGCCCCGAACAAGCGATCCAGATGCTGCAATTCGTGATCGCCGATTTCGAAAATTATTTCAGTGGCATCACTGCAGACCGCCGCGCCAATCCGCGCGATGATCTGGCAACCGTGATTGCCACCGGCCAGGTCAATGGCGCGCCGATCCCTGACCGTGAAGCCAATGGCTATTACATGATCGTAGCGACGGCGGGACATGACACAACCTCAGCCTCCACCTGTGGCGCGATCATGGAACTGGCGAAGAACCCCGCTTTGTTTGCCCGTTACCGCGACGGCACGGCAGACAGCGCCGGGCTGATCGAGGAAGCAATACGCTGGACTACGCCGGTTCAGCATTTCCTGCGCACGGCCACGGAGGATACCGAACTGGGCGGGCAGAAGATCCGCAAGGGCGACTGGCTGATGCTCTGCTACGCCAGCGGCAATCGAGACGAGGCGGTGTTCGATGATCCCTTCACCTTCAATCCGGATCGCAGCCCCAACAACCAGATTGCCTTCGGTTTTGGTGGCCATGTCTGCCTTGGCCAGCATCTGGCGCGCATGGAAATGCGCATCCTGATGGAAGAGTTGCTGCCCCGCCTGAAAACGCTGGAACTGGCGGGCGAACCGGCGCGTGTGGAATCCACCTTTGTTGGCGGGTTGAAGCGGCTGCCGATCCGGTTCACTGTCGCCTGAACCAGCCAAAGGATCACCCATGCGCGAATTGACTGTCCGTTCCGTCTTGCTGGGCGGGCTGATCACGCTGCTGTTCACGGCGGCCAATGTCTATCTCGGGCTGAAAGTGGGGCTGACCTTTGCCACTTCGATCCCGGCAGCGGTCATCTCGATGGCGCTGCTGCGGATCATCGGGAACAGCAATATCCTGGAGAACAACATCGTCCAGACCATCGCCTCTGCGGCGGGGACGCTGGCAGCGATCATCTTTGTGCTGCCCGGGCTGGTTATGATCGGCTGGTGGCAAGGCTTTCCTTACTGGATCACTGTGGCGGTCTGCGCGATTGGCGGGATATTGGGGGTTATGTTCTCCGTGCCGCTGCGCCGCGCGCTGGTGACGGGATCCGACTTGCCCTATCCTGAAGGCGTGGCCGCCGCCGAAGTGTTGCGGGTCGGTTTCGGATCAGCCGAAGGCGCAGAAGAGAATGCCAAGGGCCTGCGCGCGATCATTGTCGGTTCGGCCACATCGGCGGGTTTCGCCTTGCTCTCCGCAATGAAGCTCGCCGCTGCCGAAGTGGCAACCACGTTCCGCGTCGGTGCGGGCGCAAGCGGCGTATCGACCAGCCTGTCGATGGCGCTGATCGGCGTCGGCCACCTGGTCGGGCTGTCAGTGGGCGTGGCGATGCTTATCGGGATGCTGATTGCCTGGGCCGGGCTGGTGCCGATCCTGACTGCGGTGCACGGCGCAAGCGGAGATATTGGCGAGCTGGTCAACACCACCTTCCGCAACGAAGTGCGCTTTATCGGCGCTGGCACGATTGGCGTGGCAGCGCTGTGGAGCCTGTTCCGCATTCTGGGCCCGATCACCAAAGGCATAAGCGCTGCCATTGCCGCCGCCAAAGCCCGGGCGACGGGCGAGACGCTGCCTCTGACCGAGCGCGATCTGCCCATTGGCATCGTCGGCGGCACGATTATCGCGATGCTGCTGCCGATTGCGGGGCTGCTCTGGGTGTTCGCGTCCGGCACCGCAATTGCAGACGGGATTGCCCCCGTGATCCTGGGCACGCTTGTCTATGTCGTCGTGATCGGCGCCGTGATTGCTTCGGTCTGCGGCTATATGGCCGGGCTGATTGGCGCTTCGAACAGCCCGGTTTCGGGCGTCGGCATTCTCGCCGTGCTGGGGGCCGCGCTGCTGCTGGTGCTGGTCTATGGCCGGGGCGGCACGCCCGAACAATCGCAGGCGCTGATTGCCTACGCCCTGTTCACCACCGGCATTGTCTTTTCCATCGCCACGATCGCCAATGACAATCTGCAGGATCTCAAGACCGGCCAGCTTGTCGGCGCGACCCCGTGGCGACAGCAATTGGCGCTGATCTATGGCGTCATTTTCGGATCGCTGATCATTCCGCCCGTGCTTGATCTGCTCAACACCGCGTTTGGTTTTGCGGGCGCACCCGGAGCGGGCGAGAACGCACTGGCGGCACCGCAAGCCGCGCTTATTTCCGCGCTGGCAAAAGGCGTGCTGGGCGGCGATCTGGATTGGACGCTGATCGGCTATGGCGCGCTGCTGGGCGTTGGCGCGATCCTTTTGGATGAGGGTCTGGCCAGAGCAGGCAAGATGCGCCTGCCGCCATTGTGCGTGGGCATGGGCATCTACCTGCCGATGGCACTGACGCTGCTGATCCCGGTGGGGGCCGTGATTGGCCACTGGTTTGAACGCTTCGCCAGGACAACACCGAACCCCGAATTCGCCAGCCGCATGGGTGTGCTCGCCGCGACCGGGCTGATCGTGGGCGAAAGCCTGTTCGGCGTCGGCTTTGCCGGGATCGTAGCGGCGACTGGCAGCGACGCGCCTCTGGCGGTGGTCGGCGAGCAGTTCGAGACATTCGGCATATTTCTGGGACTGGCCTTGTTCAGCGCGGCCATTTTCCTGCTATATCGCAGCACGAAAAAGGCTGTGGCACCCGCCTAATCCGCTTTCGGGAAGAAGCGTTCGGCGATTTCGGCAGCAATCCGGGCGGGGCGGAGGGTTTCCGCGTCAATGCAGCACCAGCTTGATTTGACTTCGGCCAGAACCTCTTCGCCGCGCTTGATGAGCGTGTCATAGAAGGAACGCGCGCCCTGCACCTTTTCCAGAACGACCGTGGCAATCACTTCGTCATTCAGAAAGGCCGGCTTGCGGTAGGTTATCTCGTGCTTCAACGCGACCCACAGATATTTCGCCACCGCGTCAGGCGGCGCCAGGCTGTTCCAGTGCGCCAGCACCGCATCCTGCACCCAGTTCAGATAGCGCGCATTGTTGACATGGCCCATAAAGTCGATGTCCGCAGGCACAATGCCGATGGGATAAAAATGGGGACTCGCGCTGCTCATGATGCTGACAATAATGTCAGCAGGTTAAAATTGCGAGATGGCGACGCAAATATATCCGCCAGAACCGCCTAGCCCCGGCCGCGATAGCCCGCCACGCCCTGATCCGGGATCCATACGTCTGCAGGTGGCGGACCGGATTGCCAGAACACATCAATCGGAATGCCGCCGCGCGGATACCAGTATCCGCCAATGCGCAGCCACACGGGCTGCATTTCCGCAAACAGGCGCTGGCCAATGCCCACCGTGCAATCCTCGTGAAATGCCGCGTGATTGCGGAACGCGCCAAGAAACAGCTTCAACGATTTGGATTCGACAATGGTTTCGCCCGGCACATAATCAATCACCAGATGCGCAAAATCGGGCTGTCCGGTCACCGGGCAGAGCGACGTGAACTCCGGCGCGGCAAAGCGCACCAGATAGCGCGCGCCGGGGCGCGGATTGGCGGGATAATCGAGAATCGCCGCTTCGGGGGAAGCAGGAAGCGCGCTGGCCTGGCCGAGATGGGTAAGAGTCATGGCAGCGCCCTTACGCGATTACGGGACTGGCTTCCATCCCGGCAACGGGCATGCCATGCTGAGCGAAACGAATTCAGGGAGATTCCAATGCGCTCTTTCGCGCCCATTCGCCTTTTGCCGCTCGCCGCGCTGGCGCTCATCCTGTCCGGCCCTTCACAGGCTGCCGACAAACCGGCTGACAAGGAAGCGCCCACCAAGACAGCCGATACGCCCGATCCGATGGTGTCTGTCACCAGACATAGCGGCACCTTTGGCGGCGTCACCGTGGCCTACACCGCGACCGCGCGGGAAACCTATCTCAAGGCGGAGGATGGCACGCCGAAAGCCAGCATCTATTCCACGTCCTACGTAAAGGATGGCGTCGATCCCAATCGCCCCGTTACCTTCCTGTTCAATGGCGGGCCTGGTTCCGGTTCGCTCTGGCTCCATATGGGGGCGTTCGGTCCGAAGCGGGTGGCGATCCCGTCCGACGCGAAGGATGATGGGGCGCCGCCTTACCCCATCGTCGCCAACCCTGATTCGCTGCTGGATGTGACGGACATTGTCTTCATTGATCCGGTGGGCACCGGGTTCAGTCACGCGCTCGGCAAGACCGAAGCCAAGGACTATTGGGGCGTCACCAAGGATGCCAAATCGGTGGCGGAATTCATCCGTATCTGGCTCAACGAAAATGGCCGCTGGAACGCGCCCAAGTTCCTGGGCGGTGAAAGCTATGGCACCACCCGCTCCGCAGCCGTCGCGAACGAGCTTGAGGGTGGGTATAATGACGTATCCCTGAACGGCATCATCCTGATCTCCACCGTTCTGGATTTTGGTGCGCAGGCTGAAGTGCCGGGCAATGAAATGTCCTATGTCATCAATCTGCCGACAATGGCGACAACAGCCTGGTATCATAACCGCCTGCCCAATCGGCCCGCCGATGTGGCGCAGACCGCATCAGAAGCACGCGCCTTTGCCACGGGCGAATATCTGTCTGCGCTGATCAAGGGCAACCACCTGCCTGCCGAAGAACGCGCACGGGTGCGGGCAAAAATGGCCGCGCTGACCGGCCTTTCCGAAACCTATCTTGACCGCGCTGATCTGCGCGTATCCCCGAACCGCTTTTACAAGGAATTGCTGCGGGATACGGGCAAGACGGTCGGACGCCTCGACAGCCGCTATACCGGCATCGATCTCGACAATGCGGGCGAGGGGCCGGACAATGATCCGTCATTCTATGGCATTGATGGCGGCTACACCGCTGCTTTCAACGCTTATGCCCGCAGCGATCTGGGGTTCAAGCCTGACCGGCAATATGTGACCATCGGCGGCGTCAGCGACTGGGATTGGAAACTGGGCGGGCGTGACTCGGGAGACAGCGATTTCTACATGAACGTTGCTCCCTATATCGGACGCACCTTGCGAGAGAATAGCGGCGCGCGGGTGTTCGTGGCGCAGGGCTGGTATGATTTTGCCACCCCCTTTTTCGGGGCTGAATATTCGCTGGGGCGGATGGGCATTCCGGCGGATCGCGTGCAGTTCCATTATTATGACGCCGGCCACATGATGTATGTCCGCGATGAGGACCGGGCCAAGCTGTCCCGCGATATCCGGGCCTTTATCCGCAGCCGCTGATCTTTGTCATCTCGACGGGGGAAGCCGGCATCGCTAAGCCGAACCTTCCCCTCAGGAGACACGGTTTGATGGACGCGCTGGTTACAACAGAATGGCTGCAAGGCGAATTGCGCGCGCCGGACTTGCGTGTGGTGGACGCAACATATCTGATGGCGGATACCGGCCGGGATGCGGTCGCCGAATATGAAGCCGCCCATATTCCCGGCGCTGTGTTCATGGATCTGGCCGGGCTTGCCGATACCACGGCCCCCTATCCGATGACGCTGCCAAAGCCGGAGAAATTTGCCAGCCGGATGCAATCGCTCGGCCTTGGCGATGGCAGCCGGATTATCCTTTACGATAACGCGCCCCACAAGACGGCAGCGCGCGCATGGTGGATGCTGGCGCAAGTCTATGGCGCGCACGGCGTCTCCATTCTTGATGGTGGGCTGGCCAAATGGAAGGCCGAAGGCCGCCCGGTCGAAGACGGCAAGGTTACGCTGCGTCACAGGCACTTCACGGTATGGCGCGATGACAAGGCCGTCCGCACGCTGGATCAGATGAAGGCCAATCTGGACAGCAGAGCCGAACAGATTGTCGATGCGCGCGGGCAGGGGCGCTTCGAGGGCCGCGAGGCGGAACCGCGCCCCGGCGTCACCCCCGGCCATATCCCCGGCAGCCTCAACCTGCCTTATGATCGCCTGTTCAATACCGATGGCACATGGAAACGGGGCGATGCACTGCGCGCCGCATTCACGGACGCGGGCGTCAATCCGGATCAGCCAATGGCGATGACGTGCGGATCAGGCATCACGGCATCCGTTCTTGCTTTTGGCGCGCATCTGCTTGGCACGTCAGCGGCGGTCTATGATGGCAGTTGGACGGAATGGGGCTCACAGGCGGATACGCCCAAGGCCGTCGGGGCTGCCGCGTGAGCGACAAACCCGTAAAGCCCGCGACTGGCGTAGTCGAAGGCGGTCGCCGCACGGAATGGACGGGCCTTGGGGATGGCAAGGGCAGCATCGTCAACACGCCCGTCTGGCGCGCATCGACAATCCTCTATGACAATGTTGGCGATCTCCGGCGCGGCACGACGACCAATACCGATGGCAAGCTGTTCTACGGCAGGCGCGGCACGCCAACGCAGTGGTCGCTCGCCGAAGCCCTGAGCGCGATGGAACCGGGCGCGGAAGGAACCATGCTGTATCCCTCGGGCGTGGCCGCTGTCACCACCGCTCTGCTCTCTGTCCTGAGCCCCGGCGACGAACTGCTGATGGCGGACAGCGCCTATGATCCGACGCGGAGCTTCTGCGACGGGCTGCTCGCGCGGATGGGCATCACTACGCGCTATTATGATCCGCAGGCCGGTGCCGGGATCGAGGCACTGGTGAACGAACGCACCCGCGCGATTTTCATGGAAAGCCCCGGCAGCCTGACCTTTGAAGTGCAGGATGTGCCCGCCATCGTCGCCGTGGCGAAAGCGCGGGGCATTGTGACGCTGATCGACAATACCTGGGCTACGCCCCTGCTGTTCCCGGTTGTCTCCCTGGGGGTGGATCTCTCCATCCTCGCCTGCACCAAATATATTGTCGGGCATGGCGATGTGATGGCGGGCTCCGTCACCGCGAACGCGGCGCACTGGCCCGCGCTGCGGCGCACTTCGCAGCAACTCGGCCAGTGCCTCAGCCCGGACGACGCCTGGCTAGCCGCGCGCGGCCTGCGCACGCTGGATGTGCGGATGCAGCGGCATCAGGAATCGGCATTGCGGATCGCGCAATGGCTTGGCGAGCGCCCCGAAGTGGCGCGGGTGCTGCACCCCGCGCTGCCCCAATGCCCCGGCCATGCGCTATGGGCCCGCGATTTCCGCGGCGCATCCGGACTGTTCAGCTTCGTGCTGAAGGGCGGTGGCGAAGCGGAACGGGCGGCGCTGATCGACGGTCTGGCACATTTCGGCATCGGGTATAGCTGGGGCGGCTATGAAAGCCTTGCCCTGCCAGTCGATCCGCAAAAGCACCGCAGCGCGACGGTGTGGCAGTCCGAAGGGCCGGTCGTGCGGCTGAGCATCGGACTGGAAGACGTTGACGATCTGATGGCGGATCTTGATGCCGGGCTGGCACGGTTTCGCGCGGCTTTGGCCACTTCCGCTCATACTGAGTAGCGATTGCGCGCGGTCGAAGCCCCTACTCAGGATTGGCGGACGTCCCCACGCCGACACTGTTGCCGAAAAACAACATCCAACCGACAAGACAGTCATTCTGTCGTTTTTGGGTTGTGCAATGCAACATTGTTATGCAATCCAGCGCTGTCGCTGGAATGCGGTCCCCCGGTTCAGCCGGAGAGAGGCCAAAACCCGCAACGCAGGTTGGGACGTCTGGAAACCACCCAAAGGGGAAATACCATGCGCACGTCCTTCGGCCCATTGCTGGGCCTCGCCATCGCTCTTTCGGCTGCCACGCCTGCTTTTGCAGAAGATGCCGCTGAAACGCCCGCCGTCACCATCAACGGCACTGCCACTCTTGTCAGCGATTACCGCTTCCGCGGCCTTTCGCAGACTGACAAGGATTTCGCGGTGCAGGGTTCCTTCACGATCAGCCACGAATCGGGCGTGTATGCCACGGTCTGGGGCAGCTCGATTGACGATTATATCGCCGCTGGCAGTGACCAGGAAATCGATCTGATCCTTGGCTACAAAAAGACCTTTGGCGGCACTACCGTCGATGTCGGCGCGCTTTATTACTACTATCCCGGTTCGTCGAAGTTCATTGCCAACTACAACTCTGACTTCCTTGAGCCCTATTTCGCCCTGTCGCACACGTTCGGCCCGGTGACCGCCAAGGGCACGCTGAACTATGCCCCCAAGGTGAAGGCGCTGGCTTTCAACCACACCAAGGATGACAATCTTTACGGGGCGCTGGATCTGAGCGCCGCCATCCCCGATACGGGCTTCTCCCTTTCGGGCCATCTGGGCCACAACTTCACGCGCAGCTTCCTGTCGACCGGCAAGCACTACACCGATTGGGGCGCGGGCGTGAGCTACACCTGGAAGGCGCTGACCTTCGGCGTCAGCTATGTCGATACCAGCCTGCCCAAGGGCTATGCGACCAGCCTTACCGGCAAGGACATCGGCAAGGCCGGCGTTGTTGCCACGCTGGGCGTTTCGTTCTGATCTGAACCGGGGGCACCTTCGGGTGCCTCCGCTTCACAGGCACAAAAAAGGGGACGTCCGCGCGGACGTCCCCTTTTTTGTGCCTGTCGCCCCTTATTGCGGGGTGGACGTCTTCGCATTCTGGCCATCGCCTTCAGGCGCGGCGATCACATCGCGCGTGACGGCGCCCTTATCCACCACATTGGTGCCGGGATCGCCCGCATCGGAGCGGATGCCGATGGCCGCGCGGTTCGCGCCGGCAGCGCCAAGCGCCGCGCGTTCCGCATCACTGCGCGGGGCCGCCCCGCCAAACATTGCCTGCAGGGCCTGGGTGGAACTGTCCGCTTCCTGAGGACGCGGCGCACCAGGAGCCGGGGGCGTCAGCGCGAAATCAGGGGGAACCACCAGCGGTGCCGCGCGCGAAACCGCGAACTCGTTTGGCCCCTTGCGCCCGAAAACGCCGCCGCCCGATGCGCAACCCGCCACCAATGTCAGCAGCGCGCCTGCCAGAATCACCTTACGCATCTTGTTTCTCCACAACGCTTTCGCCCGCGCCATCCTTTGTAAACAGCGCCCGCGCAAGCAAAATCAATACACCCACCGTAATCGCCGCATCGGCAACATTGAAGACCAAAAAGGGACGAAACTCCCCAAAATGCAGATCAAGGAAGTCAGTCACATGCCCCAGCCGCACCCGATCCAGCACATTGCCCAGCGCCCCGCCCAATATGGAGCCCAGCGCCAGCACATCATAGCGGTTGCTTTCCTTCCACAACCAGCGCGCCACAAACAGGCTGATCCCGCCGGTGAGCGCCACCAGCGCCCAACGCATCGTGTTGCTTTCGGCCGTAAACATGCCAAGCGACACGCCATAATTATGGACAAGCGTGAGGTTGAAGATCGGCAACAGCGTAATCTGCTGCCCCTGCTCCGAAAGCCCGAGCGGCCCTAGCACGAGCCACTTGGCAATCTGATCAACCACGAAAATGGCCGCAGCCAGCGCGAGACCGCGATTCCGGGGCGTCATAAGAACATCCCCCCGCTGATTTCCTGCCCTTTTCCTTCCTTCCTGTCTTCCTGTGAGAAAGAAGGAAAGGGTTCACACGAAGGCAGGAAGGAGAGAAAGGCAGGAAGAGAAAAGCGCAATATCTCAGCCATTCACGAAATCCTCATGGAATATTCTCTCTGCGCCCTCTGCGCCTCTGCGCGAATCCAGATCTGCTTCTTTTCGCGCAAAGGCGCAGAGTTCGCAGAGAATGGAGAGCATGGCCTTATCCATTCACCACATCCTCACACCGATCACACAGCGCACCATCCTCCGCCACTTCGGGCAGATGCCGCCAGCAACGTCCGCATTTGTGGTGGGTGGTTTTGGTGATGTCCAGAGACTGCATCTCGACGCCGGTATCCATCAGCCCGATATCGCAAACCACGCTTCCGGATATGAAGAGTTCGGCCAGATCCACGCCGGAGGTCACAACGGGTTCCAGCCTGTTGCCGGCGGATACGACGAGTGAAACCTCTGCCTCAAGTGATGAGCCGACGACCTTCTCCCTGCGCAATGGCTCGATCGCCTCCGTCACTGTCCGCCGCAAATCGCGCAGGACGTTCCACTTTATGGCCAATTGGTCGTTTCGGAACAGGGAAGCATCAACTTCAGGCCATTCACTGAAATGCACTGAACTCCCATCCTCCGGGAACCGGGTCTGCCACACCTCTTCTGCCGTAAACACCAGCACTGGTGCGGCATAGCGCACCAGAGCGTGGAACAGCGTGTCCAGCACCGTGCGATAGGCTCGCCGCTTGGGACTGGTCACCGCGTCGCAATAAAGCGAGTCCTTCCTGATATCGAAGAAGAAGGCGCTCAGATCATTATTGGCGAAATCGGAGAGCAGCCGGACATAGGTGTTGAAATCAAAATCCGCGACCGCCTGCCGCAGCTTCGCGTCCAAACCGCTGAGCAGATGCAGGACATAGCGTTCAAGCTCGGGGACTGTCCCTTCAGGGACTGTCCCCCCGGCACCACTTTCGGGGACAGTCCCTGAAGGGACAGTCCCCAGATCGACCCGCTCCGCCTCGGTGAACCCCTCCAGCGCGCCGAGCAGATAGCGGAACGTGTTGCGCAGTTTGCGATACTGGTCTGAAACCCCGGTAAGGATTTCCTTGCCGATGCGGTGATCCTCGGTGAAATCGACCGAGAGCGCCCAGAGCCGCAAGATATCCGCGCCATAATCGCGCATCAGATCCAGCGGGTTGATCGTGTTGCCCAGCGACTTGGACATTTTCATGCCCTTCTGGTCCATCGTAAAGCCGTGGGTCAGCACTGCCTGGTACGGCGCGCGGCCCCGCGTGCCGCAGCTTTCGAGCAAGCTCGACTGGAACCAGCCGCGATGCTGGTCACTGCCTTCCAGATACAGATCCGCCGGGCCCTCACGAACGAGATCAGGCCATTTGCCGCTTTCCAGCACAAAGGCATGCGTGCAGCCGCTATCAAACCAGACGTCGAGAATATCCGCCACGCGCTCATAATCGGCGGCAGCATAGTCTGCGCCGAGATATTCCTGCGCCCGTTCATCACACCAGGCATCCACCCCGCCTTCGCGCACAGCCGCGATGATCCGCGCGTTGACGTGCGCGTCGCAGAGATACTGCCCGGTCTTGCGATCCACAAACAAGGTGATCGGCACGCCCCATGCCCGCTGGCGGCTGAGCACCCAATCCGGACGGCCTTCGACCATTGCGGTGATCCGGTTCTGGCCTTTTTCGGGAACCCAGCGGGTATTCTCAATTGCCGTAAGCGCGGTCTCCCTCAACGTAAGCCCCTCCCCTTCAGGGGAGGGGTTGGGGTGGGGCGTGTCAATTGCATCACTGACAGCAGAGGCGGCGTGGACATTGCCCC
>JANOAJ010000281.1:0-3893 GCA_031411035.1 Sphingomonadales bacterium
CCAGTCCGGCGATGACATGATCCTGAAGCGCATGAAGCGCCGCCATTCGCGTGCGCAGGCGGTTTCACTTGTTCGGCGATTGAAGGACCGCCGCCCGGAACTGGCCATCGGCGCAGACATTATCGCTGGCTTTCCGACGGAAACCGAAGCGATGTTTGCGAACAGCCTGGCCTTGCTTGATGATTGCGATATCGCGTTTGGCCACATCTTTCCTTACTCCCCGCGCCCCGGCACGCCTGCCGCGCTGATGCCGCAAGTGGACCGCGCTGCCGTGAAGACCAGGGCCGAACGACTGCGCACTGCCGCCGCGCAGCGCAAGGCCCGTTGGCTGGCTTCGCTTGTCGGCACGACCCAGCGCACGCTGGTTGAACTGGATTGCCAGACGGGCCACGCGCCGAATTTTGCGCACGTGAGGCTTGAAAGCCCGCTGCCCGCCAGCAATATGCGCGGCACAATGATCGATATCATCATAACGGCCAGTAATGGTCAGACCCTGACTGGCATTCCCGCATGAACGACACACCGTGGCACAAGCGTCTGGTTGGCGGGTTCAAACGCACCTCCGAGCGCCTGACCGAGAATCTGACCGGCCTTGTCACCAAGTCAAAGCTTGATGCCGAAACACTCGACGAGATTGAAGAGGCCCTGATCGTCTCCGATCTCGGTCCCGCGACGGCAGCAGCCGTGCGCGAACGGCTGGCTGACAGCCGCTATGATCGGGGCATAGATGAAGCGGGTGTGCGCGAAGTTGTTGCGGAAGAAATCGCCCGCGTTCTTGCCCCCGTCGCCAGTGCGATCGAGATTGACGCCTTTCCCCGTCCTCAGGTGATCCTTGTCATCGGCGTCAACGGATCCGGCAAGACCACGACCATCGCCAAGCTGGCGCATCTGTTTATCGAGCAGGATTATGGTGTGATGCTGGCAGCGGGCGATACGTTCCGCGCCGCCGCGATTGGCCAGCTGAAAGTGTGGGCGGACCGGCTTGGCATTCCGATCATCAGCGGCCCGGAAGGCGGAGACGCGGCGGGCATCGTGTTTGATGCGGTCAAGCAGGCGACGGCCAAGGGCATTGACGTTCTGATCGTCGATACGGCGGGCCGCCTTCAGAACAAGCGCGAGCTGATGGACGAACTGTCCAAGATCAAGCGCGTGCTTGGGCGGATCAACCCGGCTTCGCCCCATAATGTCGTGTTGGTGCTTGACGCGACCACCGGACAGAACGCCTTGAGCCAGATCGAAATTTTCAAGGAAGTGGCAGGCGTGACAGGATTGGTGATGACCAAGCTGGATGGCACCGCACGCGGCGGCGTGCTGGTGGCGGCGGCAGAGAAATTCGGGCTTCCCATTCACGCGGTGGGCGTTGGCGAAACGCTGGATGATCTGAGGCCGTTCGACGCTGGTGAAATGGCGCGTGTGATCGCAGGGGCTGGCGCGTGACCGAAACTCAGGCAAAGAAATCCTATCCCAAATGGCTTCCGGCGGCGCTGGATTATGGCCCCCTGATTGTCTTTTTTCTTGGCTTCAAATTTGTCGGCGTTTTCGCCGGCACGGCCATTTTCATGGCAGCCATCATTGCCGCGGTTATCATTTCGCTCTGGAAAATCGGACGTGTCGCGCCGATGACCTGGCTGTCGGCATTTCTGGTCGTCGGCTTCGGGGGGCTGACAATCTGGCTGCATGATGAGCGTTTCATCCAGTTGAAGCCCACGATCATCTATGGCCTGCTGGCGACGATCCTTTTCATTGGCCTCATCCGGGGCAAGCCGATGATAAAATATGTGCTGGAACACGCCATTGAAGGCGTCACCGATCGCGGATGGATGATCCTTTCGCGCAACTGGGCCCTGTTCTTTGTGGCGATGGCCCTGTTCAACGAAGCGCTGCGGGCGACCGTCAGTTTCGACACTTGGCTGACAGTAAAGGTCTGGGGCCTGACCCTGCTGTCGATGGCATTCGGTGCGGCCAACGTGCCGATGCTGATGCGTCATGGGCTGAGCATGGAAGACGCACCCAAGGCCTGAGGCTTGCAAAACTGTGATACTGTGATACTGTGGTATTCATGAAGAATGTCACGATCGCGCTTGACGATGACGTCCACCGCCTTGCCCGCATTCGCGCGGCGGAACTGGGCACATCGCTTTCTGCCTTGGTGAAGGAATATCTGAACGGGCTCGCCGCAGGGTCAGCCCCTGCAGGAGTGCGTGAAATGCCGACGAGTTTTGCGGCCGAACCAGCCCCCGCCCCCAAATTGCCGCCACGCGTTCTGGGGCAGATGAAGGGCGAAATCTGGTACGCGGATGATTGGGAAGAATGGTCTGAGGAAGAACTCGCCTCCTTTGATGCCTGGCCATATGACGATCCGGACTATCCCAAATCGTGAAGCTGCTGCTCGATACCCATATTCTGCTTTGGTCAGTCGGTGAAAATCCGCGTTTGAAACCCCGAATCCGAAGCATGATCACGGATCGCAACAACGAAGTGTTGTTCAGTACAGTGTCGATCTGGGAAGTGCTGATCAAGATTCGCGTCGGCAAGATGCAGCTTGACTGGCGCAAGCTGGGACCGGCAGCGCTTTCCGCTGGCTTTGGCAAAATCACCATCGAGCATGACCATCTGGTCGCCCTGGCAGCGCTGCCCCGGCATCACGGTGATCCGTTTGATCACATGCTCGTCGCCCAGGCATCGGCGGAAGGCGCGGCGCTCGTGACGACGGACAAAATCCTCGGCGATTATCCGATCAAGGTGATTCCGGCTTAGTGAGAGCCTGACACCCTACCCCAGCATATCATGCTTGCGCAGGCAGTGGCGCAACTGGTCATAGCTGAGGTTGAGCGCCTTGGCCGTGGCACGCTGATTGTGGCGGTGGCGCGTGAGTGCCGTTTCCAGCAAGCTGCGCTCATGCGCTTCGACCGACTTGCGGAAATCGCCAACCACTGCCTCGTCGCCCGCGTGTGGGCGGGGGCCGGATGTGGCTTTCGGTGCCTCTGGATGAACGGCCTCGGCATTTGCCGGGGCAGCAGGAGAACCGCTCTCCGGCATCCAGGGTGAAGCAAAGGGATCAAACTGGATATCGTCAATGGCACGGTCCGGATCATCCCAGCGATACACAGCCCGTTCCACCACGTTGCGCAGTTCGCGGACGTTGCCAGGCCAGTCATGCGTCCGCAACGCCTCTGCCGCATCCTTCGAAAATCCGGGCCACTGCGCCCATTCCAGTTCAGAGGCCATCCGCCGCCCGAAATGATCGGCGAGGACCGGCACGTCTCCCTCCCGCGCGCGCAGAGGCGGAAGCGTCACCACTTCGAACGCCAGCCGATCCAGCAAATCTGCCCGGAACTTGCCCTGCTCCACATACGCCGGAAGATGAACATTGGTCGCCGCCACGATCCGCACATCCACCCGGATCGCGCGGTTCGATCCGATCCGGGTAACTTCGCCATATTCCACCGCGCGCAGCAGCCGCTCCTGTGCGCCTGCGGAAAGCGTCGCCAGCTCATCAAGAAACAGCGTTCCCCCGTCCGCTTCCTCGAACCGCCCTTCCCGCGCTTTGGTGGCACCGGTAAAGGCCCCGGCCTCATGGCCGAACAGTTCCGCTTCGATCAGCGTTTCGGTCAGCGCGGCGCAGTTCATCGTGATGAGCGGCCCATCCCAGCGCTGCGAAAGCCGGTGCAGGCGTTCGGCAACAAGCTCCTTGCCTGTCCCCCGTTCGCCGATCACCAGAACCGGCCGGTTGAGCGCGGCAGCGCGGCTTGCGCGTTCCACAGAGTCGAGAAATGCGCCCGACTGGCCAATGAATTGCTGACTGGGTCTATCCATTCCCGATTATTGGCATAAATTACCAACTCTTGGCAAGATGAATTTGCGCTGTATGCCCTGTTCATCCTGTAGAAAGC
>JANOAJ010000282.1:0-12158 GCA_031411035.1 Sphingomonadales bacterium
CGTCGCCCCTGCGAAGGCAGGGGCCTGTTCGATGTTTTGGCGCCCACTTCCAGGGAGGCCCCTGCCTTCGCAGGGGTGACGATTCAACATTTCGCTTTTCTAGCCCGTTCGTTCGGCCTATGTTCCTGATATGCTGAACATATTTCTCGCGGCGCTGGTCGCGCTCATTGTTGGTGCGCTTCTGGGCTGGTTGCTGGGCGGGCGGGGCGCAAGCGCTTTGCAGGCGGAGCGCGATCTCCATCGGGAAGGTTTCAAGCGCGCGGTTACGGATCTGGAAATGGCCGTGCGGGAACGCGATGCGGCAAAACTTGCCCATGCCAGCCTGAATGCTGAACTGGCGGCGCGGGAAACCGGCTTTGAGGAACGGCTGGCGGAATTGCGGGAGGCGAAGGACGCGCTGACGGCGCAATTCAGCGAAGTCGGCGGGAAATTGCTCGAATCAGCGCAGCGCCAGTTTCTGGAGCGGGCGGATGAACGGTTCAAGCAAGCGGAAGCATCGACCGGACAGGGCATCAAGGCGCTGCTCCAGCCCGTACACGAACGGCTGGAACGCTATGAAGAGGGCGTCCGCAAGGTCGAGGCCGAACGGCGCGATGCCTTCGGGCTGCTCACCGGCCAGATCGAGGCGATGCGCAGCGGCACGGAACGCGTGTCGAGCGAAGCGGCCAAGCTGGTCAATGCGCTGCGCAATGCCCCCAAAGCGCGCGGCCGCTGGGGTGAGCAACAATTGCGCAACGTGCTCGAATCCTGTGGTTTGTCCGAACATGCCGATTTCCAGACCGAAGTCAGCATCGAAGGCAGTGAGGGGCGGATGCGCCCCGATGTGATCGTGCGGGTTCCGGGCGGACAATCGCTGGTGATTGATGCCAAAGTCTCGCTCAACGCCTATCAGGATGCATTCGGTGCCGTGGATGAAGGCGAACGTCAATTGCATCTGGCGTCTCATGCCGCAGCGATGAAAGCGCATGTCAATTCGCTGGGCAACAAGGCCTATTGGAGCCAGTTTGAGGATGCGCCGGACTATGTGGTGATGTTCGTGCCGGGGGAACATTTCCTCTCCGCCGCGCTGGAGCATGATCACGAACTATGGGATTTCGCCTTTGAAAAGCGCGTCCTGCTGGCCACGCCGACCAACCTGATTGCGATTGCCCGCACTGTCTCTGCCGTCTGGCGGCAGGAGAAGCTGGCGGGGCAGGCCCGCGAAATTGCGGAACTGGGCAAGGAACTCTATGCGCGGCTGGCAACAATGGGCGGCCATGTCGGGCGTGTCGGGCGCAATCTGGATACAGCGGTTTCGGCGTATAATGCGATGGTCGGCAGTCTCGAATCGCAGGTCATGTCGCAAGCCAAGCGCTTTGAGGATCTGAGCATTGATACGGGCAGCAAGGAAATCGAACCACTGGCTATGGTCGATCAGGTCACGCGGCCGCTGGTGAAGCTGGTTGCGAACGATATGGTTTCCCTCCCTGGAAGGGAGGGGCTAGGGGTGGGTGTCGCCGAAGGCGATCTCTCCGTTTCCCAATAATGCATCGCGTCGAGCCTTGGAAAACGTCGAACGCACGTCGGATGCGCAATGCTCCGACGGAGGCCGAATACAAGCTCTGGCACGGGCTTTCCAGAATTCGTCCGCGGTTCACCAGGCAATTGCCCATCGGCGCGTTTTTCGCGGATCTCGCTTGTAGGCAAGCCAAGCTGATTGTTGAAGTTGATGGCGGCCAGCACGGCGAAAGGATTGAAGAGGATGCCGCGCGAACCCGCATTCTCGAATTGGCAGGCTGGCAGGTTCTGCGGGTTTGGAACGGAGATGTTTTGTCCAATGTTGACGGAGTGGTGATGCTCATCGTCGAAACGCTCACGGCGAGACTTGGTTACCAACCCGACGCCATTCCATCACGAGCCGGACGCGAGCGCAATTCGCGGTTTGGCTGAACGCGCGCGTCGCGCGACCCACCCCTAACCCCTCCCTTTCAGGGAGGGGAACCTAACGCCGCTGGTTGAGCACCTCATAGGCCATCACCGCGCACGCCATTGCCGCGTTCAGGCTGTCTGCCTTGCCGCGCATCGGCATCTTCACCAGCAGATCGCATTCTGCCTCATACTCTGGCGGCAAACCCTGCGATTCATTGCCGATCAGCAGGAAGGTCGGCGCTGCGTAACGCGTGGCCTGATAATCGGTGTCGGTGTTGAGGCTGGTGCCCACCAACTGCCCCGACCCGCTGCGCAGCCAGGGAAGGAAATCCTCCCAACGGGCGGTGGTGATGGTCTGGGTGAACAGCGCGCCCATGCTGGCGCGCACGGCCTCTACGGAAAAAGGGTCGGTGCAATCGTCAATCAGGATCAGCCCGCCCGCGCCCACCGCATCGCCTGTGCGCAGGATCGTGCCGAGATTGCCTGGGTCGCGCAGCCGTTCCGCCACAATCCAGATATCGGCCTTGTCGCGATCCACAGCGCCCAGCGGAGTCAGCGTCTCCGGAAATACGCCGATCACAGCACCGGGATTATCCTGGCCGGACAGTTTGGAAAGGATGTCCGCGCTGGTCACCAGCACTTCGCCGCCAGCGGCTTCCGTGGCCGCTGCCAGCCGCCGCACCAAAGGATGCGCGCCGCTATCGGGTGCGTGCCACAGCAATTCCGGCACGCGGCCCGCATCCAGGGCTTCGGTCAGGATGCGCAGCCCTTCGGCGAGAAACTTGCCTTCGGCCCGGCGGTGCTTCTTGTCGCGAAGCGAGCGCACCCGCTTGACCAACGGGTTGGAAAAACCAGTGATTTCGCGGGGCATCAGGTTTTCCCGCCGGTCATGCCGGCGAAGGCCGGAATCTCAGCTTTTGCTTTCGGCTCCGGGGTCTCAAGAAGGAAACAGGGATTCCGGCTTTCGCCGGAATGACAGAGGATTTCGCGGGGCAACCCCTTATTCCTCGCCGAACTTGGCCTCGACCAGCTCCGCAAGTGCCGTCACGGCCGCTTCCGCACCAGCGCCGCTCGCACTGATCGTCACCGAATCGCCCATCGCCGCGCCCAGCATCATCAGCCCCATGATGGAAGTGCCGACCACGCTTGATCCGTCCTTTTCGACGTTGACAGTTGTATCAAGACCGCTTGCCAGGGTCACGAACTTGGCACTGGCCCGCGCATGAAGGCCGCGCTTGTTGGTGATGAGAACGTGCCGCGATACCAGACTCACGCTGCGGCCTCGCCCAGCACTTCGGAAGCGACGGATATATATTTGCGCCCCGCCTCGCGCGCGGCGGCAACGGCATCGACCACATTCATTGTCCGCCGCGCCCGTTCCAGACGGATCAGCATGGGCAGGTTCACGCCGGCAATCACTTCGATGCGTCCAGTTTCCATCAGAGAAATCGCCAGATTTGAAGGGGTTCCACCAAAAAGGTCAGTCAGGATTATAACACCGCGCCCGGTATCCACCTTGGCAATGGCCTGGGCGATATCCTTGCGCCGCCCTTCCATATCGTCCTCGGGGCCGATGCAGATCGTTTCCACGGCACCCTGCGGGCCGACCACATGCTCCATCGCTGTGACAAATTCCACCGCAAGACGGCCATGCGTCACCAACACCAAACCGATCATTACGACTCCGCCTGCCACTATCGGGATTGCCCCGTTTGCCCCTCAATAGCGTCATCTGCGACGCTCGCCAAATCCCGATGTGCCACTGTGGGGGAAAAGCCCGCCGCGCGCAACCGTGCCGCTACGCGTTCCGCCACATGGACAGACCGGTGCCGCCCGCCGGTGCAGCCAAATGCGATCGATACATAGGCTTTGCCTTCAGCCTTGTAGCGGGGCAGCAGCAGCAGCAGCAGATCCTCGATTCGGCTGACCGATTCGGCATAGGCCGGGTCTTTGCGTATGAAGGCGCCGACAGCCTCGTCCATCCCCGTCATCGGGCGAAGATCGCCATCCCAATGCGGATTGCGCAGGAAGCGCATGTCAAAGACCAGATCGGCGTTGCGCGGCAGCCCCCGGGCAAAGCCGAAAGACATCACTGCCAGAGTCGGGTCACCGCCCGTCTGCGTGGCAAAGCGCGTGCGCAGGTCAAGCCGCAGATCATTACTGTTGCTTGCGGTCGTATCGATCACATGATCCGCCCAGCGCCGCAACGGGGCGATCAGTTCGCGTTCCCGCGCGATTCCGTCTGCTGCCGGGCGGTCCGGCGCCAGCGGATGGCGCCTGCGGGTTTCGGAATAGCGGCGTTCCAGTTCGGCCCCGGCGCAATCGAGAAACAGCGTTGCAATCTTTTCGCCATGTCCGTCACGCATGGATTTGATGCGTTCCACAATGGCGTTGGCGTCGAACCCCCGTGTCCGGCTGTCAATGCCCAGCGCCAGCGGGCGCGCGCCTTCCACGCCTTCGGGAGCACGCGTGGCCAGCAACCGGTCCAGCAGGGCAAAGGGCAGATTATCCACCACTTCCCAGCCGCTATCCTCGAGTGTCTTGAGCGCCGTTGATTTGCCGGCACCGGACATGCCGGTGACAAGCAGGATGCGGTTGGGACGGGGCTGTTGCGGCATCAGAGGGCCAGTCCCTTCACGGCCAGTTCAACCTTGATCGGGGTCGAGGCTTCAAATGCCGCGAACGGGGCGACGGGCAGGGCCACACCCAGGATGACGCGCGTTTCGCGCCCATCGGGTAATCGTGTGACGGGCTCGTCAAGCGAGACGATCAGCCGTGCCGGGATATGGTCTGCGCAGGGCATGGCAATCAGGCCCACGCCGCGCACTTCCATCCGGCCCCGGATCGTCGAGGGCGCGGAGGCCAGCAGATCGTCGCCGGATCGGGTCAGGATCGTATAGTCGTCGCTGACGAGAACCGCCCCCCGATCAATCAAACGCAGGGCCAGATCGGATTTGCCGCTGCCGGAAAGTCCTGTGATCAGAACGCCTTGGCCATCTATCGAGACGGTTGATGCGTGCAGCGTTTCGGTTGTGAGACTGCTCATCGTGCGGAGTGTTTGGCAGCAGGCAGCCTTACGATCAAGCGGGCACCGGCCACGCCCTCGGTCGGCGGGGCAGCTCGTATGGCGCCGCCATGCCCGTTGATGATGGTCCGGGCGATCGACAGGCCAAGGCCGCTGTGCTGGCCAAAGGCTTCGCTTTCGGGCCGGTCGCTGTGAAAGCGTTCGAAAATCGTCTCGCGCGCGCCTTCGGGAATGCCCGGGCCTTCATCATCGACCATCACCACCACATCGTCCCCGTCCCGCGTGGCGGCGATGCGGACGATGCCGCCGGGGGGAGAGAAGGACAGGGCGTTGTCCAGCAGATTGCCGATCACACGCTCCAGCTGGCCCGGCACGCCCATCACCGTGGCGCTGTCCTCATAGGCGCGGGCATAGGCAATCTTTACCGAAGCCTCCGGATCACGCCCTTCGCGCGCCGCGATCAGGTCTGCGATCAAACGGCCGATATCCACCACTTCAAACCGCATCCGCGTGAGCCGTGCGTCAATCCGGGACAGATCGGAAATGTCCGTGATCAGGCGATCCAGACGGCGGACGTCCGAAGCAATAATATCCTGAAGCTGGATGCGCAGCGCGGGCTGCTTCACGCTTTGCAGGCTCTGCACGGCGGATGCCATCGATGCGAGCGGGTTCTTCAGTTCATGGGCGACGTCTGCGGCAAAGGCTTCGGTCGCGTCGATCCGCTGGCGCAGGGCATGGCTCATATCGGAAACGGCGCGGGCGAGCAGGCCAATTTCGTCCCGGCGATCCGGCAGGCGCGGCACGATCACTTCCCTGTCCCTGCCCGTGCGAACGCGAACGGCGGCATCCGCAATGTTGCGCAGCGGGCGGACAATCGTGCGGGCGAGGAACAGCGAGAGCAGGATGGATGCCATTGCCGCGAGCGCGATCATCTGCCCCAGCACGGCGCGTTCGGCCCGCACCACCCGGCGAATGTCCCGGGCGTTGCGATCCGTGAGCAACAGTGCCGGGCTTGGCCCGCCCACGGGCGCGCTGGCGGACAAGATGTGGGAACGGTCTGATGCCAGGCTGATCGTCACGCTGCCGGGGCGGCTGGCAAGCGCTGTCGAGAAGCCTGGGAAGGGCGGGGGAATATCGGCGCGGACGATAAAATCGATGGCTTCATCCAGCCCGCGTGCGACAGTGCGCTGCCAGCCTTCTTCTTCGGGCGTGGGCAGGGTAAAGCTGGCCTGCGAGCCTTTCCAACTGTCTGCCAGCACAGCGCCGTGGCTGTTGACAAGCCGCAGGCGCAAGCGGACCTTGTCTCCCCCGTCCAGATCATTGAGCAGCCGCGCACGCGCCGCAACCGGCGTTTCGGAGAGCGCGGTTGCCATCAGCCGGGCTTCGCTTTCGGCCTGGGTGGTGCGTTCATTGATGAGGCGCGCCCGGAATCCGTCGAGATAGAAAAAGCTGCCCGCCAGCAGGCCAATGGCCAGGAAATTGACCGCAAGAATGCGCCACGCGAGCGAACCGCGCCGTTGCCAGGGGCGATCGAGGGAGGAATCGTCACTCATCGGCAAAGCGATATCCGGCGCCGTAAAGGGTTTTTATGCCGTCAAATTCGGGATCGGCCAGCCGGAATTTCCGGCGCAGCCGCTTGATGTGGCTGTCGATCGTCCGGTCATCGACATAGACATCATCCTGATAGGCCGCGTCCATAAGTTGGTTGCGGCTCTTGATCACGCCGGGACGATGCGCCAACGCTTCAAGAATCATGAATTCGGTCACCGTCAGCGAAACGGGCTTGTTATCCCACAGCACGCGGTGGCGGGCGGGATCGATTTCCAGCCGCCCCCGCGAGATCACTTCCCCACCTGAAGTAAGGTCATCAGGTTCCACAGGCTGCCGGATCAGTTCCACCCGCCGCAGGATTGCGCGAATCCGGGCAATCAGAAGGCGCTGGGAAAAGGGCTTGGCGATATAATCGTCCGCACCAAGGGCAAGACCCAGCTCCTCGTCAATCTCATCATCTTTCGACGTTAGGAAAATGACCGGCATGGCCGTCTGTTCGCGCAAGCGACGCAGCAATTCATGGCCGTCCATCCGGGGCATCTTGATATCGAAGATTCCCAGATCTGCGGGCTCAGCCGTCAGCGCCCGAAGCGCGGTTTCCCCATCATTGTAAAGCCTTGTGCGAAACCCCTCCGCCTGCAGCGCGATGGAAACCGACGTCAGGATGTTGCGATCATCATCAACGAGCGCAATTACTGCATCCATCTGGGTAAGAGCCTTGTTCATCGCGCATGCGCAGTAGCGGAGCGAATGAAGCGCCGCAACTTGGCGATATTGGGGCACAATCTGGGCCGGGAGGCCGCAATTGGTCATTTGACCGGGAACCGGTGTGTCGCTATGCGCCACCCGGAATCGGCAAGCCCGCATGCTTCCAGTGTGCGGCACCTTCTATTTGGGAGAGATATTGTGGCCAGCCGCGCGCCAGCTTTCACGCTTGATAAACAGGGCCTGCATACGAATGCGACGGTGCACTGGAACCTCCTTACCGCCCCGCTGGTAGAAGAATCGCTCAGGCGCGGCGAAGGCATGCTGGCAGCCGAAGGCCCGCTGGTCGTTGCAACCGGCAAACACACCGGTCGTTCTGCCACGGACAAGTTCATCGTGCGCGATGCCGAAACGGAAAACACTGTCTGGTGGGGCAAGACCAACAAGGGCATGACGCCCGCGCATTTTGCCGCGCTGAAGGAAGATTTTCTGTCTGCCGTCGCCGCAAAGGAAACGCTGTTCGCGCAGGATCTGTTCGGCGGATCGCAGCCGGAACACCGCGTCAACGTGCGGGTGATCACCGAATTTGCCTGGCACAGCCTGTTCATCCGCACGCTTCTGGTGCGCCCGACCGACGCCGAACTGCCCGGCTTCACGCCCGAATTCACGATCATTGATCTGCCCAGCTTCCGCGCGGATCCCGCCCGGCATGGCAGCCGCAGCGAAACGGTGATCGCGGTCAACTTCACCGAAAAGCTGATCCTGATCGGCGGCACGGCTTATGCCGGGGAAATGAAGAAGTCTGTATTCGGCATCCTCAATTACAAGCTGCCGGTGGAAGGCATCATGCCGATGCACTGTTCCGCCAATATCGGCCCCAAGGGCGATACGGCGGTGTTCTTCGGTCTGTCCGGCACGGGCAAGACCACGCTTTCGGCAGACGCCAGCCGCACGCTGATTGGTGACGATGAACATGGCTGGTCGGACACGGCGGTCTTCAACTTTGAAGGCGGCTGCTATGCCAAGATGATCAACCTTTCGCCCGAAGCCGAACCGGAAATCTTCGCGACCACCAAGCGGTTCGGCACAGTGCTGGAAAATGTCGTGATTGATCCGGTCACACGCACGCTGGATTTCGATGACAACAGCCTCGCTGAAAACAGCCGTGGGTCCTATCCCATTGATTTCATTCCGAACGCTTCGGAAAAAAATATGGGGCCGGTGCCCAAGACGATCATCATGCTGACGGCGGATGCGTATGGCGTCCTGCCTCCGATCTCGCGCCTGACGCCGGATCAGGCGATGTATCACTTCCTTTCGGGCTACACCGCGCGCGTCGCCGGCACCGAGATTGGCGTGACAGAGCCGACAGCAACCTTCTCCACCTGCTTTGGTGCGCCTTTCATGCCGCGCCATCCCAGTGTCTATGGCAATCTGCTGAAGGAACGCATCGCCAAGGGCGGCGTCACTTGCTGGCTGGTCAATACCGGCTGGACGGGCGGCTCCTATGGCACCGGCAGCCGCATGCCGATCAAGGCCACGCGCGCGCTGCTCAATGCCGCACTCGATGGCAGCCTCAGCCAGTCGGAATTCCGCAAGGATCCCAATTTCGGCTTTGATGTGCCGGTTTCAGCGGCAGGGGTCGATAGCGGCATTCTCAACCCGCGGGACACCTGGGCGGACAAGGCCGCCTATGATGCCACCGCGCAAAAACTGGTGGGGCAATTCATCGACAATTTCGCGGAATTTGCGGACCATGTTGATGAAGGCGTCCGCCAATCGGCTCCCAAAGCCGCCTGACATGCCCGGACATATCCGGGCCTCCCAAGTGAAAGCCCGGATATGACTGACCTCGCACCAAGGCTGTTTTCCGCCGACGCCGCCATCCTTCACATTGGCGAGGGGCTTCTTGCGCGCACGCTGCCAAAGACAGAATGGACGCATGAGGCGCATCTCGCCGCGTGCCTGTGGCTGTGCCGCGACCGGCCCGACATCGCCCCAGAGACAGACCTTCCCGGAATCATCGCCCGCTACAATGAAAGCGTGGGCGGCGTGAATAGTGACACGGAAGGCTATCACGAAACCATCACCCAGACCTATGTGAAGGCCGTCCGGGATCATCTGCGCACGCGCCCGGCAGGCGAATCGCTGGCGGACTGCGTCAATGCGCTGCTGCTGTCTGATCGCGGACGGCGGGAATGGCCGCTGCGCTTCTATTCGCGCGAGCGCCTGTTCTCGGTCGAAGCGCGGCGGGGTTATGTGGCGCCGGATATCGGGGAGTAGTTCGTCGCCCCTGCGCAGGCAGGGGCCTGCGTGGAAGTTGGTGCGATCGTGTCAAACAGGCCCTTGCCTGCGCAGGGGCGACGGATTTTCCAGTCGGAACTGCCGCCAGACGAGCACGAGCAACACAAGCGTTACCAGCGGGGCCGGGTTCCACTGCGTCTTGGGCAGCCAGTTCATCCCCAGGCTGATCAGCGGTAACAGCATCACCGCCAGTACCAGTCCCCGGCTGACGCCTTGGCGGTACAGCCAGTACAGGCTGACGATCAGGGGGATCTGGTCATAAACATAGAGATAGGGGCTGATCAGCAGCGTTGCCGGGGCAAGGATCGCGCCGCGCGCCAGCGGATCGCGGGTGGCACTCCAGATATGCCACAGCGCGACAATGCCCGCGCCCGCGCACAGGCCGTGCAAGGCCCAGCCGATGGGCGCAGGCAGGCCAAGCTGCATGGTGGCGGCAAACACGCTGGCCATTTTGTGCCAGCCGGCAATGCCCTTCGTCACGGCGGTGCTGAAAAAAGCCATGCTGTCGAGAAAACCCTGCCAGCCCTCCATCCCGAAGGCGAGGGTGGCCAGCGCGCATAACAGAATGACGGACGTGGCGGCCCCGGCAATCGCCCGCCATTCCCGTCCGGCGAGCAAGGCAATGGGCAAGGCCAGCCCCAGATGCGGCTTGATGGCGAGAAGGCCGAAAATCATGCCCGCCGTGAAAGGCTGGGCGGCCAGCGCGGAAAGGGCGGTGATCATGATCGCGGCCGTCAGAAACCCGTTCTGGGCGATGATCCCGCACACCAGCACAGGCGGAAAGGCAAAGACCGTCACCGTGAATTCGGGAATGAAGCGCCGCACGCTCAGGCCCAGCGCGATGAGCGTCAGGCTGATCCACGCCGCCGCGCCCAGCCAGTAATCGACCAGGCCGAAAGGCAGCACGACCAGCAGGAATGTGGGTGGATAGCCAAAGGGTATCAGAATATCCGTCTTCAGCGCGTTCTGGGCCATCGCGTGATTGGTGGCCATGTCATAGGCACCCGGCACATTCCCGGCGAGCGTCAGTTTGGCAGCGGACCAATAACCGATGAAATCCATCGCATAGGGGGAATGGATATTGCCCAGCACGCCCATCATCAGGGCAATCATGCCAAGAACCGCCAGCCAGCGGATCGGACGCGGAAAAAACGGCTTGATCTGACCGGAAACAGGCATGGCTTGCGACTAAGCCGGTTTGGTTAACAAAGGCTTTGCGTTACCCTAGACCGGCTCGACCAGAAGCACACTGCCGTCACAGCCGCTGACGCGCAGCTTCGTGCCAACCGGGGCATTGTCACCCTTGGCTGTCCAGACGCTGTCCCCCACTTTCACGCGTCCGCGCCCGCCATCCAGCGCTTCGACCACAGTTACCACCTCTCCGGTCAGCCGCGCGCCGCGATTGTTCAGATCGGGATCGGAACTCTCGATGGCGTTGCTCACAAACCAGCGCTTCGCCGCATAGACCGCAGAGGGTGCGATCACGGCGAACAGGATCAGTTGCAGTTCCGCGCCGATGGGCAATATCCATGTCGCCAGACCGACGAGCAAGGCCGCGCCGCCAATCCACATCAGGAAAAACCCCGGCGCCAGCATCTCCGCCGTGATCAGCAGCGCGCCAAGGATCAGCCACGCCCAGTTATCGGCAACCGGCAAATGAAACAGGCCCATGGTTTAGTCCTTCTTCTGCCCCAGCGCATCCCGCGCAAGCTCGCCAATGCCGCCCAAGGTGCCGATCAGCGCGGTGGCTTCGACCGGGAACAGGATCGTCTTGGCATTGGGTGAAGTGGCGAACAGGCCAATGGCTTCCACATATTTCTGCGCGACAAAATAGTTGATCGCCTGCGTGTTGCCGCCCGCGATGGCATCAGACACCATCTGTGTGGCCTTGGCTTCGGCCTGAGCCGAGCGTTCCCGGGCTTCCGCATCCAGAAAGGCCGATTGCTTGCGGCCTTCCGCTTCCAGGATCTGCGCCTGTTTCAGCCCTTCAGCCCGGTTGATCTCATTCTGCCGTGCCGCTTCGGATTCAAGGATGGTCGCGCGCTTTTCACGCTCGGCCTTCATCTGGCGCGTCATGGCGTTGACGATATCGGCTGGCGGACGAATGTCTTTCAGTTCGACACGGGTTACCTTTACGCCCCAGGCTTCGGTCGCCAGATCGATGACGGAAAGCAGTTGGGCGTTGATCTGATCGCGCTTGGAAAGTGTTTCATCCAGATCCATTGATCCCATCACGGTGCGCAGGTTCGTGGTCGTCAGCTGCATGATGGCGAGGTAGAGGTCTGATACTTCATAGGCCGCCTTGGCCGCGTCCAGCACCTGGAAGAATACCACGCCGTCCACGGCGACCATCGCATTGTCCTTGGTGATGATTTCCTGCCCCGGAATATCCAGAACCTGCTCCATCATGTTCACCCGGCGGCCGACGCGATCCACCAGCGGCACCACAATGTTGATGCCGGGATGCGCTGTGTTGGTATAGCGGCCAAAGCGTTCAATCGTGTATTGATAGCCTTGCCGGACAACCTTGATGCTCATCATCACGAACACGAACGCCAGAAGCGCAAAAAATCCAAGAACACCGGCTGCCATGCTTTATCCCCTAAACCGTTTGCGGATTGATTGTGCCGCGTTATGCCGCGCGAACCAAGCATAATCGCAATCA
>JANOAJ010000283.1:0-8756 GCA_031411035.1 Sphingomonadales bacterium
CGCTTCGGACCGGCAAGCGACGGCACGACGGTGGACATGTCCAGTTCCAGCATGGAGGTGAACACGGGATCTGGCGCGGACGGATCAATCCACAGCCCCTGCGCCTTGGCATAGGCTTCGGCGAGCGCGAGCTGCGCTTCATCACGGCCCGTCAGGCGCATATATTCGAGCGTCTTGTCATCAATGCCGAAGAAGCCGCAGGTCGCGCCATATTCCGGGGCCATATTGGCGAGCGTCGCGCGGTCTGCCAGCGTCAGCGAATTGAGGCCGGGGCCGAAATATTCAACAAATCGCCCGACAACGCCGTGCTTGCGCAGCATCTGCGTGGCCGTCAGCACCAGATCAGTGGCGGTAATGCCTTCCTGCATCGCCCCGGTCAGCTTGAAGCCGACGACTTCGGGGATCAGCATCGAAACCGGCTGGCCAAGCATCGCGGCCTCTGCCTCGATCCCGCCCACGCCCCAGCCGAGCACGCCCAGGCCGTTGATCATCGTAGTATGGCTGTCCGTACCCACGCAGGTATCGGGATAGGCGACGGTCGCGCCGCTTTCATCGACGCTTGTCCACACGGCCTGCGCAATATTTTCCAGATTGACCTGATGGCAGATGCCGGTGCCGGGAGGGACCGCCTTGAAATTGTCGAGGCTCTTGGAACCCCATTTGAGGAAATCATACCGCTCATTGTTGCGCTGATATTCGATTTCCATATTCTGTTCGAACGCCTTGGGGTGGCCGAATTCATCCACCATCACGGAGTGATCGATCACCAGATGCACAGGCACCAGCGGGTTGATCTTGGTGGTATCACCGCCCAGCTTGGCAATCGCATCGCGCATGGCGGCAAGATCGACGACGCAGGGAACGCCGGTGAAATCCTGCAACAGCACGCGCGCGGGGCGATACTGGATTTCCGCGTCGGACGTGGGATTCTTCTGCCAGTCGATCAGGGCCTGCACGTCGCCCGTGGAAACGGTGAAGCCGCCATCTTCAAAACGCAGCAGGTTTTCCAGAAGCACTTTCATCGAAAAAGGCAGGCGCGATACATCGCCCAGCTTCGCTGCCGCCTTGGCAATCGAATAATAGGCATAGGTCTTGCCCCCCGCTTCCAGCGTTGAACGTGTGCCGAGCGTGTCGTGTCCGATGGCGGTCATGAAAGGGGTCCCCCGTGTATAGTGATAGTGCGAGTTCCCGTGGCGCGACTGGCTCTCCGGGGAGTCGGGGAAGGTGTTAGCAGCGGGGGGGCTTTGGGGGAAGGGGGTGGGGTGCAGATGCGCGTGTCTCTCAGAACGAAACCCGCAGGCCTGCCGAGGCCGAGAGTGAGTCCCGCCCCGCAAAGCCTGCCGTGCGCACCACCGAGAGATCAAGCCGCAGCGGCCTGGCCAGCGCGAACGAGGCGCTGGCCCCGTATTCAGCCCAACTGTCGTTCCGGCCCGGCACATCCAGCGCGCCCAGAAGGCGGGCCATCGCCACCGGCGCCGCGCCGCGCGTATAGGCCGTCGTGTTCGAACTGGTGACGAACGCGCCGTAAGGGCCGAGGCTATGCGCGCTGCCGGTGCCAAAGAGATATTGCAGCGTGGCGCCCGCCGTGCCGGTTACGCCATCCTGCGTTTCGGTCTGCGAAACCAGGCTGCCATTCGGGCGGGTTATGGCGCGCGCCGTATCGATCCGGGCATAATCCACGGCGACAAAAGGCGAGAAGAACGCGTGATCGCCAAGCGGTGCATCATAGGTAAGCGCGGCACCCGCGCCGCGGGTGTGGCCGTTGCTGGCAATGGTGATCGTGCGGCCATTGGCGCGCTGGAATCGTTCGGGCGAGAAGTGGCGCTGGCCGAGCGATACATACGCGTCAAGGCTGAACGCGCCGAACGCGGTGCCGCCTGCCAGTGTCAGTTGATCCGTCTTCGCAGGCACCGCGCCCACCAGTCCCTGCCCGCTGCGCGTACTGACATGCGTGCCGGTGATACGGGCATAGCTTTCCCCAAAGGCGTGCGTGAGGCCGATACTGGCGAAGGGCTGATCGCCCTGATTTTCGAGCGTGGTCGTGCCGCCGGAAAGCGACAGGCTCCAGCCGGCATCATCCCCGGCGTCTTTTGCAGCGGCAGGCCTGGCCAGGCAGACTGTTGCCAGCAAGGCTATGGCAAGACATTTCATGATAGACCCCCGATGTGCAATCGTCTGCGCCTTGAACGCGGGGCGGGAAAAAACCCTTCGGCGGCGCGAAGGATTTTCCGCCGCCCTGCGTTATCCGGACAGTTCGGGGACGTGATGACAGTGCTAATGGTGCCACAGGAATGTGCCGACACAGGCGACGACGCGCTGATGGCGCGGGTCGCTGCGCGTGATGGTGAGGCATTCCGGGTGCTGATCGGGCGCTACGGCGCGCGTCCCCACCGGATTGCCTTCCGGATGCTGGGTGACGGGGCAGAGGCGGAAGATGTGGCACAGGAAGCTTTGATGCGGCTTTGGGAACATGGCAATCGCTGGCAGGCAGGCGGGCCGGGTGTGGCGCCGTGGCTGGCCCGGGTGGCGACCAACCTGTGCCTTGACCGGCTGCGCAAGCGGCGATTTGCCAGCGACGAGGCGGTGCCCGAGCGCGCCGATGAAGCGCCGCTTGCCGATGCCGCGATGGAGGCCGAACAGCAACGCGCGCGGACCATGACCGCCATTGGTGCGCTGCCGGACCGCCAGCGCGCGGCCATCGTGCTGACCTATTATGAGGATATGGCCAATGCAGCCGCAGCAGAAATGCTGGACATGAACATCAAGGCGTTTGAATCGCTGCTGCTGCGCGCGCGGACGGCGCTGCGCGGCGTGCTGGCAGGGGAACGGACTTGACTGACCGGATCGATCCCGCCACGGCCCGCGCGCTCGACGCGTTCACTGTGCCCGCGCTTCCGGCGGATTTTGCCGACCGTCTTGTCGCCCGCGCGACCGCGACACCGGCCCTGCCCGCGCTTCTCCCGCTTGCGGCCCCCCGCCGCGCAGGCCGCAGCCTGTGGCGGCGCGGCGGACTGATCCTGTCTGGCGTGGCGGCGTTCGGGCTGATCAGCGCCGCCGCTGCGGCGACCGGTGTGTTTGGAGACCGGGTCCGCCAGACGATTCGCAGCGCGCCTGTGGTCGGCACGATCATCGCCAGCGTGGCGCCGGAAACGGGCAAGGCAGCGCATATGGTGAAGCCCGCCAAAGCGGCGGCAACAAAACAGGCGGTTGTTGCGCCCGCGCCGCCTGCCACTGAACCTGTTCTTGCGCCGATGCCGGTGCGCGATATCCAGCGGGAAATCATTGCCGAACGCATTGCCAACCGGATCGAACGCCGGACCGAACGGCGCGAGGCGCTGGGCCTGCCGCCACGCCCGATCCGGCCTGTTGCGGTTGCCCCCCGGCTGCGCGCGCTGCCGCCGGAACAGCGCGCCGCCATTGTTGAACGCGTCCGCGAGATCCGCGCCAGCCGTGCGGAAACCGGCACAGCACCCGTCGGGCGGCTACCGGAAGATCGTGCGGCGCGGCGCGAGCAAATCCGCGAGGCCTGGCAAGAGCGCAACGCCGCGCAGGAGGGGGTTCTCCCACTGCCCGACCCCGCCTCCGATGCCACTCCGGCAGCGGGCGCGCCTGTGCCTGATGCTTTGCGCACTCCCGAACGCGCCGAACAGATGCGCGCGCTTCGCGCCTTGCGGGAATTGCGCGAACGCCGCCGCGAATTGCGTCGCCAGCGCCAGCAATGATTTTTTTCGCGAAGGGTTTTGCAGCCTCCCGCGTTTGACGGGTGTGAGCGGGCCACGGCCCGGCACCGGATCAAAGGAGACACCCATGCGTACCCGCACTCTGGCCGCCATGCTGGCCCTTACCGTCGCCACCCACGCACTTTCGGCGCCTGTCACGCGCACGGTCATGGTGGACAAGCCCAGATATGAAGGCACCCGCACCATTGTTCGCGATCACGAAGCAGGCACGCTGACCCGCGATGCCGAAGTGACGCGCAAATCGGATGGCGCCACTGCCGAGCGCCATTATGAGCGCGCGCGGACAGATACCGGCTTCACCGCCTCGGGCGATTCCACCACTTTCGCCGGGCAGACCCGCAGCTTTGATGTGACGCACACTCGTACCGATACGGGTGGCACGACGAATGGCCGCTATACCGGCCGGGGCGGTGAAACCTACACGCTGGCGGGCCAGCGCACCAAAACGGAAACCGGCCATATCGCCAACCAGCACATCACCAATGGCGCGGGCGAAACCGTCTATAACCGCGATGCCCGCGTCAGCCGCGCCAATGGCCAGGTGACTCGCTCCGTCGATGTCACGCGCGCCCGGGGTTTCCACCCACCACGCGCGCTGCGGGCAGGCGCCCGGCGTCGGCATTAGAGCTTGCTGCCTTCCGGCCCGGTTTCACGACCCCGAACACCGGGCCGGTCGATTGCCCCTGCGGCAACAAAGGCCGGGCGTTCCGCGTCTCCCCTGTCGGGAGGAGGGAACGCCCGGTTTGCTGCATGTCCGGTTCATCCCTCATTCACGAATGATATGGTATAACATTTATTCGCTTGAAGGGGAGGGCTACCATGCTGAACGCGTCCCATTTTTCATCCATTCTGTCTGTTCTGGGTGCGTGCGCGCTTCTGGTGACATCCGCTGTCTCGGTCAGCGCCCCTCCGCCCCGCAGCGCGATGCCCGCCAATCCTGACGGACCCGTGCGCTGCCACCGGGGAGAGGCATTTGAAGCGAGCTACGGCAGCAATTCCATGCGGCAGGTGGCACCCTCTGGGCGGATAAAATCCGCGCCCCAACTGAACGCGCCGCCGCCGCCGTTGATGACATCCCCCCGCGTCATGGCCGCGCCGATGAATGCCGCTGATGCCACGATGGCCCGCCGTCAGCCGCCGGCGAAGATGATGGTTGCGCCCTACCCCGTGGCCGAAGACCGCGAACGCTATAGCGGCAAGGACGTCGCCTCGATCCAGTCGGTGGCGAACCAGCCGGTGTCCACATTCTCGGTGGATGTCGATACCGGCGCTTATGCCAATGTCCGCCGATTCCTCACCCAAGGCCAGATGCCGCCGGAAAGCGCGGTGCGGACCGAGGAACTGCTCAACTATTTCCGCTATGATTATCCCGTGCCTGCGGATCGCAGCCGCCCCTTCAGCGTGACGACCGATATGGCGACGACCCCCTGGAACGCGGAAACGCGCCTGCTGCGCATTGGCATCAAAGGCTATGACATTCCCAAAGGCGAACGCCCGCCCGCCAATCTGGTATTCCTGGTCGATGTTTCCGGATCGATGATGGATCAGGACAAGCTGCCGCTGGTGCGCAGCGCCCTTTCGATGCTTGCCGACCGGCTGTCCCCGCGTGATCGCGTCTCGATCGTGGTCTATGCCGGCGCGGCGGGGATCGTGCTCGAACCCACCAACAATGGTGCCTATGTGAAAGCGGCGCTTGATTGTCTGGAAGCAGGCGGATCGACCGCAGGCGGCGCAGGCATGGAGTTGGCTTACGCAACTGCGCGGGCGAACTTTGTGCGTGGCGGCGTCAACCGGGTGGTGATGGCCACGGACGGTGATTTCAACGTTGGCATTTCTTCCAATGACGGGATCGAAGCCATTGTCAAAAAGAACCGCGAGGCCGGGATTACGCTTACCACGCTGGGTTTCGGCCAGGGCAATTACAATGAAGCGATGATGGAACGCATCGCTGACGTGGGGAACGGCAATTATGCCTATATCGACAGCGCCATCGAAGCCCAGAAAGTGCTGGACGAGGAAATGGCGGCAACGATTTTCACCATCGCCAAGGATGTGAAGATCCAGATCGAATTCAACCCGGCGGCCGTGAAGGAATACCGCCTGATCGGCTATGAGAACCGCGCGCTGGCAGAAGACGATTTCAACAATGACAAGGTGGATGCGGGCGATATCGGCTCGGGCCATCAGGTTACCGCACTTTACGAAGTCGTGCCCGCCAGCGGCAAAGGCTGGCTGCCCGACCGTCGCTATGATGCCAACCGGGCGGCGGCAAAACCCGCGGCCCCGGCGAACGAACTGGCCTGGCTCAAACTGCGGTATAAGTTGCCGGATGGAGCCACGTCGCAACTGATTGAACGCCCGGTTCCAGTCAGCATGATGGCCGCCGCGCGCGCCCCGCAAGGCGACATGGCCTTCGCCACCGCCGTCGCCGCCTTCGGCCAGAAACTGCGCGGTGACAAATATCTGGGCAGCTTCACCTATGCCGATATCCGGCACCTGGCGGGCGACCAGCACGGCTATCTGCGCGAGGAATTCGTCAAGCTGGCCGGGCTTGCCAGTGCGCAGAGTGGTGGTGGACGGGACGCGGGGATGCGGTGACTATGGGAGAAGTGCCGCCGCCTGAGCAGGATATTTCTCCACCAGCCATGCCAGCAAATCCAACTGATCCTCGCCACGCGCCTTGCGGATTTGGGCCTTGAGTTTACGCAATTCAGGAAGTTCAAACGTCAACCCGGCTCGCCCTTCGTCGCATACCATGCAGATTGCGGAAATAAGTCCCGCACCATTTCCATCGACAAACCGTAATTTCGTCATTCGAGATTGGTCAAAGTGATGGCGTTCACCAAGTGTCGCGCCACACTGGCAGCAGCAATAAGAGTCCGATGGCTCCGCAGCAGAAAAGACCACGTTCACGCCGCCGCTAGCTGAACGGGATACTCATCGTAGGTCCGGCCATTAAGTGTCCGTCCTGCGGCCTTTTTATTCCGTCCGCCCCATTGCTTGAAGAAGAAAGCTACGGAATCACGGCGACACAGATTGCGGATTTCTTCCACCCAATGCTCTTCCATAACGCGCGCTTTTGGCCCGGACTCGCCACCAACAATGGCCCAATGAATGCCAGAAAGATCAACATCGCCAATCGGCCCGATCAGAGGCTCAAACGAAATGAAACGCGTCATGGCGGGGATTGTCAGAAGATGATCGATACGTTCGACCACTTCGGCGCTTTCAACTGATGTTCCAATCCAGACATTTTCAAGCCGCGCGAGCCGACGCGATGAAAAGAGAGCCGCCATCCTGTCGGGCCGTTTGGTAAGAACCTGAAAATGATGGTGTGGGCATTGTGCCATCACCTCCCAGACTTGACCAATAAACTCGTCCGGCACATCCGCATGGAACAGGTCGGCCATCGAATTGACAAATATGCGCTTGGGACGTTTCCACAACAGGGGCGCGGTTAGGCTCCCCCGATCGATATTCACCTTTCCCGTCCACACAAAGCGCCCGCCGCTTTTACGGGTTGTGCCTTCATATTTGGGATGTCCCATCGCCTCCAGCCGCGCCGCCATCCGCATGGCATAACAGTTGGTGCATCCCGCAGATGCCAACGCACACCCCGCGACCGGATTCCAAGTGGCGTCTGTCCATTCGATATCTGAGGGGCCGGACATTTTACTCTCACAATTTCAAAACTGACGTCGCCAGTCTTAACGCGAGCGAGTTTGCTTTGATAGACGGATTGGCACAGGCAAAAACCAAGGAAAATTCGTGCCGACCCTTCCTTCCAAGAGGAAGCGCAAACTTCGAAACTCCCCCTTCGAATACAGAATCAAGCCTTTCCATCACGAAATCGGAAAGTTGAACTGCTCCACCGATTTTCCGCGTTGTCGCCTGAACCTCACCAAAAAGATTTGTAGTCGCCTCACTCGCAATAACGCATTTCCGCCACTCATCCGTTCCCAGCATCTCATCGATACGCGCCGCGCCAGCGTGCTCAATACCCTTCTCACTGACCTGCCTACTCATTCCGAAAACGGGAACGAGATACCACAAATCAACTGCTTTGGTGCTTGCAAGATTCTTGATGGTTTCCCATTTTACGGAGAGACCAAAAGGATCTAAAAAGACGACAGTGCGATCAAGTTTTTTGAGCGATTTGCAAAACTTTGCCAGCTCAACATTGGCATCGCCCTGCTTGATTTCGATCCTGTCTGCTTTTTCCGGATGCCTGTCCAATAGCTCATTCAGAGACTCAACGTTGTTCCGCGACTGGTCAATAAAAATGTATCGGTCAAAAGGTGGATCAATCGCGAGTGCTCTTGCTGCCGAGCCAAGCAAAATGTCTTCAGTCTCGATCAAGCTAAGTTGGTTAGCATCACTTGATCCGAGCGGAATGAATGCACCTGAGCCAGCGAACGCATCGACATAAATTCTTCTGAATGGCCATTCTTGCAGAACTTTGCCAAAGAGGCCGAGATACTCTTCAACCTTGTCTAACTTTATCCGTGTGTGCTGATCACCGAATTGCTGTGGGACTACGCTCATAACACGCTCCGTACAAGGAACATGATAAGAACATATATATTGGCCCCAGTCAATTGTTCAAGTAACGTTTCTACACATCCAGATTGGCCACATTCAGTGCATTTTCCTGAATGAAATCGCGGCGCGGTTCGACGACATCGCCCATCAACTGGGTGAAAATCTCGTCGGCCAGATCGGCTTGCGCCACCTCAACCCGCAGCAAAGAGCGGTTCTGGGGATCGAGGGTGGTTTCCCACAATTGCTCCGCGTTCATTTCCCCAAGACCCTTGTAGCGCGAAATGGAGAGGCCCTTGCGGCCTGAGGCGAGGATCGCGTCGAGCAGTTCGCTGGGGCGGGAAATGGTCGCGCCCTTGGCGGGGGCGATGGGCAGATCGGCTTCGTCCGCCGCGATTTCCTCATCGGTCGGCGCTTCAGCCGCAGCGGCGCTGGCGGCTTTGCTGACCGCGACCAGGCGGCTGACCTTGGCGTAGC
>JANOAJ010000284.1:0-12244 GCA_031411035.1 Sphingomonadales bacterium
CGACGATGCCATCATAGAATTCGCGCATATGTTCCTTGATCTGCACCCACGGCCCGTCTTCCGTCCAGACAGGGCCCGGTGTGATGCAATTCACGCGGATGCCTTCGGCGGCCAAAGTTTGCGAAAGGGCGGCGGAATAGGCCATCACTGCGGCCTTCAGCGCGTTGTAGGGCTGCACTCCCATAAATTCCTCCACCGCTCCGGTGGAACTCATGCAGATGATGGAGCCATTGTCTGATTCTTTGAGGTAAGGGCGCGCTGCCGCAATCCCGCGCCGCATCGGCAAAATGTCGGTATCCAGCACCAACTGCCAGGCGGCATCTGTATCTTCGCCCGGATTGACCGAAGTGAAGCTGATGAAGATGTCGCAGCCGCCAAGCGCCTTGGCGGACGCGTCAACGAATGCCGGCACTGCCTCAGCGTCCGTCACATCAAGCGCTTCAGCCAGGAAGGTTACGCCCTTGCCCCCCAGTTCCCCGGCGATCTTGTCCACCTTTTCCTGACTGCGTCCGCAGACAGCGACATGGCATCCCTCGGCAACCAGCGCATGTGCCACTTTCCGCCCGATCCCGCCATTGGCCCCTACCAGAATGGCCTTTAGCCCTTTGAGACCCAGATCCATGACGTGCTCTCCTGATTTATGCGTGCGGGTAAAGACCCAGTTTTGTGCAAGCTGCGTGCGCTTGCAACCACTGCCCTTTTGGTCAGGCCGGGCGGGCATCGCAGGCGTGATAGCGGACAGCCTGACAAAAGGAGAGCGATATGGGACGTCTCGACGGCAAGAAGGCCATTATCCTGGGGGCGTCAAGCGCCGGCAATATGGGCCAGGTGATGGCCCGGCGCTTTATGGCCGAAGGCGCGACGGTTCTCGTTTCGGGCCGCAAGGCGGATGTGCTGGAAGCCTTTGCCCAGGAAACGGGGTGCCGATGGGCGACCTGCGATCTTACCAGCGAAGCGAGCGTCAACGCCTTTGCGGATGCTGCGCAGCAAAAACTGGGTGGGATAGACATTGCCGTCAACGCCACGGGCTGGGGGCTGCTCAAACCTTTTCTGGACAATACGCGTGACGAACTGGAAGCGATCACCGCGCTGCAATATATCGGGCCGTTCCAGTTCTTTCAGGCAATGGTACGCAAAATGGCGAAAAGCCTTGGCGGACGCGGCGGTTCGATCATCACGATCAGTTCGGCCACAGCCAAGATCATGCTGGATGATCACGCCGCCTATATGGGCACCAAGGCAGGCATCGATCATGTCATCCGCTGCATCGCGAATGAATTCGGAGCGGAAGGCATTCGCGCCAACTCCATCTCGCCGGGCCTGACGGATACGCCGATGACGGCAGACGCCGGTGCCGTGCCGGGCCTGTTCGAAGCCTTTGTCGCCGGATATCCGCTCGGCCGATATGGCACGTCAGATGATATTGCGGCGGCCGCCGTGTTCCTCGCCAGCGACGAATGTTTCATGACGGGTGAAAATCTGCAAGTGAATGGCGGGCTGACGCTGCGCAAGAACCCGTCAAAGGACGAAATCGCCGCCAGCATCGCGAAGGCGACCGGACAGGGTTAGGCTTGCGCCGAAATTTTCGCCGTCACATCGGCCCGCAGCGCATCCTTCCGGATCTTGCCTGAAGCGGTGCGCGGAAAATCGGGCACGAATTCAAACCGTTCGGGCGTCTTCTGCTTCGCCAGCCCGGATCCCTGCACATGTGCGGCGAGCGCAGGTGCGTCTGCCACAGCACCTTCGCGAAGGATAACATAAGCACAGATGCCCTCACCAAGCCGTTCGTGCGGCATGGCAACCACGGTTGCCTCCTGCACGGCCGGATGGGTGTGGAGCACATCCTCAACCTCCTTGGCGCTGATATTTTCGCCGCCCCGGATGATCAGATCCTTCTTTCGCCCGGTGATCAGGATCGCCCCTTCGGGCGTGATGCGGCCAATATCCCCGGTACGGAAATAACCGTCCGCCGAAAGGGCGTCGCGGGTCTGTTGTTCGTCGGCATAACCCATGAACATGGCGGGGCCACGCGCCAGGATTTCACCTTCCAGCCCCGGCGGTACATCGCGTTCCGCCTCATCGACGATGCGCACCTGATAGTCGATGATCGCGCCGTCCGTCGTTGCGGCCAGATGCTCGTCCGCCCGCGCCGGATAGCCAAGCGAGACAAGCGGCACTTCCGAACTGCCGAAAACGCGGAATGCCTGACAAGCCTCGAACGCCCGGTTCGCCGCCGGGATCACGTCGGGCGGAACCGCCGCGCCGCCGCACGCGAAAAAGCGCAGGGAAGGCAGCCGCGTGCCCGCCTGCTGCGCGGCTTCCGCCAGTTCGACCAGAAACGGCGTTGCTGCCACAGTGCCTGCCACGCTGTGTGCCGCAATCAGCGCCAGCGCTTCTTGCGCATTCCAGGCTTCCATCAGGATGGTGCGGGAACCGGCAAAGAAGGGCATCTCCAGCCCGTTGGCATAGCCCGAAACATGCGTGACAGGGGACGGCATGATCATCGCGTCCCCCGCGCCCAGTCCCCAATGCCGCGCGCTTTGCTGCATCACGCGGGCAAGCGTGTTGTGGCTGTGGAGCACGGCCTTGGGCCGCCCGGTCGTGCCGGAGGTGTAGAGCAGCATCTTGATCGATCCGGGATCAACCAGCGGTCGGCCGAAGCGGCGCCCGCGCCCTGCGGCCAGCAGGCCGTCATAGGTGAGCGCCCCTTGCCCGCGCGCAAGAATGATGTGTTCCAGATCCGGCAACCCAAGCTTCAGCCGCTGCGCCATCGCCGCGAAATCATAGTTGCGGAAGCTGGCGGCCACGATGAACGCCCTGGCCCGGCAATCGGCCAGCATCATGCCCACTTCGGCATCCCGGTAGATCGGCACAATCGGATTGATGACAAGGCCCGAAAGCGCTGCCGCAAGGTTGATGACCGCCGCCTCGATCCAGTTCGGCGTCTGGAAGCTCAGCACGTCTCCCGCGACAAGGCCAAGGTCTGCCAGTCCGACGGCCAGTGCTTCGGCATCGGCAAGCAATTCACCGCGCGTGAACGCGCGCGCGCCGGCAATGAACTGGACGAAGTCGGGATCCGCCTCTGTCTGAGCAACGGCAAGATCAGCGAGCGTCTTTCCCGCCCAGTCTCCGCGCGTCGCAAATTCGGCGTGATGGGGCGCGGGCGTATGAAGCCAGGCCCAGGGCGGCGGTGATCCTCTCGTCATGCCCCGCCCCTGCCCGGCAATCTGCCGCGTGCCAATTGTCCAAAAAGCGAGGAACCTGTTACCTCTCGCAGGTTTCCGGACGCGCCCTTTGCGCCAGAACAACGAACAAAGTTTGAGGAGACTGTGCGGATGGATCGCGTTGAACAGGTCGGCAATGTCGCCGAAATCATGCTCGACTATGTCGAAAACAGGAAGACCTTCCTGACCGGCACAACCATGACGGTGCCATCGCGCAGTTATACCGATCCCGATCAGTGGGAAGCGGAAATGGAACTGGTGTTCAAGCGCGTGCCACTGATGCTGGCCTTCACTGCCGAAATGCCCAATCCCGGTGATTACAAGGCCATGGACGTGATCGGGCTGCCGATCCTCATATCACGCGACAAGGCAGGCACCGTCCGCGCCTTCCTCAATGTCTGCTCGCATCGCGGCGCGCCGGTCGCCAATGACGGGCATGGCAATTGCCCGCGCTTCACCTGCAAATATCATGGCTGGACATATGGGCCGGATGGCAAGCTGATCGGCATTTCCGAAGCCTCCAAATTCGGCGAGGTCAACAAGGCGGAACGCGGGCTGAAGCAACTGCCGTGTGAAGAACGCGCAGGAATGATCTTCGTGTGCCTCACGCCCAATGCGCCGATTGATCTGGATGACTATTTCCAGGGCTATCTGGCGGATTTCGAAGCGCTGGATTTCGACAAATGGAGCTATATGGGCAGCCGCGTGATCGAAGGGGCGAACTGGAAGATCGCCTTTGACGGTTATCTGGAAGGCTATCACTTCGCTTCGCTCCATCCCGAAACCATCTATCCGCGCACGCCTTCCAACTGCATGCACTATGAAGGCTTTGGTCCGAACATGCGGATCGGTTTTCCCCATCACGCCATTCCCAAGCTGCGGGATGTGCCGCGCGCGGACTGGGGGAACCAGGAAAATAACGGCTTTGATTTCGTCCGCATCTTCTTCCCCAACGTATCCACCTTCATCGCGCCGGAAATTACCCAGATCGCCCAGTTGTTCCCCGGGCCGACGCCGGACAAGAACCGCACCGTGCTCAACTATCTCCGCCGCGAACCGATCCGGGACGAGGAAGACCGGGCCAATGTGGAAGGCGCGATCAACTTCTTCCGGGACGTCACTTATACCGAGGATTATCTGATCGGCCTCGAAATCCAGAAAGGGCTGGCATCGGGCGCGCAGGAAGACCTGATCTTCGGGCGCAACGAACGCGGCAACCAGTTTTTCCACGAATGGCTCAACTGGTATCTGCAGGACGATCCCACGCTGCCAAAGCCGCTGATGTGAACCGCATTTCCTTCGCTTCGGGAATTGTGCCCGAATGCGGCCCACTTGATACCATAAGGGCAGCGGCGGCGGGCGGGTTTGATGCGGTTGGCCTGTGGGTGGAACCTGAAAACTGGACGCCCACGATCACGCGGGAGTGCCGCGCTGCGCTTGCTGATACCGGGCTGGAACTGCTCGACGTCGAGGTTATCTGGATCAAACCGGACAGCGATATGGCCGCGCACAAGGCATGCATCGATATCGGCGCGGAACTGGGCGCAAAAAACGTCCTGTGCGTCTCGTCCGATCCGGATATGGGCGCAACAGTCGCGCGCCTTGCTGAACTGTGCCGCCATGCCGAAGGCGCCGCGATGCGCGTGGCGCTGGAATTCGGCATTTTCACCGAAGTGAAGAATCTGCAGATGGCGATGGCCGTGCTGGATGATGTGGCGCATCCGTTGCGGGCGCTGCTGATTGATCCGATCCATGTGGATCGCTCCGGCACGTCCATGCTTGAGATCGCAGCAGTGCCCGCAAGTCTGCTGCCCTATGCGCAATTCTGCGATGCCCCTGCCCAGCGCCCTGATCCGGACAATTTTGACGCAATCATTGCCGACGCCATAGACCTGCGCGAACAATGCGGCCAAGGCGGGCTGGATCTGGTGTCGCTCTACAATACGCTGCCCGCACACATCCCCCTCAGCATCGAGTTGCGATCAAAGGCGCTGCGGGACGGCTTCCCCGATCCGGGCGACCGGGCCCAGGCAGTCGCGGCCACCACCCGCGCGTGGCTGACGGAATTTGGCGCATGACGATCACGGTCGTCACCTTGCTCAAGCGCCGCGAAGGCATGTCCAAGCAAGACTTCATCACCTATTATGAAACGCGCCACCGCAAGATCGGCGAACAGGTTCTGGCCGGATACGCGACCCGCTATGCGCGCCGCTTTCTGCATCCGATGGACGGCGTGGATCAGGAACATGATGCCGATGTGGTGACGGAAGTGGACTTTCCCGACGAAGCGACCCGCGACGCCTGCTTTACCGCGATGGGTGAACCGGCTGTAATGGCGGCCATCGTCGCGGATGAGGAAAAGCTGTTCGACCGCAGCCGGATCAGGACCTTTTCCGTGGAGGCGCGGGAGTCGGATTTGGCGGCCAAAGCGTGAATGACGGGAAAGTCGCCAGAAACACGTTATATCACCTCGTCGCTTCGCCCTCGACAGGGGGGGCCAGGCCTTCCTTCGGCGCTGCAATTGGCAAGAGTGGTTCCCGGCGGATACCGAACAAGGTTAGCCTAGCCCCGTGTCAAGCACGGGGCGACGACCGGATTGGCCGCGCGGAGGTGCAGATCAAACGACCGAAACGCTTTGATGTCAGCCCCGCCCTATTCCTCCAGCATGATCTGATATTCCCGCCGCGTGAACAGCCATTTGCCGTTCCGCTTTTCCAGCATGTCATCGTAGCGCCCCGTGCCGTGGATGCGCTTGCCCGTGCCAGGCTGGTCGTAGATTTCGATGGTGTAGGCAACCGCTGTCGCCCGGTCGCCCTCAACTTCAATGGAGCCGGGCTGCATGAAATAGATCATCGGCCTGGTGCAATTGTCCAGACCATAGGTTTTCATCGATTCCGCCCAGGAGGAAACGATGATCTCCTTTCCCTCAAAATCCCCCAGATCGGGATAGTCGCGCAGGGACCATGAGGCATCCTCTGCCCAGATGCTGCCCCACAGTTCGACGTCCCGGGTCATCACGCCATGGGCATGCGTGTCCATCAATTCGCGGATGGCGATGCGGTCTTCTAGGGGGCCGGTGAAGGGCATGTTCTTGATCCTTTGTTCCCGTCATTCCGACGAACGCCGTATGATCGGTTTGGGTTACCAGGCGTGGGTTTCGCCATTCCATTTCTTGAAATCGCCGCTGTCTTCCAGCGTCCAGCCTTCGGCCACCGCCTTGATGCCTGACGCACTTTCCAGGGGCGTGATTTCCGCCCCCGGCCCGCCCATATCGGTCTGCACCCAGCCGGGATGGACAAGGCCGACGATGATGCCGCGATCCTTCAGGTCAATCGCCACCGAACGCATCATGCGGTTGAGCCCGGCCTTGGCCGCGCCATAGGCATAGAAACCACCATAGGGCCAGGTAGAAGCGGCGAGCTGGCTGGTGATGTTGATCACCTTGGCGCCGTTGCCCATGCGCGGCAAAAAGGCATGCAGCACGCGCAGCGGTCCCATGATCATGATGTTGAGCGCATCCTGCCATTCGGCCCAGTTGGCAGTTTCCAGCTCGGCACCCAGCGGACCGGTTACGCCCGCCACATTGTAAAGAATATCTACTGGCACATCGCCCGTGGACGCGGCCCCGGCCCTGACCGAAACGTCATCGCCCACATCCAGCGCATGCACCGTCAATTTGCCGCCTGAACCCGCAGCCAGCGCGTTCAGCGCGTCTGCCCCGCCCGGATTGCGGACAAGCGCCAGAATCCTGTCTCCAGCGTCCAGATGCTGTTTTGTCAGCTCAAGGCCGATGCCGCGCCCCGCCCCGGTGATTGCCACTGTCGCCATGATCTATCTCCGTCCCTCTAGGTAATCATTGATGGTTTCGTGAAAGAACCGTACGCGCGCTTCCTGCGCGGACAGATAGGTATCGGCATAACCGCGCGAGTGCATGCCTGCCTGCATCCCTGCCGCCAGTTCCATATCCTGATAGACAATCTGCCCGGCGAGTTCGGGAATGCCGCGCCCGCCATCAAAATCGCGATGCTCGCATTCCCGCACCTCGCGCAGTGGCTTTGGCCCGGCCATGATCGATTCCACTTCGGCCTGCCCCTTTACCGGAAAGGCCATGCACCACAGATCGAAATAGCATTTCTCAGGGTCTTCGGGATGCGGCTCGCTGCGAAAGAATATCAGGTTATCCGGCAGGAAACTGATCGTGACATTGGGAAAAATGACGGTGTGCGGGCTATCGGTAAGCTGCTCGTCATCCATATGTTCGTAGTGGAGATAGCCGCGTTCCTGCCACTGCGCGCGCTTGGCGGCTTTCAGATCGATCCAGCCCTGCATTGTGAGTTCTTCATAGGAGGCATAGCTGTCCGGATCGATGCCCCATTGTTCCAGAATCATTTTGAAGGGATGCGGCTGTCCGTCCGGCAAGCGATCAGACAGCGAGGGCCGCATCGGCTGCACGGTCCGGCCGTGGCCGCCCGGCCACATTTCGTGGCGCGCGGTATCCACATCCTGATCGATCCACGGTGGCACCTGAGGATGGGCGGTGCGGGTGTGATAGCTTTCGCTGAAATTGTCGGTCACGAACTTCCAGTTGGCATCGATCTGGATGCGATACCAGGCAACGCGCACCGCCGTGTCCATCGGGTAATTCTGGCACACTTCGGGCATGGGGTGAAGATATTCCAGCAGCGAAGGGGCACTGTCATCCATGCAGTACCAGACAAACCCGCCCCATATATCGCAGCGCAGTTCTTTCAGTTTCAGCTTTCCACAGGGATTGCCTTGCGGGAAATCCTGCGCGTCCTGTGCGTGTTGCAGCACGCCATCCTTGCCCCAGCGCCATCCATGATAGGGGCAGGAGATCGTGTCGGCAGAGGAAGACTGCCCCACCATCCGCATTCCGCGATGGCCGCAGCTATTGTAGAATGCCCTGATCGACCCGTCATCCTGGCGGATGCAGATCACGGATTCCTTGAGGAAATTATGGACGACATAGTCGCCCGCATCTTCGAGTTCCGCCGTCCGGCCCGCAACGTGCCAGATGCGCGTCCACAAATGATCCCATTCCTTCCGGGCGAACTCCTCCGAAAAATAACGGTCACCCGTCATCGGATCGCCACGAAGGTTGGCAGGGTCTCGTCCGTCCATTGTGAGCGGATGGCGCAGGGGTTCCGTCATGGCATCTCTCCGTTTCGTTGCTTGCGAGGGTGACGCGGAGCGTGCCATCGCGAAACTATCCAATGTGCGAGATAACCGGCAACAGTGCCTGTTTTCTTATTCTGTCCCTTGATGCAGGGAAGCAATAACCCGTCCGATCAGCGCGCGGACAGCCTCTACCCGCGCGCCATCGCCAAAAACGGGCTTGTGCAGGAGCAGACCCATCATGGCAGCCATGGCGAAATCATTGGCGACCTGAAGAGCATCCCAATGCTTTTCCCATTGCGGGAATGATATGATCATCTCCTGTTCCCACACTTTATCAAACTGCCGCGCGACGGGAGTAAAATGGGTGTCGAGTTCGGCATCGGTGCGCGCTGCGACTGCCAGTTCCAGATAGGCCGCATATTCGCGCGTCTGGACATTCTCCCAGTATTTTTCGGCCGCCACCTCCACAATGCTGGCATCGGCCCGGTCACGGATCGCGCTGAAATAGGCTTCAAGAAACTGCTCCATCCGCACGTAGAACGTATATTCAATGACCGCCGCAACCAACGCCATCCGGCTGGTGAAATGGTGGTGCATCGCCCCGCGCGACACTCCGGCCCGCAGCGTGACTTCGTTGGTGGACAGCCCGGAATAGCCTCTTTCCACCAGACAATCGACCGTCGCTTCCAAAATGCGGATGCGGGTTTCCGCGCTTTTGCGCTGTTGCCATTTGGCTGGCGTTTCAGACATGGCCTCTGGCCGCATCCGTGACAGCACTTTTTCCTTCAGCCGTTCCACAGACCTGTTCCCTGCCGATTCCACACAGCCATCCGTGTGCGCCCAGATACAAAAATGGCCAGCCTAGCCAAAGTTTCAGTTACGATAAAAACCATGACGCCGCATAAAACCGGCAGCCCGTCCTGTAATCGGCATGATAGCCGGAAATCTGACAACAACAAGCGGGCAAGCAAGGAGGCGAGGATGAGAAACGTTACTACGACCCTGTTGGCAGGCCTTTCGCTGGCAGCCTTTCTACCCGGCCTGGCATATGCGCAGGAAGCCGCAGACGATGAAGGCATCGCCGAAATTATCGTGACCGCGCAGAAAAAGTCGGAAAATCTGCAGGACGTTCCCATTTCTGTCGCCGCCGTCTCTTCAGAAGCAGTCGCAGACCTGCATGCAGGCACGCTTCAGGGCTTGCAGGGCACTGTGCCCAACATCTCCATCGGCAATTTTTCCAACACGCCCAACAACGCGGTATTCACCATTCGCGGCATCGGCGTGATCGAGCCCGATCCCTATGCCGGCAACACCGTGGGCATTGTGACGGACGGCGTGCCGCAATATTTCTCCATCGGGGCGTTGCTCGATCTCTACGATGTGGATCGCATCGAAATCCTGCGTGGGCCGCAAGGCACCCTGTTCGGTGCCAACACGACCGGCGGGGTTGTCAACGTTGTTAACGCCCAGCCAAAAGACAAACTCGAAGGCCGCGTGGATGCGAGCTATGGCAATTACAATCATCTGAACCTTGCCGGCGTCATCAACCTGCCCTTGAGCGACACGGTTGCCACCCGCTTCTCGGTCTCGCATGACCAGCGCAAGGGGTGGGTGACCAATGTTGTTGACGGTTCCGACATGGGCAAGCGCAACGTCACGATTTTCCGCGGGGCCATCAAGTTCGCGCCGTCATCCGATCTGGATATCACGCTTGCGGGGGAATATGATCGCGGGCGCAATGGCGCACCAGTCGTCGTCGCGGGCGATTTCCCGGGTGAGGCAGAGTTCGTGCCGGCCGGTTTCCGCAACATGTATGTGTCTCCCTGCGCTTCACCGCTTGTGCGCTGCAAGGCACCCAAGAAATATCTTTCCGCGAACGATGGCGGCGGCGGTCTGGTCAAGGATCAGAGCGATGTCGATACCTATCGCGGAACGGCAACAGTCAATGCGCGCAGTACGGCCATTGGCGATATTACTTCCATCACCGGCTACAAGCATTTCAACCAGTTCGAATTCACCGACCAGGATGGCACACCGGTGTTTCTGGATGATACGCGCCGACGCACAAAGGGCTGGCAGTTCAGCCAGGAATTGCGGACGGACATCGACGTCAGCGACAAGATTGAGCTGGTGCTGGGCGGCTTCTACATGAAAACACATTTTAACCATTTCCAACACTTCCGCATCGAATTTGGCGGCCCGGTCACCTACGATATTCCAAACAATACCGTGACCAAAGGCTTCCCCGGCCTGTTCCAGCGCAACCTGCAGGATCAGGATAACAACTCGCTTTCCGCCTTCGCGCAGACCTATATCAAATTGTCGGATCAGCTGAGATTGCAGGCGGGCATTCGCTACACCCACGAAAAAACCAGCATGCTGGCATCAACTCTCACATCCTTTGCGCCGGGTGGTGTGACCACCTTTGACGGCACCTCGCCTGCGGGTGTGCCAAATACCGTATTGGGGGTCGTCGCGCCGCCACGGGGCACGAAAAGCTGGAACAATGTCGGCTGGAAACTGGGCCTGGATTACAAGCCCAGTGATGATGTGCTGCTCTACGGATATTGGGCACGCGGATTCAAATCGGGTGGCTTTACCGGCCGTATCGGTGTGCCGAGCGATCTTGGTCCCTATAACCCCGAACATGTCGATACGTTTGAAACGGGCATAAAGGCGGATCTTCTGGACAGGCATCTGCGTACCAACCTGGCTGCCTTTTATACCAATTATCGCGACATCCAGCTGGCCCAGATCTATTTCATCGGCACATTGCAAGGCAACACGATCCTCAATGCCGCCAGCGCCCATATCAAGGGTTTCGAAGCAGAAGTTGAAGCCGTTCCCGTTTCGGGGCTGACGTTCAAGGGCGCGCTGGCCTATCTGGACGCCACGTACCACAAGTTCGACTTCCTCGAAGCCAATGGCACGATCACTGATCTTTCGGGTCAGCGTCTTCAGAACGCGCCAAAATGGACGGCATCAACCAGCCTCAGCTACGAATTTCCGCTGAGTTCGGATCTGAAGGGCCGCTTCAACGCGCAATATACCTACAGCGCGCAAAAGCTGCTGACGTCGATCAAGGATGTCCCGCGTTCCACGATCCAGCCAATGAGTCTGGTCAATGCCAATCTGGATTTTACCTACAAGGACAATATCCAGATCGGCATTTACGCCACCAACCTGTTCGACAAGCGCTATATCAACAGCGTGTTCGACGCGCCGGGAACACTCGGCCTGGTGAACTATGCGCCGCCCCGCCAATATGGCGTTTCGGCATCCTATCGCTTCTGACACGCCCTCCCCCTGCCCCGCGACCCTAAACGTCGCGGGGCTATTTTCAGGAGCAGCTATTGACCGCAGAACATCTGACTGCCCGACACGGGATCATGAATGCCCTTGCCAACCACAGCCGGGGCGTTGACCGTGCCGATGCCAATCTGCTGGGCTCCAGCTATTGGCCGGATGCCACTGTGGACTATGGCTTTTTTGCCGGAGACGCGGGGACTTTGGTGTCCATTCTGGCAGGCGCGCAAAAAGGCGCCCTGCCCACGCTGCACCGCACAGCCAACGTGGATATCCGTGTTCAGGGAAGCCGGGCTGTGTCCGAATCCTATGTCGTCGCCTATGCCGAAGAGGCCGGGGTGCAGCATATCGTGTTCGGGCGCTATCTTGACCGGCATGAGTGCCGCGATGGGGAATGGCGGTTGTCACACCGCACCTATGTGCTGGATGGCAACACCAACCGGCCCAACACGGTCATGCGTGTCGATCCGCCTACTGGATATGACAATTATGTGCCCGAGGGAGCCAAGGGCGCGTCTGATCCGGGCCGCGTCCTCATCGCTCATCATCTTGCCTCATCCAGGTCCTTGCAGGGA
>JANOAJ010000285.1:0-7045 GCA_031411035.1 Sphingomonadales bacterium
GAATTGGGTTCCTACGTTGAAAGTGAACAATTTTGTATCATCCCCAGGCTCCTTTAGCAGAGCCTTGGCTATATCGATCCTGAACGGACCGAAAGGTGAGTTCCAGTTGACGCCGAAACCGACCGACAGGCGAGGCTTCCAGGTGTCGCCAAGGAAGCGTTCGCGGAAAGGATTGATCGTGGACTGGGTTGTCAGGTCACAACCAGCGGCGGGTGCGAAAGTGATGGCACCAGTTGCCGCGTTACGGCATTTTGCCTTGATCACGCCATCTGCCGGATCGGTGAAGTTGGTGAGCGACGTCAGAGGCGGCGTCTTCACATTGAACACAGAGCCGACATCCATGAAGAATGATGGTCGCAAGCCAAGAGATTTGGCACCCGAGCCAAGCGGCACTTCAAGTTCCAGCCGCCCCTTATAATAAGCGCGGCCACCCAGGGCATCGTCCTGCACCTGGTTGCGCGCCGTCAGGAACGTGCCCGTCGTCAGATCATACTGTTCGCGCAGGACGCGCGGGCCAAGCCCGCGAATGTCAAAGCCGCGCATTTCCGGTTCACCCAGATAGAAGCGATCCGTAAGGCGCACGCGATCCACCCCGGCACCGCGACCGCCACCAAAGGGCAGAATCAGGCCGCCTTCAAATCCGGCCGAGAAAATGAAATTGCCCAGAACCCGCCAATATTTGTCGGCATCCACTTTGGAACGCAGATATTTGACGCTGCCGCCCAGCCCGGCAAAATCCTGGCTGAACACGAAACGCTGACCGGCCGAGGGTCTTTGGCGGTTGTTGAGATTATCAAACACAAGGCTGTAGCCCAAAGACGATGTCGTGCGCTTCCCGATGGAATCACACAAATACCGGCCGGCCACCAGCGAATCGCAATTTCCGTTATTGTCAAAATAGAGCCGCGACAGCGACACATCGTCCACGCTCAGGCCATAGCGTCCGGCGAACGACCAATATTCTGTCAGTGGCACACCGATGCGCAACTGGAAGCCGGTGGTGATCTGGGAGTAATTGGTGTTGCGGTTCTGGTTGACGAAGTTGAAGCTGCTGTAATCCCGCCGGAAAATATCGCCGCCCAGCGCGATGTTGCGATCAAACAGGTAGGGCTCGGTGAAGCCCAGTTCGACCGATTTGGAATAGCTGGAATAGTTGACCGATGCGCGCAGTTCCTGGCCTTTGCCGCGGAAATTGCGCTGGCGGATCGACGCGTTGATGATGAAGCGTTCGAGCGACGAGAAGCCGGCGGAAAGCTGGAGTTCGCCCGTCGATTTTTCTTCGACATTGGCTTCCAGCACGATCCGGTCCGGCGCGGAGCCGGGTTTCTGTTCAATCTCCAGCTTGTCCTGGAAATAGCCAAGCGACTGAATACGGTCTGACGAACGCTTGACCTGAAAGCTGTTGAACGCATCACCTTCCGCCAGGCGGAATTCCCGGCGCACCACCTTGTCCTGCGTCACGGTGTTGCCGTTGATGTCGATTCGCTCAACATAAACCCGCGGTGCATCAGCGACGTTGAACGTCAGCGTCATGGTGCGCGCGTCCTTGTCACGATCAAATTGCGGGTTCACTTCGGCAAAGGCGTAACCAAACAGACCAGCCGACTGAGTCAGGCTCTCGACCGTGTCTTCCACGGTCTTGGCGTTATACCAGTCACCCTTTTTGAACGGGATGAGCGAAGCCTGCGGCTTGAAATCGCGGATTTCGCTTTCAACCTTCACGTCGCCGAATTTGTAGCGTTCGCCTTCTTCCACGACATAGGTGATGATGAAATCGCGTTTGTCGGGCGTCAGTTCCGCCACGGCGGAGACAACGCGGAAATCGGCATACCCGTTGGTCAGGTAGAATTGGCGCAGCTTGGACTGGTCATAGGCCAGCTTGTCGGGATCATAGCTGTCGCCACTGGAGAAGAAGCGGTAGAAGCGCGACTGTTTGGTCGCCATTTCTCCGCGCAGTTGCCCGTCCTTGAATTTTTCGTTGCCCAGAATGTTGATCTGGCGAACCTTGGACTTTGGTCCTTCGGTAATTTCGAACACGACATCGACACGGTTCTGGTCAAGCATGACCATCTTGGGTTCGACATTCGCCGCGAAACGACCCTGCCGCCGGTAGAGTTCAACGATTCGCGCGACATCCGCACGCACTTTGGACCGTGTGAAGATCTGCCGCGGCGCGAGCTTGATCTCCTTGTTGATCTTGTCTTCCTTCAGCCGCTTGTTGCCTTCCAGCACAATGCGGTTGATCACCGGATTTTCGCGAACCTCGATGGTCAGACTGCCGCCATTGTCGCGGATCTGGACGTCGGTGAACAATTCGGTGTCGAACAGATCGCGAATCGCCTGGTCGAGCGTTTCCGTGGTGTATTTCGCGCCGGGCCGGAGTTTCACATAGGAACGGACAGTGTCCGGCTCCAGCCGCTGCGAGCCGGTTACGTTGATCGACTTGATGATACCGTCTGACGCGGGCGCGGGAGCGGGCGTCGGGGCAGCAGCCACTTGCGCCACAGCCGGAGCCGCCGCCAGAGGAAGCGCGAAGCCGGCGACCAGCGCGGCAATTGTCTTTTGGCTCAACTGATAACCCTTCACTGCCATAACGCCTGCGCGGCCCTTATCGCTTGTCTTTGCCGGGGGCAACGCCCTGCCCCGATTAACCCTGTGATTTAACCCGCCAACCGACCGAATATGCCATTACGATCCAGATCGTTGAACGTCGCGAACAGCATCAACGACACAACAAGCGCAAAGCCGAGCCGGAAGGCCCATTCCTGCGCACGTTCGGTTACCGGCCTGCGGATGGCCGCCTCGATCGTGTAGAAAAACAGATGTCCGCCATCGAGCATCGGAACTGGCAAGAGGTTGATGAATCCCAGATTAATCGACACGAACGCGACGAAGGAAAGGAACACCATCCAGCCCAGTGTCGCGATCTGCCCCGCAAGCTGCGCGGTGCCGATTGGCCCGCTCAACTGCTGCAATGACCGCTTTCCTGTCACCATCTGCCCGAGCGCATCCACGGTGGTACGCAACACATCGCCCACCTTGCGCACGGCAGCGCCGGGAAGTTCGTGGAGCGGCACCTTTACAAGCGTGGGCGGCAAGGATCGCATGCCCAGCATCCCGATCGAGGATTTGTTGCCGAACCGGTCAACCTGGGGCACGTCATCGGGTGCCGCAACAATCGTCAGCGGCTTTCCGGCGCGCACTATGCTGAACGTCATCATCTGGTGGGGTCGCAGCATCACATAGCCGCCAATGTCGGCAAACTGTGTAATCGTGCGCCCATCGACGGTTTCGATCCGGTCCCCCGGCAGGAACCCGGCCCGCTCGGCAGCGGACTTCGGGGAAACGCCGCCGACCACATTGGGCGCGCGCAGATCTCCGGCGATTCCGATCAGGGCGGCAAAAATGAGGAACGCCGCGATGAAATTGGCGGCGGGCCCGGCAAATACAATCAGGAAGCGCTTCCACACCGGTTGCGCGGGAAATGTACTATTCCGTTCGGCATCGGGCAGGGATTTCCATGTAGCATCAGGCTGGCTGACAGCATTCATATCCCCGGCAAAGCGCACATAGCCGCCCAGCGGCAGCCATCCGACCTTCCACCTTGTGCCGCGCTTGTCCGTCCAGCCCAGAATCTCGCGTCCGAAGCCAATCGAAAACACATCGGACTTCACACCGCACCAGCGCGCCACCAGATAATGCCCCAGTTCATGCACGAACACGAGCGGCCCGATGGCAAGCAGGAAGAACAACACGGTCCAGAAAAAGCCGGGGGTTTGGATCACGCGGGCACACTCTCCAGTTCAGAAGCCGCAATACGCCGGGCCTCGTCGTCTATCGCCAGCACGTCTTCGAGCGACGCAGGCGCCTGGGGGGCATAGCGTTCCAGCACCCGTTCGACAATCGCGGCAATTTGTCCAAAGGCAATGCGGCGTTCCAGAAACGCGGCCACCGCCACTTCATTGGCAGCATTGAGAATCGCCGGGCGCGCGCCGCCGGCTTCCATCGCGCTGCGCGCCAGCCGCAGCGCGGGAAAGCGGACAGGATCAGGCACTTCGAAATCCAGACGGCCAATTTCCGCCAGATTTAGCCGTGCGACCGGCGTTTCCATCCGCTGCGGCCAGGCGAGCGTATGGGCAATCGGAATCCGCATATCCGGCGCGCCCATTTGTGCCAGCACTGATCCATCGACATATTCGACCATCGAATGCACCACCGATTGCGGATGGAAGACCACGTCCAGCCGGTCTGAAGGCATGTCGAACAACCAGTGTGCTTCGATCAGTTCAAGGCCCTTGTTCATCATCGTGGCCGAATCGATGGTGATCTTCGCGCCCATTGACCAGTTGGGATGCTTGAGCGCCTGTTCGGGCGTTGCCACGTCCATCTCCGCCTTGGCCCAGGTGCGGAACGGACCGCCGCTGGCCGTCAGGATGATCCGTGCCACGCTTTGGGGGGCGGAACGATCAAGGCACTGAAAGACCGCATTATGTTCGGAATCCACCGGCAGCAGCGTCGCGCCCGATGCTTTTGCCGCCTGCATCATCAGCGCGCCTGCCGATACCAGCGCTTCCTTGTTGGCAAAGGCGACGGCCCTGCCCCGTTCCAGCGCGGCCATTGCCGGCATCAGCCCGGCACAACCGACAATCGCAGCCATCGTCCAGTCCGTATCCATGCCCGCAGCGGCCACCACAGCCTCAGGCCCGGCAGCCGCTTTCACGTCCGAGCCCGCAAGTGCAGTTTTCAGATCGCCATACAGCGCGGGATCGCAAATGACGGCGTGGCGCGCGCGAACCGCCCGCGCGGCCTGTGCCAGACCCGCCACGTTGGTGTTGGCGGTAAGCGCCACCACGTCAAAGCCCGCCGGGTTGCGCGAAACCAGATCAAGCGTCGATTGCCCGACCGATCCGGTCGCCCCGAGGATGGTAACGGATTTCATGGCACCCCGATGGCCGCAACGAGCAGTGCCGCGAACGGAGCAGACGTTACCAGCCCGTCGAGCCGGTCAAGCGCGCCGCCATGCCCGGGAAGCAGGGTGCCACTGTCTTTCACCCCCGCGCGCCGCTTCAGCCAGCTTTCAAAAAAATCGCCAACCTGCGCGAGCACCGCCAGAAAGGGGCTGGCCAGCGCCAGTTCGCTGCGTAATCCGGCATAATGCTGAAGCGCCCAGCCCAGCAGCAGCGCCCCCAGCATCCCGCCGCCCAGCCCCGCCCAGGTCTTGTTCGGGCTGATGGCAGGCGCAATTTTCGGCCCGCCGATCGAGCGCCCCGCAAAATAGGCACCAATATCCGTCGCCCACACCAGAGACATCGCCCAGAAGGCCAGCAGCAAGCCCGTCTCCCCGGGGCGTTCGCGAAGCCATAGCAGCGCAAAAACCGGCAGCCCGACATAGAGCAGTCCGCCGCCAAGCGCGGGATTGCGCGTCACCGTGATGATGGCCACAGCCATGCCCACCAACGTGCCAAAACCGAAAAAGCCCAGATCAAGGCTGGGCGGTGCCGCGATCAGCGGCGCGACAATCCCCAGCGGAATACACAAGGCAAACATCGCCAGTCGCCGGTGCTTGTCACCCACGTTCAGCAGCCCGCCAAATTCGGACAGCATGATGAGCGCGCCGCCCGTCGCCAGTGCCCAGAAGGCAAAGCCGCCCTGCCACAAGGCCAAACCGGCCATCACGATCAGCAGCGCGCCAACGACGATGCGCGTCTGGAGTTCAGAAGCGCCGTTCGCGCTCACAGTCCACCAAAGCGCCGTTCGCGCGCGGCGAATTCGTCGAGCGCGTCTTCCAGTTCCCGCGCCTTGAAATCCGGCCATAATGTCGGGACGAACAGGAATTCGGCATAGGCCAGTTGCCACAAAAGAAAATTGGACAACCGCTGCTCGCCCGACGTGCGGATCAACAGGTCCGGCGGCGGCCAGTCTGCCGTTTCCAGCATGCTCTCGATCAGTTCCGGCGTGATGGCCTCCGGATCAAGCGTTCCCGCCTTTGCCTGCGCGGCAAGATCGCGCGCGACGGCGGTCAGTTCGGCCTGTGATCCATAGTTGAGCGCGATGACCAGCAGCAGGCCGGTGTTGGCAGCGGTGCGCGCCACCGCGCCGTCAATCAGGGTGACGAGATCGGGCGCGAGCGCGCGATACTCTCCGATTACGCGCAGGCGGACGCCATTTTTGGCAAGCTCATCGATATCATGGCTGATGAAGTGGCGCAGAAGCCCCATCAGATCGGACACTTCTTCTGCCGGGCGCCGCCAGTTTTCGCTGGAAAAGGCATAGAGCGTCAGCACTTCGATGCCGAGCCGTCCGGCGGCGCGCACGGTTTCCCGCGCGGCTTCTATGCCTTTGCGATGCCCGGCAATGCGCGGCAGCATCCGGGCCTTTGCCCATCGCCCATTGCCGTCCATGATGATGGCCACATGGCGCGGCACCACCCTGCCGCCGCCGCTCCCGGCCTTGAGGGCGGGACGGGATGTCACTTGCCCAGGATTTCCTTTTCCTTGGCTGCCAGCGCAACATCGATATCGGCGATCAGCCCGTCCGTCAGTTTCTGGACTTCGGTTTCAGACCGCTTGCGATCATCTTCGCTGATGTCCTTCTTCTTCTCGTCCGTCTTCAGCGCGTCATTGCCGTCGCGCCGGACATTGCGCACCGCGATCTTGGCCTTTTCCGCATAGCTGTGCGCCAGCTTGACCAGTTCCTTGCGGCGCTCCTCGGTCATGTCGGGGATCGGCAGGCGGATATTCTGGCCGTCCGTGATCGGATTGATGCCAAGCCCGGCGTTTCGGATGGCCTTTTCGACCGGCGTCACATTGGCGCGGTCCCAGACCTGCACAGACAGGAGCCGCGGTTCCGGGGCGGAAACAGTCGCGACCTGGTTGAGCGGCATGTTCGAACCATAGACTTCCACCTGGATCGGATCGAGCAAGGACGTGTTCGCCCGGCCCGTGCGCAAGCCGTTCAGATCATGCTTCAGGGATTCAAGCGCGCCATGCATGCGACGCTCAAGATCGGCCTTGTTATAGGCAGCCATGGGTCAGTTCCTCTCATT
>JANOAJ010000286.1:0-4165 GCA_031411035.1 Sphingomonadales bacterium
GGCGAGCCAGTTGTTTGACAAGACGGTGCGGGAGCGCGCGTGGCTGCTGTATAGTTGGTGCCGCAAATGCGATGATATTGCCGACGGTCAGGATCATGGCGGCGCGCTGAGCGTGGTGCGCGATCCGCAGGAGCGGCTGGCCCATATCCGCGCGATGACGGGCCGCGCGCTGGCCGGCGAACCCACTGGCGATCCCGCCTTTGATGCGCTGGGGCTGGTGGTGGCGGAATGCGCGATCCCCCACAAATATCCGCTCGCTCTGGTGGAAGGCTTCGCGATGGATGCCGATGGCTGGCACCCGCGCCATGAATCCGATCTTCTGCGCTATTGCTATCATGTCGCCGGAACAGTGGGCTGCATGATGGCGGTCATCATGGGCGTCGATCCGGACGACGAAGACACCATGAAGCGGGCCTGTGATCTGGGCCTTGCCTTTCAGCTTGCCAATATTGCGCGGGACATCAGCGAGGATGATGCGGGCGACCGCTGCTACATCCCCGATGAATGGCTGGCAGAGGCAGACATTGCGCCGGGTGAACATATGCGCCCGCACAACCGGTCCCGCCTTGGCGACATTGCCTGGTGGCTGGCCGATATGGCGGAGGATTATGAAGAAAGCGCCCGGATCGGCGCGCGGAAACTGCCCTTCCGTTCCCGCTGGGCGGTGCTGGCAGCGGCAGGGATTTACGGCGATATTGCCCGCGAAGTGGCGCGGCGCGGCGCTTCCGCCTGGGATCACCGGGTGGTGACAAGCAAGGCCGCCAAGCTGGGCTGGGTGGCAAAGGCATTCGGGCAGGCGCTGCGCGGCGGCTTCGGGTAACGAACAGAGGATTTGCAGGGGAGAGTATCATGACCGCACAGAAATCCGTTTTCATTACTGGCGCGGCCTCCGGCATTGGCCGGGCGGCGGCGCGGCTGTTTGCGGGCAAGGGCTGGTTTGTCGGGTGTTTCGATGTGAACGCCGCCGGGCTCGCGGATCTTGAGGCGGAACTGGGCAGCAGTGCCGGGCTGTTCCACGCGCTTGACGTGTCAGACCGGGCGGCGGTTCTGGCGGCCGTCGCGGCTTTCGGCGCGGCGACGGGCGGGCAAATGGACATGCTGTTCAGCAATGCCGGGATCGACGCCAAAGGCCCCTTTGCCGACACGCCGTGGGATCGGATCATGGCCGTTACCAACGTCAACCTGATCGGCGCGATGAGCCTGATCCACGCGGCCATCCCTTTGCTGACAGCCACGCAAGGCGCGCTGTGCCTGTCCACCGCTTCGGCCTCTGCGATTTTCGGCACGGCCAACATGGCGGTCTATTCGGCCACCAAACATGCCGTGAAGGGATTGACCGAAGCCCTTTCGGTGGAACTGGCAACGCACGGCGTGCGCGCAGCGGACTTGCTGCCCGGCATCATCGATACCGGCATGTTGCTGCCCGAACAAAAGGCCATGCTGCCCAAGGAAGGCATGTGGCGGGCGCTTCCCGCCGAGGCTGTCGCACAGGCAGCGTGGGACGCCTATGAAGGCACCAAGCTGCATTATTATGTGCCCGAAGAACTCGCCGCATTTGATGTAGCGATCACAACCCATCCCGAAACCGTGCGTGATGAGCGGATTGCCGGCAAGCTGATCTGACCGATTGCCCGGCGGGTGCGGGCGGTATAGTCTCGGGCCATGCTCGACACCCCGCCTTCCCGCTATCGAATCGTCGAAAAGGACGGGCGGCTGATTGTCTATGATCGGGGCGTGCAGGTTTCGGGCGGGGGAGCCAAACCCGCCGCGCCGATGCGCGCCGCACCGGTTGCCGCACGGCAGGCGGCAGCACCGATGCGCGCCTCTGCCCAGCCGGACGCCGCCAGCGGGCACCTCGGCCGGCTCGCTGACAAGACCGCCACCCTGTTTGCCCGCCGCCGCAATGCGGACGGATCGCTGCTCATCCGCGCGACGCGCAGCGAGGGGCTCCGCAAACGCACCCAGGAAGCCACCCTCACGCCCGCGCAGGCGCGCACATACGGGATGAGCCTGCTGGGCTTCACGCCCTTTGCCTTCGGCATGCTGGTCAGCCTTTTCGGCGGCGGCGTGATTGGCGTGCCTTTGCTGATCCTCGGCATCCCCTTGCTGGCGGTGGGTGCGATCCGCATATCATTGCTGTTCGGCAAGCTGACCTGGCGGAATGCGGGGAGTTAATCCCGAAACGTCCCCACCGGTGCCCGCACGCCCGCCATCCCGCGGGCGGCGAGCTCCGCTTTCAGCACTTCGGGCCGGGGTGCCCAGATAAAGCCGAAGCTGACGGTGCCGTGCTTGGTCTCGACGATATGATGCAGCCGATGAGCCTGGATAATGCGCTTCATATAGGCGCTTTTGGGAAGGTAGCGCGTGGGGACGCGCTTGTGGACAATCACATCGTGAAAACCGAAATAGATCGCGCCATAAGCCGCGATGCCGCCGCCCACCCACGCATAGCCCGCGCCATGCCCCAGCCCGATGCCCCACCAGAACAGGCTGATCGACGGAAGCGCGAAGATCACGGCATAAAGATCATTCAGCTCGAACATGCCGGTGCGCGCCCGGTGATGGCTTTCGTGGAGGAACCAGCCAATCCCGTGCATCACCCAGCGGTGCATGACATAGGCAAAGCCTTCCATCAGCAGCACGGTGAGAAGGAACAGGGCAAGGCCGGTGAGGAAGGGCATGGCAGCGATATAGTGCACCCGCGCCGTTTCGTCACCCCGGCGAAGCTGAACCCCAGACTAACGATGCTGAACAATTCTGAAACGAGACATTCAGGTTAACGTCACGCCGACTCCGCCAGAAGCCTTTCAGACGGGTTGACCCCATGCGTTGCTCGGGTAGCGTATTGAGCGTGTATTGTGGGGTCATCCTGTCGCCCTCTCCTCCCCGGGAATCCAGTCCAGATGAAGCGCGCCATCCTTCCGTTCGCTGCTCTCCTTGCCCTTGCCGGGTGTGCCACGCCCGAAACGCGGCTGCGCACCGGCCTGATTGATGCCGGGCTCTCACAGAATCAATCGGCCTGCATGGCAGACCGGATGGTGGACAAGCTGTCCCTGCTCCAGCTTCGCCGCATCGCCAGCCTCAAGAATTTCGGCCGCGAACGGGTGCGCACCATGTCGCTAGACCGCTTCTTCCACAATATCCGCTCCCTCAAGGACCCTGAAATCCTTGCCGTTACGACACGCGCGGCTTTGGGCTGTGCAATTTCAGGGTAGCGGACAAGCCACGGCTATGCTTTAGGCCTGCGCAACTCCACGCAGGGACTCAGCAAAGACCATGAACATTCACGAATATCAGGCCAAGGAATTGCTCGCGAAATTTGGCGTCGCGGTGCCCAAGGGTATTGCCGCGATGACAGTCGAGGAAGCGGTGGAAGCCGCCAAGCAGCTTCCCGGCCCGCTGTATGTCGTGAAAGCCCAGATTCACGCCGGTGGCCGCGGCAAGGGCAAGTTCAAGGAACTCGGCCCCGATGCCAAGGGCGGTGTCCGCCTGGCCAAAACGCTGGACGAAGTCCGCGCCGCCGCCACGGACATGCTGGGCAACACACTGGTCACCATCCAGACGGGGGACGCGGGCAAGCAGGTCAACCGCCTTTACATCACGGACGGTGTGGATATTGACAAGGAATTCTATCTCGCGCTGCTCGTTGATCGCGCGACGAGCCGGATTGCCGTTGTCGCCTCCACCGAAGGCGGCATGGACATTGAAACCGTGGCGCATGACACGCCCGAAAAAATCACCACGATCACGATTGATCCGGCCACGGGCCTGATGCCGCATCACGGCCGCGCGGTTGCCGGGGCACTGGGGCTGACCGGCGATCTCGCCAAGCAGGCGCAAAAGGTTCTGGCGGGGCTCTATGCCGCCTTCATCGGCACGGATGCTTCGCAGATCGAAATCAACCCGCTGGCGGTATGCGCCGGTGACCAGCTGATGGTGCTGGACGCCAAGGTGGGGTTCGATTCGAACTCCATGTTCCGTCACAAGGATCTGGCCGAACTGCGCGATCTGACCGAGGAAGACCCTGCCGAAGTGGAAGCGTCGGAATATGATCTCGCCTATATCAAGCTGGACGGCAATATTGGCTGCATGGTCAACGGCGCGGGCCTTGCGATGGCCACGATGGACATCATCAAGCTGAACGGCGAATTCCCCGCCAACTTCC
>JANOAJ010000287.1:0-116977 GCA_031411035.1 Sphingomonadales bacterium
CGGCCCCGGCCTGCTGCTTCGCGATGACTATCGCAACGGCGTAGAGCGACTGCGCGCCAGAGGGCATGTGCTTGATCTCTATGTCTTTCATACGCAACTGGGCGAGGTGGCTGATCTGGCCCGTGCCTTCCCTGATCTGCCGATCATCCTCAACCATATCGGTGGCCCCCTTGGTGTTGGTCGCTATGCGGGCATGCCAGAGCAGGTATTTGCGGATTGGCAGTTGGCAATATCTGCCGTGGCACCTTATGAAAACATTGCCATCAAGATCGGCGGATTTGCCATTTCGCGCATTGCCATCGTGAAGGCTGCGGGGCGGGACAGACCGCCATCATCCGAAGAACTGGCGGCACTTTTCCAGCCGTGGGCAGGCCATTGTTTCCGAGAGTTTGGTGCGGGCCGCTGCCTTTTTGGCAGCAACTTTCCCGTAGATAAGGTGGCCTTTCCACTGCTCACGCTGGTGAATGCAATGAAGCATCTGACGTCTCGTTATACCCTGGACGAACAGCGCGCTTTTTTTGCCGGGAATGCGAAGGCCATATACAAAATCTAACATCTGAACGGCTGCGCTTATCAGCGCTGCGGTTCGGGTGGCATTGTCATACCGTTAAAGGGAAATCAGGATCATGTCGCCTCCACAGCCTCTAGCCGGTATCAAGGTTCTGGATCTGTCCCGAGTGTTGGCAGCGCCTTTCGCAGCGCAGATGCTGAGCGATCTGGGCGCTGAAGTCATCAAGGTTGAATCACTCGCGGGAGATGACACCCGCACTTGGGGTACCCATTATTTCAGGGCTATCAACCGTGGCAAGAAAAGCGTCACCATAAATCTGAAGGATCCGAAGGGGCAGGACATCGTGCGCCGCCTGGCCGCAAAATCCGATGTGGTTCTCGAAAATTTCAAATCCGGAGATCTGAAGCGATATGGCCTTGATTATGATAGTCTTTCGGAGATCAACCCAGGTTTGATCTACCTATCCGTCACCGGTTTCGGCCAGACCGGCCCACGAAGCGCGCAGCCAGGCTATGATACCATCATCCAGGGCATGACAGGCATCATGACGTTGTGTGGCGAGCCGGATCGGCCGCCTGCCCGCGCTGGATTGCCGATGGTGGATATCATGTCCGGAATGGTGGGAACGATTGGCATTCTTTCTTCACTTTTGGAACGGGCCAATAGCGGCAAGGGTCAACAGATTGATGTTTCGCTTTTTGATGTTGGCATCATGATGCTGGTTGATGCAGGTCAAGACTATCTGGACCATGATCATGTCCAAAGCCGTCTCGGCGGGATCAATCGCAATTTTTCGCCCGGGCAGCCGTTTCAGACGTCTGACGGATGGGTGACGCTTGCGGTGGCAACAGACGAACAGTTCCGGCGGATGTGCGTGGCGATGGATCTTGGCGACCTCGCCGAGGATTGCCGTTTCATCGACAATGCCGCTCGCGTTAAAAACCGGGCCATACTTTCGGAAATCATGGCGCCCAAATTCGTTGCCGGATCGACCAGCGAATGGGAGGAAGCGTTCAAAGTCGCCATGGTGCCACTCAGCCCAATCCATAACATCGCAGAAGCCATGGCGGATCCCCAGAGCGAAGCCAGGAATCTTATCTGGAATTATGGGGACACGATGCGCCTGATCGCCAATCCGCTGCAGCATATGAGCCGGACGCCGGCGCAACAGGGTCGTGCGCCTCCGGAATTGGGACAAGATACCAGCGAAATATTGCGCAGTCAGCTTGGTCTTTCAGATCAAGATGTGGCGGATTTGGTGGATAGCGGTGTCGTCGGTCCCTCAAGCTGACACATGAAGTTAATCGATGGTTCCACGCCTGTAAGGGGAACACGATGATGGAGGGCGAGAAGGGAATGACTGAAGGCGCAATCGCAAAGGGGCAGCGGGATGGCGCTGGCGGTGCATACCCCTGGTATGCGCTTCTTGTCCTTATGATTGCCTATACATTTTCATACCTTGACCGTCAGGCGTTGACCTTGATGGTTGGACCTATCCGCAAGACTCTGAACATCACGGACACGCAGCTCAGCCTGCTGCATGGTTTTGCCTTTGCACTCTTTTATACCGTTTTGGGCGTGCCGCTTGGGCGACTTGTCGATCAGCACCGACGCACGTCAATCGTCGCACTTGGCGTTGCGTTCTGGAGCATTATGACGGCGTTGTGCGGGACTGCCAAGAGTTTCGGGCATATGTTTTTCGCGCGCGTTGGCGTTGGCGTGGGCGAAGCCGCTCTCTCCCCAGGGGCGTATTCGCTGATCGCTGACTATTTTCCGCCCAGTCGGCTGCCGCAGGCACTCAGCCTGTATATGAGTGCTATCTATCTTGGCTCCGGTTTCGCGACGATTCTGGGTGGCACCCTGATCATGATGATGCCAGTCATGTCTTTACCTGTGATGGGACACATTGAACCGTGGCAGGGCGTATTCATGGTTATCGGACTTCCTGGATTGCTTGTCGCGCTGTGGGTTGCAACCTTGCGTGAACCCGTTCGACGGGGAGCCAAGAAAGGAGTGGCGCCCAGCTTTCGTGCGGTGCTTGGCCACATTGGCAAGAACAAGGGATCCTATGGCTTTCTGATCATGGGCTACGCCATTTTCACGCTGTTCTGGAATGGAGGTGTGTCCTGGTTTCCAACACTGCTGATGCGCGTACATGGGTGGACTCCGGCGGAAGTCGGGATCCGCTATGGATCGGTGATCATGCTCTTTGGCGGGGCAGGTGTGATACTTGGTGGAGCATTGGCAGCGTGGCTGCGCCGCAAAGGACGCACTGACGGCAACATCCTTGCGGGCATCGTCGCCGTGTTCATTGCTGTCCCGGCGGGCATTGCGGGAGGCTTTGCACCTTCGGGCTGGAGTGTCCTTGCCGCCGTGGCTGTTTTCCAATTTGGGTGTGCAATGCCATTTGGTGCCGCTGCAGCCGCGTTGCAGGAAGTGACGCCCAACCAGATGCGAGGGCAGGTTACCGCGATCTATTTGTTTATCACAAACTTGTTCGGCATCGGTCTTGGCCCGACGCTGGTTGCGCTCGCGACAGACAAGCTGTTCGGGGATGATCTGGCTTTAGGCAGTTCCATTTCTCTGACTGCGGTCGTGGCAGGGCCGCTCGCGGTAGCGCTACTTTACCTTGCCCGTAAGCCCTACCGGCAGACATTGGCCAAGGCGGATTTCTGAACGATTGAGACCTGGTGACCGATCGAAAGCCCAAGCATCAATCGAGTCCCAGTCGCGTGCGCGCTAGCTGCGCGAGTGCGAACTTTTGAGGACGGCCGGTCGCCGTAAGCGGGATATCTGCCGCCTCGAGCCTCAGGACATGTTTTGGTACCTTGAAGCGCGCAAGCTTTGCCCGGCAGTAGCTGATTAGCTCTGCATCCCCGAAACTGGCGCCGTGGTTTGGCACAACGCAAAGACAGCCGACTTCCCCCATGCGCGAGTCTGGCACCCCGACAACCAGCACCTGGGCAAGGCCAGGGTAATCTTCCAGCAAGACCTCAATTTCTCGCGGCATCACCATTTCGCCACCACATCGGTAGCTTTCCTTGATCCGTCCCGTCAGCGTCAGGTGGCCGTCGGCGGACAACTGGCCGACATCTCCTGTCCGGAACCAGCCATCAGAGGTGAAAGCGGCTTCTGTCTCTTCGGTCTTGCGGTAATAGCCCGTGGTGACGACTGGCCCCCTGACCTGCAATTCACCTGGACAGTCGGCATTGAGGACAACCCCCGTGGCGGGATCGACCACCCGGTAAAGTGCAACCCTGCCGCCGAGCGCGACATCGCCTGATGCGCCTGCGATCTTGTACTGGCCGTTGGTCGCAAGAAGTGCCTGCAGCGATTCGCCGCTGCGGGTGCACATGGTGGAAGCGGTTGTTTCCGTCATGCCATAGGCCGTATGGATTTCGCTTACACCAAGCACGTCTTTGATGTCGTCCCAGACCGAAGGGACATTCACCCCGCCACTGTTGAAAAAGGCTCGGAGCGGCGCCACAAATCCCCCCCTTTTGCGAATGGCGCCAATCAGCGCGTGAGTCATCACAGGCACACAGACTATGTCAGTCGCGCCATAGGCCTCGGCATATTCAATCATCTGATCAGCATCAAAGACAGGCTGCGGAATGATCGCTCCACCGACGAACAGCGTTGCAACCCAGCATTCCACATAACCAAAGACATGGTACATCGGCAGCGCAAACAGGATTCTCCGGCCGTCTTCGAAGGCGCGCGTCAACGCCGAAGAAAAGGCTGACCGTAAAAGCATGTCGTGGGTCAACATTGCCCCTTTGGGTCGGCCGGTCGTACCAGACGTATAGACAATGTCAGACATATCATCGGCGTGTACTGCCGATTGGCGTGCGGCGAGGGCGGCATCAGTCGCCTCTCCGGCGCTTGCGGCAAATCGCTCCAGGCATATAATGCCATCGGGCAGCAGGCCGGGAGTGTCCCTGACGACAGCGAATTTGAGTGCGTCACACCGCATGAGCAAAGTGGCAAAATCAGATAGATAGTTGCGATCGCGAAACTGCCCCATTCCGAAGATGAGGCAGCACTCGGCCTGATCAATGACATAAGTCAGCTCGTCCAAGCGCAACTGAAAGTTTATGGGCACGGCCACGCAGCCGCTTCTGGCTATCGCGAGTTTTACACACAGAAATTCGGGGAAGTTTGCCATCACGACAGCAATGCGGCTGCCAGCCGGAATACCAGACGCGATAATCGCCGCGGCCAAGGCCTTGCTTTCCATAGCGAGCCGGGCGTAGCTCCATGATCCGGCATCCGACAATATGGCCGGGCGGTCAGGATGGGTTTGGGCAACTATGTCAAAGAGCGCCGGCAGCGAAAGCGCTTCCCATGCGGGGAATCTTGATATCAGTGCCTCCTGGCATTCCAGCGCTCGCTTCAATTTTCAACCTCTCCGTGATTGACCGTCGGATCGAATCGCATTAACAAACATTTGTTTCAAGGCATTCTTTAGCGACTGCTGCGATCAGTTCAACGCAAGGCATAGCACAAATGGACTTCAGTTTCACCGAAGAGCAGCGCATGTGGCGTGATGTTGCCAACGGATTCATGGAGCGCGAATTTGGTCGCGAACTGACCCTGAAGCATGATCAGAGCCGGGAATTTCCGGAAGCGCTCTATCGCAAGATGGCGCAAGAGGGTTGGCTTGGCCTCCTGATTCCGGAAGAACAGGGCGGTTTGGGGATGGACAGGGATCCCGTCATGTTCGCCATTTTTTGTGAGGCGATTGGCAAGTACAGCCTTGATACGGCCGCCTGCATCATGACATCGATGTTCACCGCTGGAAACATTGCGCGGCACGGTACGCCAGAACAATGCAAGCGCTACCTTGATCCTTTCCTGGCCGGCGAGGCGAAATTTTCCATCTCGATCAGCGAACCGCAATCGGGTTCTGACGCGGCGGGAGCGCGTTCGACAGCAAAGCTGGAAGGTGACGAATGGGTTGTCAACGGCAGCAAGGTCTGGTGCTCGGGCGCGCACCACCCGAACACCTGTATTGCCATGATGTTGCGAACAGGTGAGTCGCGTTATGACTTCAGTGTGCTGCTCATTCCCAATGACACGCCGGGCCTCGAAATTCAGAAGATGGATACTCTCGTTCGTCGCAGTCTGGGGACGACATCGCTGTTTATGGACAATCTGCGTCTGCCAAAAGACGCGTTGCTCGGCGAGGTTGGAAAGGGTTGGAAATATATCGGTGAGCATCTGGACTTTGAGCGTCTCTCCATTGCGGCTTCACAAGTGGGCAATGCGCGGACGGCGCTAGACGATACAGTGAAATATCTCAGCGAACGTGAAGCGTTTGGCAAGAAACTCGCCCAGTTCCAAGTGCTCAAGCATCGGATGGCCGAAGATCAGGCTCGCCTGTCTGCTGCCTTCTATCTGGTTTATGCTGCGGCATCGTCGATGGCACGGGGCGAGAAAGCGTCTGCACTTGTAGCACAGGCGAAACTCATTGCTTCCCAGACTGCCTTCGATATTGCGACGAATGGCATGCAGGCACTGGGCGGCTATGCACAATTGCCCGAATATCATATGGAGCGCTATATGCGTGAGGCCAAGCACGGAATGGTTGGTGGGGGCACCAACGAAATCCTGCGGAGCATCATCGCAAAGTCGATGGGGCTTTAAGTGCTCTGCCGAGTTTTGAAGGAAGTATAGAAATGGTGGCTGCTGTCGCGCCTGAATCAGATGGAAAACAACGCAGCGCTATCATTGGCTTCGCCATGCACCTTTTCGGGAAGCAAGGCTTTTCTGGCACGTCGATGCGCGACATTGCCAATGCGGTCGGAATCCTGCCGGGCAGTCTCTATGCGCACATAGATGGTAAGGAAGCGCTCCTGTTCGAAATCGTGACGGACGGGATTGGAAGATTTATCGCCGCTGTGTCGCCGCATTCTGCAGAGACGTCTGATCCAGTGGAACGAATGCGCAAAATGATCGTGGCGCATGTCGAAGTTGTCGCCGACAATCCGGAGCGGTCACAGGTTGTGTTTCACCAGTGGCGCTATCTGGGCGAGGCGAATCTTCCCGAAGCGATTGCCCGTCGGCAAGAGTATGAAAATTATTTCGTCAAGGTCTTCCAGGATGGCGTAGCGGCCGGCAAGTTCCGGTCTGACATCAATCTCCGGATCGCCGTGCTTTCGATACTTGGCGCATTGAATTGGACGCCTGAATGGTTCTCTCCCCATGGGCGCCTGGCCGCGTCCAGCGTTGGCGAGTGCATGGCCGACACCCTCTTAGGCGGTATTCTCTCCGACTAAAGTCGCGAAAGTGCGCTTGACATAGTCCAACGAGACGCCTACCAAAAACAAATGATTGTTTTATGGGGGCAAATATGAGCAGGGCCTTTGTTGATCCGGAACAGAAATGGTTCGAGGATTTTGAGCTCGGCGACAGGATGACCACCCGTGGGCGGACGGTCGATATTGGCGATATCACCAATTATGCGGGCCTCACCGGAGATCATTACCAGTTGCACACGGATGCGGTGTTTATGTCCGGCAATCGTTTTGGCCAGCGTATTGCGCACGGGCCGCTCACTTTTTCGCTGGCGGTGGGCCTGGTTGGGCTGAGTGGATTCTATGGTGACGCCATCGTTGCGCTCGTTGAGATCACGGGGTTGAAAGCGACCAAACCGGTCTTTGCCGGGGATACGCTTCATGTTGTTGCTTCCGTCACTGTCCACGAGGCGACCGGCCCCAAATATGGCACGCTTGGGGTGAACTATTCCGTGCGAAACCAATCGGGTGAGGAAGTCATGACCTTCCTTCAGACCATGTTGGCCAAGCGCCAGATCAAGGAGAATTGACCAATGGTCGAGAAATGGACCCTGCACGTTGCGCCGGGCGCAGCCAATGATCCTGTTTTCGTTGGTGTCGGTGAGATCCCGACAGGAAAATTCCCCGATCGGAGTTTCATTCAAGGTTTGACGAAGGTGGCGCTTCTCGCGTTGAAGGATGCCGGGATGGTCCCGCGTGACATTGACACGATCATGCTCATCCCCAACCTGCATTCCGCTGCTGATCAAGCGGACCTTGTGTTCTCCCGCATGGTTGAGGAACTGGGCATCCACGGCTCGTGCAAGTCGAGCTATATGGTGCATTCGGGAGGTTCAACCAGCGATAACGCCGTGCGCGCGGCCCATGGATTGATCGCGGCCGGCCATGCCCAGAACATACTCGTTCTCCAGTGCGAACGCTGGGGTTCTGCCGACCTCAACGAAATGATCACGATGCTTTCCAAAAACGGCATCCCCGGGGAATGGGAATTGCCAACCGGCACCCAGTTCAACGCCATCGGTGCAATGATTACCCGGCGCTACATGCATATGTCCGGCAGCACCGCCGCAGAGATGGCGTCGGTTTGCGTAACCCTTCGCAAATGGGCCAATCTCAACGAAAATGCGATGTTCTATAACAAGCCGCTGACCGTGGAACAGATTCTCGCCTCGCGCATGGTGGCCGATCCGCTGCACAGCTATGAATGCCCGCCAATGGCAGATGGGGCGTGCGCCTTTGTTATGACCAGCACGGAAAATGCCAAGAAGCGGGGCATTTCCAACGCGGTTCGCGTGGCAGGTTCTGGTGGCTGTGTCAGCCATTATTGCCTCAGCCAGGAAGCCGACCAAGCGGTGCTCGGCTGGCCACTCGCTGCTGAACGCGCCTGGAATCAATCCGGATGGGGGCCGCAGGACGCAGATTTCGCGGAAGTGTATGACAGTTACGCTGCGGTCACGACCATTGCGATTGAAGGCATGGGTATTTGTCCCAAAGGCGAAGGCGCTCGCTGGTTCGCGGCGGGTAATGCCGATCCGGGGGGCACGCTGCCGATGAACACGAATGGTGGTTTGCTGTCGGCGGGGCACACCGGTGTGGGCGGTGGCACGGCCTTGCTCGTTGAGGGCATCAGGCAGCTTTTGCATAGAGCGCCTTCAAAACGGCAAGTTGAAGAATGCCAGCGCGCCATCATCGGCGGCTCAGGCGGCAGCTATATGGATGCCCAGATACTTCTCCTCGAACGCACCAAGCTGGGGGCCTGAACGATGAAAACACCCGTGATCGTCTCTGATTTCCGCAACGGACTCGCCGCTGGCAAGCTGCTGATCCAGAACTGTGGAGATTGCGGAAAGCCCAACATGTGGCCCCGCTATGCCTGCCCGCATTGCCAATCTGAAAATCTGGGCTGGATTGAATCCGCAGGAAACGGCGCTTTGCACAGCTTCTGCGTGCTCCGTCAGGGCGCTCCTGAAGGGTTTGAGGAAGATCTGCCTTACGCGATCGGCGTCGTAAAGCTTGATGAAGGCGTCCAGTTGCTCGTTCGCCTCGAACCCAACGCCCCGGATGACTGGTCTGCCTATCAATGCGATGGGCGGGTCGAATTTGTTGCCGTCGAAGCCGCGGAGATCGAAAAGCGACCCTGTGCGCGTTTTCGCCTGGCTTCCAACTAAGCGGATTTGGCATGAACACATTCGCCTTCCTGGAAAAGTCAGCCCGTCAATGGCCCGATAATGCGGCGCTAGTGCAGGGCCCCGAAACGGTTACTTACCGGGAGTTCCACCAGCGAGCGTTGGCGATTGGCGGCAATCTGCTTGCACGGGGGTGCAAGGCGGGCGACCGTGTTGCCTTTTGCCTCGCAAACTCGCCGCGCATCATGGAGCTCATATATGGCTGCTTTGCAGCCGGGCTTGTCGTGGTGCCGGTCAACGCACGGCTCCACGCGCGCGAAATAGCCTATATCATCGCGGATAGCGGCGCTAGATTTCTTGTCCATGGCGGAGAATATCAACAAGGGATCGTTGCAAACCCTGACCTTTTCAGCCGCATAGGTCGCTTCTGCACGGAAGCCGCGGAAGGCGCAGAGAATTTTGCCGCTCTTCTTGATCCAGCCAACGCTCTCGCTGCCGGTGTTGAGGCCAGGCCGGAAGACCTGTGCTGGCTGTTTTACACATCAGGCACAACCGGCAAGCCCAAGGGCGCTATCTGGAATCACCGTATGGTTCGGTGTGTTATCATGAATTATCTGGCTGATCTGCACAACATCCAGCCTGGTGAAATTGTCCTGCATTGTGCGCCCATGTCTCATGGTAGCGGTATCGTTGCTTTGCCAGTGGTAGCGCGCGGCGCAGTCAATGCCATCACCGAAACGGCCAGTTTCGAAATTGACAGCCTGTTTGCCACCGTCGAACGCCTGCGCGTTTCGCATATTGCCTTCATGGCTCCCACCCAGATCGTGAAGATGCTGGAGGATTTCGAACCAGGCAAGCATGACATCTCGACCCTTCGGGCGATCTGTTACGGCGGCGCGCCCATCTATGTGGATCAATTAAAGCATGCCATCCAGACATTCGGCCCGGTCTTTGTGCAACTTTACGGTCAGGGAGAAGCGCCGATCACCATCACAGGCATGAGCAGTCAGTTACATCAACAACTGCTCGACAATGATGATCCGCGCATAGGTTCCGCAGGACAGACCCGAACCGACGTGGAGGCGCATTGCGTCGATCAGAACGACAATCCTCTCCCTGCCGGTGCAGCGGGAGAAGTCGTGGCGCGGGGCGACGTGGTGATGCCCGGATACTGGAACAATCCGCAAGCCACGGCCGACGCTTTGCGCGGCGGCTGGCTGCACACCGGCGATGTTGGCTATTTCGATGAGCGCGGGTTTCTGTTTCTGCTCGATCGGGCAAAGGACATGGTGATTTCCGGCGGGAACAATGTTTACCCCCGGGAAGTGGAGGAAGTGATTATTCTCCACCCCAAAGTGGCAAATTGCGTCGTCTTTGGCATCCCCGACGAATATTGGGGAGAAGCTGTTCACGCAGTGGTCGTCGCCAAACCCGGTGAAGCGCTTACCGCCAAAGACATTATTGAATTCTGCGGAGAGTATATGGCTGGCTACAAGAAGCCCAAAGCCGTCGACTTCGTCAATGAATTGCCTGTCAGTGGATATGGCAAAATTCTCCGCCGCGAAGTGCGTGACAAATATTGGGAAGGTCATGCAAGTCGGATCGGCGGGGGGCACAGTGCGAAGGTAGCTGAACAATGAGGAAGGTCGCCGTCGCCGGGGTCGGGATGACCCAGTTTGGCCGATTGACTGGACGTGGATTGCGGAGTCTGGGCCTTGAAGCGGTGGAGGCAGCCTTCAAATCAGCCTCGGGTATCACTTTCGAGGATGTTGACCGGGTGTATGTCGGCAATGCGATCGCAGGCACCGTTGTCCAGCAGGATATGATCAAGGGGCAGGTGATATTCCGGCACCATCCCTTGGGGCAGTTGCCCCTTATCAACGTTGAAAATGCCTGCGCGTCTGGCGGCTCGGCATTTCTGATGGCGGTTGAAGCGGTTGCCAGCGGATGTGCCAATGTAGTGCTTGCGCTTGGTGTTGAACAGATGACGCATACGGACCGGACGCGCGCCTTTAACGCGCTGCGAGGTTCTACGGATATTGATGAAATCGGCGAAGTCGTTCCTGGCACTCTGAGCGCCAATTCGATCCTGATGGAGTTCTATGCGGGTGTGGCACGGCGCTATCTTGAGACATACGGCGCGGACGTGGCAGACTATGCGAGGGTGGCGGTCAAAAACCGGAACCACGCCGTGCTCAATCCGGCAGCCTATCTGCGCACGCCGCAAACGGTCGAAGATGTTCTGGCTGCACGCATGATTGTCGATCCATTGACGCTTCCCATGTGTTCGCCGGTGACAGACGGGGCTGCTGCCGTGATCGTCTGTTCGCTCGATTTTGCAAAGAGGCTTGATGCCCCGACAATCGTGATCCGAGCTTGCCAGAATGCGTCGGGAGCGGCGGGCCATCCTGTTGCGGACTCCGCCCGCAAGTCATTCGAATATTCCGGCCTTGGGGCCATTGATTGCGACATTTTCGAGTTGCACGATGCTGCTGCCCCTGCCGAACTGACTCAATATAGCGAGATTGGCTTGTGCGCCGAGGGCAACGGCTTTCAGCTTATCCGAGAAGGAACCACAGCACTGGGCGGAAAGTTTCCCGTTAACGTGAGTGGGGGCCTCCTTAGCCGGGGCCACCCGCTTGGTGCTACGGGCTGCGCCCAACTCCATGAAGTTGTCACCCAGTTGCGCGGCGAGGCGGGGGCGCGCCAGGTTGAAAATGCGCGTATAGGCATGGCGGTCAATGGCGGCGGATGGCTTGACGATTCCTATGCGCTCGCCATCACGACGATACTCGAACGCCTCTAGATGAAGCTGCACCCCGATGACCTATGACACGATCATTCTTGAGCGACCTGCCGATGGCGTAGCCATGATCACTCTTAACCGCCCTGAGCGCGGTAACGGGGTTGTACCGGAACTGGCGGCGGATCTCATTCATGCTCTCAACGCGCTTGACGCGGATTTTTCAGTTCGTGTGCTGGTCATTACAGGGGCCGGAAAGCAGTTCTGCGCTGGTGCTGATCTTGTTGAGTTCAAGCGGTATCTTGAGGAAGATCATGCGCGCACGCAGGAGCCATATAACGCCCGTGTCCTGTTTCCTGTGACGCAGAAGCTGGTGTCGTGTCGTCTGCCTGTGATCGCCGCGATCAATGGTGGGGCAACGGCAGGGGGGCTTGATTTTGCTCTTGCCTGCGACATCCGGATTGCTTCAACCGCAGCCAAGCTGGGTGAGACTTATATCAAGCTTGGCCTTAATCCGGGCAATGGCGGAACCTATTTTCTGCCCCGCCTGGTCGGCAGCGGTATGGCAGCAGAGATGGCACTGACCGGTGACCTTATGGATGCGCAGCGTGCCCTCGAAATCGGGCTGGTCAACCGCGTGGTTGAGCCTGACACATTGATTGATGCGGCGGTAAAGCTCGCTGCGCGTATTGCGAGTCGGCCCCGGTTGGCAATTGAGGCGACGAAGCATCAGTTGCGGCAGAGCTGGCACACCGATTTGCAGACGGCCATGAACATGAGCTTCTGGGGTGTGGCAACCATGACATATTCCGACGATCTGCGCGAAGGCATTGCGGCCGCGCTCGAAAAGCGTGAGCCGCGCTACAACCAGAACGAGGGTTAAATCCAGCGCTTCGGCTTTACGGGGCGCGGCATAAAAGTGAAATTCGTTCATGAAGTCGTTGAAGTTCTGCCCGGATTCCACTGGCCTGATAGCGGCGGACGTGTTGCCGCTGCGCATGCCGCAGGCAAGCGGCATTATTGATCCTGAACCCTTCAGAGCGCGTGCCAGAGGGGAGGGGCAAGCCTTGGCTGAGGCATTCGCGCCATCAGGGGGTATGCGGACACTCCATGCGGGTTCAGATCTGTCATGCCATCTGTTCGACACCGATGCGCCCCTCCTGACCTTCGTCATCTCCGGAGCGGTTGCCGTGAATGCTGGCCCGGCTGATATCGTGCTTGAACCGGGCGATGTGTTTCTCGTGGAGAGCGGCATAGCCCTTGCGCGCCATTTTGAAACACGGGGGGATTGCCGCCTGATTCAGTTGTCCGTCCCGGCGGATTGGCCGGGTGAACGAGCCCGTCCGCCCAAAACCGACAATGTGTCGACGCGTGAAAATCTGCCGTGCAATTTCAAACGGATGTTCAAAGCGGAGGATGGAAAATCCTACTTCCGGAATTTTGATGGCTTGTTTGCCGACCAAGGGACGTGGAGTGCTACTACGCCGTTGATCGGCTTCCGGTTCATCGGAATGGCCGCAGACACGTTCATCGACTGGCACCCCGAGATCGTGAACAATTTGGTGATTGTCATGTCGGGCGGGCTTGAACTTGAAGTGGGCGGCGGTGCGGGCGCGGTTGAGATTTTCCGCCCGGGCGACGTCTGCCTTGCCGAGGATCGGACCGGCGAAGGTCATATCGATCGTGTTCACGGCAACGTGCAGGTCGCTGTACTGATTGTCGCAGATGAACACCTCTGGCCTTGATCTGGAAGATAGGTCAGGTTCGGTCGGGGCTCCCGAAGCGCATCTTTTCCAGCAATTCCCGGGCAGAGGCTGACAGGGGCTGCGCAGCGCGGCGCGTTATATTCACTTGCGCCATGGTGCTGTGCGAAGTCGATGCGCAACGGCCATCTTGAAATAGAGCCTGGCGCACAGTGATCGAGCTACTGCCAATCCGTTCAATCCCGTTGGCTACGGTGATGACCCCGGGATAGTTAAGCTCTCCGTTAAAGTCGATTGTCGTGGTCACGATCACGAAAAAGCAATCAGGTTCAAGGAGCGCGGGCTCATCAAGGACGATCGCCGCTCGCCCTGCTTCAAAGAAGAATGAGAAGGCGACATTGTTGACATGCCCCTGCCGGTCGGTGTCGCTGAAGCGCACCTTTTCCTCGATTGCTACGGGGTACGAGTCGAGACTCTTCGGGTCTTGCATCACGATCAGCCCAAACCTGCCTAGCGGGCAAATTTTGTGAAAAATGGCTCGTAGCTGACAAACAGCGGATCTGCGATGGCGTCGGAGGGCGTGAATGTCGCGCGACGCTCAACCAGCGCGGCTATGGCGGCCTTTGGATCGTCCAGATCATAGATGGCCATATATTTGTGAAAGGGTTCCGGAGCAGCCGGCGTGATCTGCTGAACCGCCCGGTAGCGGATCATCGAGCGCATCGTCGGCAATGAGAGCAGATCGCGGCCATGCACTTCATTGTACCAGTGGTTGAACTCGTCTTCGCGCTCCGCAGAGACACTGTTGGACATTGCAACTAAAATTGGCCGAGTCATGGATTGTGCCTCCCGTTTTGATGCGGCGGTTCAAAAAATGAATTCAGGGAATTGAGCAGGAAATCTGGCAGCCAATCGATCTCCAGATACCCAGGTTGCCTAGCGCCTGCCGGTCCTGGAGTATCATTCCTCGACGATGGTGAGCGCCCGTTCCGGGCAGCTCTTGACGCCGAGCCGGGCATTGGCTTCCTCACCGGCTGGCACGTCGATGGTCTTTCCGCGATCAGCATTATAGCCATCTTCGTCGTTCAGCGTGAACACGTTGGGCGCATATTTCGCGCAACGTCCATGGCCGGTGCAGTTGACTTCATCGATGCGAATTTTCATGCAACTTCTCCTTGCTGCTCTTTAATGAATGGCGTCAGGATTTCATGCCAGACAGAAGGTCGATGGCGGCAAGCGATTCCATGCCTAGGCCCAAACTCAGGCCCTCATCCATCAGTCGCTTGTAGCGCTGGGTAAGGACAACCCGCGCGTAGCGCAGGGTCAGGTCAGTGTTGCCCGCAAATTTCCGTGCTATCTCCATAGCCCGGTCAACCACCTTGTCCCTCGGCAATATCTCGCCAATCACGCCATAGTCGAGCGCAAGTTTGGCATCGATTTCCTGGCCCATAAGCAGGAAATAGCGGCCCCGGTTCGGCCCCAGGACGTGAGTCCAAACAACATGCGCACCGTCGCCGGGCACGATCCCGCCCATGAAGTGCGGCGCGTCCTGAAAAATCGCGGTGTCCGAGGCGATGACAATATCAGACATCACCGGGATTTCAGGGTGAAACCGCGCTGGGCCATTCACCGCGGCAATGACCGGAACCTCAATATCCAGCAGATTGTTGAGCAGCTTGCGCCCGTCAAAGAAGGTGTGATCCCACTCAGCCGGATTATTCAGCCTGAAGCTGGCAAAGTCGATCTCTTCACACCAGACGTCTCCGGTGCCCGTCATCACCACAACGCGGTTGCCGCGATCTGCGCCGATCTCCGCGAAGGCGTAACCAAGTTCTTCGTGGCTCTCCTCGCTCCAGACAAAATGGCCACCATTGGTGTGCAACCGCATGAGCAGGATACCTTCGGCATCCCGTTCCATCGCGATGTTGCGGTAGCGGTTGTTATAATCCGCAAACTTTGGAGCGAGCCTGCTCATGATCTTACCACGTCAGATGAAGCGAGCGCATGGAACGCAGGAACCCGGTGACAAAGGTCGGTTCGGTGCCCGCCTTTACCGAGAATTCGGGTATGCGCTTCAGCCACTCTTCCAGCGTCGTTTTAAGCTCGACACGCGCGAGATTGGAACCGATGCACCGATGCGGGCCAACGCCAAAGGTTGAATGCGGGATGCCCTGGCGCGCCACGTCGATCTTTTCCGGCTCGACCATGTGTCGTGGATCGCGCGAAGCGCAGGCATAGGTCAGCATGACAAACTCACCTTCCTTGATGGGAGTGCCCGAAATTTCGACGTCACGCGTGCAGGTGCGGCCCAACGCAACAACCGGCGGGAAAAAGCGCGCATACTCTTCAATCGCGTTTTCGATCAGATCAGGATTCTCAATGAGGAGCTTTCGCTGATCCGGATTGGTTGCCAGATGGTGGATGGCCGAAGCCATTACAAAGGTTGTCGTGGCAATGCCGCCGAAAGTCAGATCAACAAGAATGCTGACCTTGTGCGCCCAGGGCGCGTCGGTTCCGTCATCATAGGTCACGCCTTCCAGAATGGTGTCGATAAGATCACCACGAGGTGGCTGCGTGCTGCGCCATTTAAGGTGATTTTCCAGATAGTTGAACACAAATTCAAAATGGCCTGCACGTTCTGCCGGATCCGCGAACGTGCCTTCCTCGACGCCGTTGACCAGTGCAGCGAGGTCTTCGATTGGCAGACCAAGGATGTTCTTGAAGAATGCCCAGCCTGGAAGCAGCGCGCCAAATTCGCTGATAAACTCCACTTCGCCCTTGGCGATGAAGTTATCAATAAGTGCGTTCACATCATCACGTATCGGCTGTTCGTAAGTCGCCGTTGTCTTGGGGCTTAGGTGGGGGTTCAGCTTATGACGCCAGCGCGTATGGATTGGCGGATCAGACTCTTCGGGCATCAGGTAGGGCAGGCCCTCCGGCCGATTCGGCATATAGCCCTTGGCGCTACTGAAGGTCTTCCAGTCTTGCGCTGCAGCGCGAACGTCGTCCTGCGTATTGATCAGATAGTATCCCTTGCCGACCTGCGAATGAACGACCGGACATTTGCGAACCATGAAATTCAACGTTTCGTTAAACTGCGCATTGAACTGCGGATCATCGAGATCGAAATCGTTGATGAGATCACGTCCGAAGCGTTCGGTGAGGGCTTCTGGTGTCGTTTCAGGGTCGATGAAATTGGCCGCTGATTCGTCAGACATTGTCACTGATCCTTCTCCTGGACGAAATTTATGCAAACAATCATTTGTTTTTAGCATTTGCAAAGCCTTAGTCAACCCTTCAGTTTTGTCTCACCCAAGCGGTGTATGCGTTTTTGCCAAAGATGCTAGTTGCGAACGGATCGCCATGCGCCTTGCAGGCACCAGTTGGCACCCATTTGGCAGAAGCGGCCTCCTTGGCGGAGGCGATAGATGGATGAGTCGCTGGAGACTTTGAACTATGTCAAAGCTGACGCCAATCTGCACATTCCAGGTCTGACGAGGAACACTGAAGGGAAAATGCAGCTTCAACCGCCGAGGCCGAATAGAGGGAAAACTGCACTAGTCTGCCGTCTAAATCTTGGGTGCCGCTTACTCTGCGAGCTCCACGGTATTCAAACAATCAAATGGGCGAAAATCAGCATCAGTGTCACCACGCCAAGCCATATCCGGTACATGATTTTCCAATGAGGCTGTGCGCTGCCTGCTTCCATGTAGTGGATGATCACCAGATCGCCCTTTGCTGCCGCGATCACAAATATCGAAATAACCGCAAAATGCGCCTGGGAGAAAACCTCGGCGACAAACGTAGAGATGAGTGTCAGGCTTATCAGGAGGAGCCAGATGGTCGATGGGGGAGGTGCCGTGTTGGGTTTCATCGAGCACCAGCGAGATAGAGCATCGGAAATATGAACAGCCAAAGCATATCCACGAAGTGCCAGAACAGCCCGACATTTTCGATTTTCTTGCGATAGTCTCGCCTCCCGACTTCCGCTGCCGCCCGCATCCGGCAATGCGCGATGAAGCAGAGCCCGCCGATGACATGAGCGAAATGCAGGCCCGTTATGATGAAGTAGAAGGAGTAAAAACCGTTCGAGACTGGCGAGATGCCGTGATCGAGCTTGCCGCCATATTCCAACAATTTGTTCACGATGAACCCAGCCCCCAACAGGCCGGTCAGATTCAGCCATGAACCGGTTCGCGCGGCGTTGCCTGACCGAGCAGATTGGACCGCCCCGACCATGCACCATGAACTAGTCAGAAGAAATATCGTGCTGGCCAGGCCAACCATCGGATCAAGCGTGGCTTGCGACTCCGCGAACAAATCCGGCAGACGGTTGCGCTCGGAAAGATAGACAAGGAAAAACAGCAGGAACACGATCATGTCGATAAACACGAACGTCCAGATCCCGCTCGTTCCAGGGTGATCGGGGTTGGTATCGCTGGACGGAAGCAGAGAGGGTGACACCACCTCAGTCACTGGCGCCAATACCGACAAGCAGTGGCCCGGCTCCAGATGGAGTCGGGCCACCAGATCGCTTGCCGCATGACGCAATCAGGCAGTGGCAAGAAGCCGCCCCGCCGCCCTGGCCTGCTCTTCGGTCGAACGATAAACATGCTTTAGCACATAGAAGTTGTAAACCGAGAAGAAGGCAAAGATCCAGAATGAGAAGATGATCCAGAAATTCCACATGCCGTTGACCGTGAAGGGACCTTCGGTGACGAACGGCATGATCACGAGCGGAACGAAGCCCACCCCGATCGCAGCGCTAGTCCACCCGGCCCAGGCCGGAAACATCGTCTGTCGCTTGTTGAGCACCGTCCAAAGACCGAGCGCAACCATCTGGATCGTGGTGATCATATAGGTGCAATCGAAAATAATCCACGAGAAGGTGTGAACCATTTTGATAATACTCGGGTCGACCTGGCCAACGAGTACCGAACAGGCAGCCCACATGGCCGAGCAAAAGGCGAACAGCCAACCGGTGAGGATGCCGCCTGCAAGCTCGATGAAGCTCAGCGCGCCGACATTGCCGTTTTCGTCCCGCATCAGCGAGGCGAGGAGGCACGACCAGACTGTATAGAAAAGCGCGAAGGTGGCCGCGCCGATCATACCTGGTCCGATACTCGGATATTTCGCATAATATTCGGATACAAGCTGTTCTGGCGACAAAGCCATCATGTTCGGCGGCGGGATATTATGCCCCATCACACCCCAGGTGTAGATGATCGAGACAACAAACAGCGGACCGCACCACGCCAGGCCGCGCTCAACTGCTCTTTTTGCACTGTCTTCCATTGTCCGTCCTCCAAGTTAGCTCGGTTTGATCAGAACTTGATGCCAACCTCGATACCATATGTGCGAGGGGTACCCGGCAATGTGCTGTTTGCGCCGACGACCGCGCCTAGCGGAAACCCGCCAACCTCATATTTCTTCCCGGTCAGATTGCTCGCATAAAGCGCCGCGTTCACACCTGAGCCAAACGCGTTGTTCCATTCGGCCCGGGCATTCACCAACGAATAGCCCGCAATGCGAGCGTTAGGCACAATGGTATTGTTCAGGTTGCTGTAGAAGAAATGGCTTTGCCCGTAGACTTCGCCGCGCAGTGCCAGTTCGCCCTGATCGCTGCCCAGCTCTGTCGACACACGAAAATAGGCCGAACCAGAAATCTTTGGAGAGTCGGCATAGGGCCCGAAGATGAAGTTGGCCCCGGCAACTGAAGCGCGTGGATCGGTGAAGCGCGCATTTGTGTAAGTGAATGCGCCACCGATCTGAAGCCCGCGCGAAAAATTGACGCTGCCGTCAAATTCCGCACCTGTCACGCGGGCCTTGTTCACATTGCCGGCCAATGCGGAAATGTTGAGATAAGGTGCCCGTTGAACATTCTTGATGTGTTGATCATAGATCGCGACGTTCAAACGCGCGGGCATGGAGCCAAGATCACCTGCAAATTTCAGACCTGCTTCAAAATCATAGGTCGTCTCAGGCTTGAAGGCAGGGGCATTGGGAAAGCTTGCCGCCGACGTCCCGTTAAATCCACCAGTGCGCCAGCTGCCGCGATGGTTAAAATAGATAAGAAGGTCGTCGGTAATCTTATAGTCCACGCCGACAAGCCAGCTGGGCTTGGAATCCTTGCGGCTGTGTATGCCCGCGTTCAGAATGTTCAGCAGACTGTCGCGGCCGTGAGTGAGGTCGACGTCTTCCCAGGTATAACGGAAACCCCCCGTCAAGTTGAGACGATCAGTGATGCCATAGGTAAGCTGCGCATAGAGCGCCTTGGATTTGTCGGTAATTGTAAAATCATAGGGCCCGAGGAACGGTGCGCCAAGATCAGGCGTCACAGCCAGCGGAATACGGTTATATGTCTCTTCCTTGGAGATGAAAGCACCGACAATATACTTCAATGACCCGAATTCTCCGGTCAACTGAAGTTCGTCAGAAACCTGCTTGGTGCCGAATGAGTAGCCTTGGTTCTTGTCGGCCACCCCACCTCCGACGAGGAGAAATTGATAAGGACTTCCCTCAATGTCGGTATTTTCGCGATTGAACACTTTGTTATAGCCGAAAATATTTTTGAGCGTCGCGTTGTCAGACAGATCCAAGGTTGTCGTGTTCGACAACACGGTTTGGCGCCCTCTGCGCAAGTTATTCTGATTACCGTAAAAGTCGTAGAAGCCGATGCTCTTTTGCTTCGTCAGGAAGTCGTTGAGGCTTGTGAAGCCCGGAACAACGCCCGCGCCAGGACCGCCAATACCATAAACATCCCGCATATTGGTGACGAGTGGCTGGGTCGTTTTTGTAATGGGGTCGAAATACGTAGCCGGCGTGCCGTTAACGCCGTTGGCATTTGCAATCTTGGTCGCGCCCGTGCGACCGCCAAAGCGACCGACCTGAACGACTGCGATGTTTTTGAACGCCGAACCTTCCGGCGCGATCAATATGCTCAGGCGACCAACCTTTGAATCGATCGTGTTGGCATCTGTATTATCAAGCAGATTATGCTGGAAGCCGTCGCGTTTGCGGATTTTACCCGAAAGGCGAATGGCATACCCTTCGGCAAGGCCGAGATTGAGCGCGCCTTCAATCTCACGATTGTCATAATTGCCATATCCAGACTTGAGATAGCCGCCTGTTTGTGTTGTCGGCTTTGCGGTTCCATAAAGAACAGCACCGCCTGTGGCGTTGCGCCCAAAGAGCGTTCCCTGCGGCCCCTTAAGCACTTGGATCGATTCCAGATCGAAGAACGACGTTGCCGCGCCACCACCAGCTTGGACTTCGTTGAAATAGGCCACAACGGCGGGAGACGAAAAAGAGAAGGAGTCAATCGACTGGCCGCGGATCGCATAGTTTAACTGATCTGATGAGCCCGTCTGCCGAACGGTGAGGCCGGGGGTCGCGACTTGAAGGTCAATTTCCGATGCAATCTTTCGCTCCGCCAGCGCTTCAGAACCGAATGCCGTCACTGCCACCGGCACATCCTGCAGCTTTTCATCGGTCCGCCGCGCGGTCACGATAATGTCGCCCTCGCCAGCGGACGCGCCCTCCTCAGCGGTCTGCGCCATTGCCGATGCGCTACCGACTATCAAGCTGGCAATCGCTACGCCGGTGCGTAGCGCGATGCGGGTGTTTCGGTTGATCATGACGTATCCTCCCAAGTCTGCTTTTAAAGCCATCCAAAATTTCGAGCCCTAACTCGAAAGAACAACTGTTTGTTTTTTCAATCTAGCGCGTGATTCTCGCAGTGTCAATCTGCTGCGCACACCGTGCTACGGGAGGCCCTGAATCCAGCACCGCATCTGAATGGGATGGGCATTTACGCGGGGTTCGGAGAAGGCCGATAGCTTCCAGGAATTGGACTTTTGCATCGAATGCGGTGATCCGGAACGAATTCAGCGCCGACGTCGGTTGCGATAGAGAATGCCGCCGCCCGGCTCAGGCATCAACTGTGGGACGGTGACGCGACGCTGACGGGCCCCACACATTCCTGGCTCGCTTGAGCCAATGCGGGCTTGCTCGCGCTGCGGCAGTGCGAGACCTTTCGCCGATCCAGCGATTCGGCAAGCGCGGCCACTCTCCTCCGACGAAAGAAAAGAGCGCCGTTTTAGCGATGGTCCTTTCCGGTCAGACGGCGGTCATGCCCCCATCAATCACATGCTCCATCCCCGTGATGAACGAGGATTCATCGGAAGCGAGGAAGATTGCGAGATTGGACACTTCCTTCACATCAGCAAGGCGACCAAGCGGGATCATGCTGGTCGCTTCTCCGCCCCCTTCGTCGGTCGCAGCGGCCATCATCGGGGTCTTGATATAACCAGGGTGAATCGAATTGCAGCGAATATTCTGTCTGCCATATTCCACAGCGACCTGCTTTGACATCCCGCGCACCGCAAACTTGCTGGCAACATAAGCCAGGTTCGGCGCACCATAGACGGCGAACATGCCCGCGATCGAGGAAATATTGACGATGGAACCGCCACCCGCCTTGATCATTGAAGGGATCACCGTCTTCATGCCGAGATAGACGCCCAACTGATTGATATCACACACGAACTGATAGTCTTCCTGAGCAAATTCGGTCGTCGCCGCGATCTTGCCGATAATCCCGGCATTGTTGATCAGCACATTGACCAGACCAAACCGCGCCTCACCCTCGGCAAGTATTTTTGCCCAGTCCGCGGCACTCGCCACATCCTGTCTGATGAAGATCGCACTCTCGCCAAGGCTTGCCGCCAGCGACTGCCCGGCAGCTTCATTGATGTCTGTGAGGATGACATTCGCCCCTTCGGCAACGAAGGTTCTTGCGTGCGATTCCCCCATGCCTTGTGAAGCACCGGTGATAATTGCCACTTTGCCTGCCAATCTGCCCACTTTTCTCTCCTGCTGCCGTCGCCTTTGGCGGCCTCATTAGCGAAGTCCGACAATAAAACAAGTATTTGTTTTATTGTCGGACTTCGCAGATTTTTCGCTTAGCGAATGCGATTTTCACAAAATTGGCGCTGAGGGCGCTGTCAAACCAATGTGGCAGGACGTGCGTGTCGATGCTAGCCGTCGCGAATAACCCATAAATCGAGTGCTAGGCCGCACAGCCCATTCCGTTGCTTCAACTCCTCGCCCGAGGCGATCACCACCGACGGGCTCAAATCCTACCGGGCAGCGATGAACGAGCTGGGCAACGCGGACGAGCAGGAGGTTGCGATCCTCTGAAAATGACACTTGGTCGCCCAAACGCATTGAATCTGCACAATTTCCCCGCCATACTGTCGGTGGGTGCACGACAGATGTGCCGCAAATCTGGGGAGGTGCTGGATGATTGAGCACTATTCAACCCGTCAGGTCGAACCGGCTCGAAAACTCGACTTCTGGAACGAACTGGTGGGGCAAACCTATGATGGCTTAGTGGTGGACCCGCTTCAGCCACAATTTCACGCCCACATGATGCGCTGGAAGCTGCAAGATTTGACGCTCGTTCGTCCACGCTCTGCCGGAGCGGTCGTCGCGCGACGAAGGGAAAGCGGCGTACATTCGATCCGTCAGAATCTCGTTCTCCATATTGTCCAGTCTGGCACAATCATGCTGTCGCATCGGGGGAGAGAGGTTCAGCTTGGCGCGGGCGACATGGCTGTCTGCGCGAGCGAGGAATATTACCGGTTTGATGTGAAAGGCGCGCACGAATTGCTCGTGGTCGAACTGGACCGTCATCTGGTGGAAAGCCGGGTTTCGGGGCTTGATGATATCGTGGGCGAGCGGGTGTCCGGTGCGCTCGCGTCCACCCGCATTTTGAGGGATTTCATGCTTTCGCTGTGGCGCGTGGGCGAAGGAGAATGTGCTGAAGATAATAGTGCGGACTATGCGTCCATCTTAACAAATTTATTCGTCTCGTCCCTTCGCCCAAGGCAAGACGGGCCCGCCGACAAAGCGAATCCGCTGATTGCGCGCATGAAGGCGTTGGTCAATGCGCGCTATTCCGACCCCTATCTGTCGTCCGCCAGCATCGCGGAGGAACTTGGCGTGGGCTTGCGAACACTGCAGATGGCGATGGCTACTGCAAGCATCACTCCGATGGAGTATCTTTCCAGGGTTCGACTGGAAGCAGCCCAAGCGCTTTTGTGCGACCGGAATATGTCGATCGCTGCGATTGGCTATGCATGCGGATTTGGCGACCAGGCTTATTTTTCGCGTCGATTTTCCCAGCATTTTGGGCTCTGCCCCAGCGAATATCGCAAACGGCACTGATTTCGCGAATGTCCAACTCTTTTTCGTGAATGGCGAAGCATCCGGCGCGCGCTCCCGCTAGCATCGCTGCAAAGCAGAATGTTCACAAAAGGGGGAGAATCAATGAAACGCTTTACTCGTTTTGGGGTGATCGCGGCTGTCGTCGCGATACCAGGCGCGGCGGCTGCGCAAGAAGCGCCGCAAGCTGATGGTGCCGGCATCGCGGATATTGTGGTCACTGCGCAATTTCGTTCGCAAAAGCTTCAGGATACGCCGCTTGCGATTACCGCTGTCGACTCAGCCCTGCTGGAGGCGCGGGGCCAGACCGATATTGTGCAAGTCGCGGCCCAGGCTCCCAATGTGACGCTGCGTTCGCAGCCGCAAAGCGGCGGCATCGGCCTGATCGCCTTTATCCGGGGCGTAGGCCAGACCGACTTCAACTACGCACTTGAACCAGGCGTGGGCATCTATGTGGATGATGTCTATATTCCCACCCTGTCCAGTTCGCTGCTGGACCTGATGGATCTGGAAAGGATCGAAGTGCTGCGCGGGCCGCAAGGTACGCTCGCCGGCAAAAATTCCATTGGCGGCGCGATCAAGCTTTTCAGCCAGAAGCCGGATGGTTCGGGCAAGGGAACGATCCAGGCGACCTATGGGTCCTATAATCGCATTGACGTCCGCGCGATGGCAGATCTCAAGCTCGCGGACAATCTGTTCATGCGCGTTTCCGGGGCCACCAAGAATACCGATGGCTATGTCACGCTGCTTGATTACGGGCTGACGCACCCCAACTCGAACGTGACGGCAGCCAACAACAAGGGGGCTGGCGGCAAGCAGGGCGAACTGGGCGGCCGGTCTTTCGCGGCAGGCCGGGTGGCGCTGCGCTGGGAACCCAGCGACAGGATTGAAGTCAATGTTTCGGGCGATTACACACGGGAAAAGAATGACGCAGGTGCGCAAGTGTTGCTCCGTGCCAATTCGAGCGGCACGACGCCTGATGGCATCGCGTTCCTGACGGGCAAAGACGGCACGGCGATACCTTATGACAGCCGATTTGTGCCGATCACGACGGCTTATGGCGTCAGCACCGATACAACGCCGGCAGGCTATGATCCGCGTTTCATCAACTATGCCAACTTCGTCGATGGGCGCACGCCGACCACGCAGGCACCCTACAAGCCTTATGTGGCGACAAACCAGCAAACATATAAGGGCTGGGGGGTCATGGGCAACGTGACCGCCAAGCTGACGGACGATCTGGAGGCGGTCTGGATCTCGTCATACCGCCACTATGAATTGAACTTTGGCTTTGATCAGGATGGATCGCCGGTTCCCGTGGCCCAGCTTGATAATGTGCTGCGCCACCGCGCATGGAGCCAGGAAGTCCGCCTGAACGGCAAAATTGGCGGTGATCTGATCGATTTCACACTGGGCGGATTCTATTTCGACCAGAACGGCAATTATAATGCCCGTGTTGATCTCAATTATGCTGGCATCGACTTTATCCACGGGCCGGATACCACGCCTTCAACGTCAAAAGCGGTGTTCCTGAACACAACCCTCCACGCCAGCGACGCGTTCAACATCACGGGCGGCATCCGCCAGTCATGGGACAAGAAGGTCTATACCTATTTCCGGAGCAATCCTGATGGCACGGTGCCCGGGCCCTTGCCTTGCGCGTTCTTCCTCGGCGCGCCGACCGCTGGCCCGACAGGCATTGGCAATGCGCCAAACTGTCTGCTGCTCGGATTGTTCAATATCAGTGACGGCTTCAAGGGCAAGCGCACAGACTGGCGTGTTGTCGCGGATTACCGCTTCTCTCCGGCGTTTCTGGCTTACGGCTCCGTTTCAACGGGCTACAAGGGCGGGGGGGTGAATCCGCGTCCGTTCTTTGGGCCATCGGCCGGCCCGCTTAATCAGCTCAAGGCTTTCAACCCTGAAACCATCACCACCTATGAATTGGGCTTCAAGTCTGACCTTCTGGATCGCAAGCTCCGGATCAATGCCGCGGCGTTCTTCAACAAATATAATGACATCATTCTGACGCTGACGGCGTGCCCGATTTCACCCTGTCTTCAGCCGAACAATGTCGGCAAGGCGGATGTAAAGGGGTTTGAGCTGGAAATGAATGCCCGTCCCGTTGACGGATTTACGCTTGATGGTTCGCTGAGTTACATTGATTTCAAATACAAAACCACGGGCACATCAGGCATTCCGCTTTCGGCAACCACACCCTACACGCCAAAATGGACCTACAGCTTTGGCGCACAATATGACTATCATTTGAGTTCGGGCACGGTCGGCTTGCGCGTTGACGGCAGTTACCAGTCGGCGCTTTATACCGAAGCATTCAACCGACCGACCAGCAGGATCGCCGGTCGCTTCCTCAGCAACGCGCGCCTGTCGTATAACACAGAGGACAAGGACTGGCTGGTATCGCTGGAAGTGCAGAATATCTTTGACAAATATTACTATAATTCGGTCGAAGACATTTCCAACGTGGCAGCATTCCAGACCATCACGGCAAGCCCTGGCCTGCCGCGCACATGGGCAGTGACGGTGAAGCGTAACTTCTGATTCCAAAGCCGGGGCCGCATGTCGGCGTGGCCCCGGCCCTGTCCACTCAGGTCAATTCAAAGGACGACGTGATGAAAATGCGCGATAGCGTAGCCTTGCTCGCGGCTTTGGTTCTGGCTGCACTGGTCTGCCCTGCAGGTGCACCTGCGGCGGAAACCGGCGACGCTGTGCCGCCGGACCCGGTCATAACGATGCGTCAGCACTGGCTGGACAGCGATCTCAACGCGTTCACTTTCCGCAATTCCGCCCAAATGTTTGAAACGCGATCAGTGGCCCGCTCCGGCCCGGTGTGGCGCTTGCCCCGCAGTCCCGGCTTCTCGCCGCCTGATTATGTTTTTGAAGGCCACACGCGCAGCTACGCCGATTTTGCCGCGCGCACCTATACCAACGCATTTCTGGTTATCCGGGACGGGAAAATCCTGTTCGAGGATTATCGCAACCGGTCAACGCAGCAGGATCGGTTCATATCCTTTTCAATGGCCAAGTCGATCACTTCGCTTCTGATCGGGATCGCGCTCAACAAGGGGCAGATCCGATCGCTTGATGACAAAGCAGGGACATATGTGCCCGAGTTGAAAGCCGGGGCCTATGGCGACGTGTCCATTCGCAACATTCTCCAGATGCGATCAGGTGTGGATTATGAGGAGCGGTATGATTTTGGAACCACGCCAAGCCTGGCGTGGCTGATCCACCAGAATGCCATCATTCTGAACCGGGAACGGTTCGCGGACCGCGCAACCCGGATAGCGCGCAAGACCGAGCCGGGTCACACGTTCAACTATGCAACGCTGGATACGGCGGTTCTCGGTTGGATCCTCGAGCGTGCCACCAAACAGTCCATTGCCGATCTCACCACTGCCTGTCTTTGGGGGCCGGTCGGGATGGAAGCTGACGGCTTCTGGATTGCCGATGGCCCGAAAGGCGCGGGCCGCGAGCTGAACGGGATGGGCTATAATGCGCGCCTGCGGGATTTCGGCCGATTGGGGCTGTTGATGCTGAATGACGGTATGCGTGGCAAAAAGCGCATCCTGCCTGCGGGCTGGATGAAAGAGGCAACCAGCATGCTGCCGTTCCCGACCGGAGGCAGCGCCTTTGGCGGATATGGTTATGGCTACCAGTTCTGGCAGTTGGATCAGGAACCGGGTGCCTTTGCCGCGCTGGGACTCGCCGGTCAGTTTATCTATGTCCATCCGGCAAGCAGAACTGTCATCGTCAAACTAAGCTATTTCCCGACGCCGGAGCCCGCATCTGTCATGCCGGAAACCCTTGCCTATTTCAAAGCGGTCACGTCGCGTTGACGGGTATTTCCAGAACGAATTCCGACGTCGCCAACCACGGCGCTCCGCTAAAGCTTGATGGTCTCGAGGGCCTGATCGGGATTCATCTGGGCATCGCCTACTCCCTCATTCTTGCCGATCTCGAGCCGAAACTCCGGCAGTTGGGCCTCACTCCGAAACTGGCGGCGATCCTGTGGCTTGTTGGTGCCAATCCGGATGTCACGCAATCCTCCCTGAGCCAGTTTTTCAGGCTGGAACGATCCACGATCAACACAATGGTCAAACGGCTTGTCGGAAACGGTCAGCTCTCGACGGCCCCGCTGTTCCACGACGCGCGCAAACTGGGTTTGCGGATAACACATGCTGGACAGGAATCGCTCCTCGATGCCAAGCAAATGATCTGGCAACATGAAGCCAGACTAGCATCAAAAACTGGCGAGGATCACCGGCCGCGTTTGGTTGAATGTCTGGAGTTGATTATCGATGGCTTTGCCATTTCTGGCGAGCGCTCCCTTCTCAAGGGTTAGCATTATGGGGGCTGTCAAACCAAAGGCACCGACAGTTAGAGGGCTGGGTATAGCGCACTTGGATGCCCAGACCTCGCAAGCCGGTCAGTCCATTCCGGTATTTCAGCTCGTCGCCCGAACTCATTCGGCTAGTGGTCATGATGTACGTCGGCTACGCGCTGTCGCTCCGGAATGTGGAAAACCTGTTCTTTGCGCGTGGGATATGAGGTCAGACCGAGACGGGTGAGCAAGAGTGCCGGGGGCATGGGCGTCTCGTTCCGTCCCACGCTCAGGTCCGGCCGCTAATCAATCCTTTCGCAATGCGCCGAAGCGCGGATCGTACCCGCCAGGGCTAGGCATTTTTACCTGAACGCGCCAGCATGTCTGCCTCACGCGCCGATGCGTCCGCAATGAGGGCCTCGATCAAGGATGTTTCAGGCATGTTCTTCCAATAACGGCGTGGCATTTCCTTCATCATTGCGCCAATTTTCAATCGGGCCGGATTGAATGTGGCAGCGTAATACCGCTTCCATAAAATCTCGACGGGATCATCGCCTTGGTTTGGCCGCGCTTCCAGACCGGGCGATTCACGAAGCGTCGCGCGATCCCAGTGCAGGCACAGATCGGGCGTCAGGATAGACCAGTTCATATTGGGGAAACGGCGCACAAAGAAAGCAGCATTGGCGCGCATGATCAGGTGATCGGGCTGTGCCGCGAAACCGCGCGTCTGTGGTGGAATCGCGCGGGGCTAGGCGGGTGTTGATGCGCAGGATACAACAGGCAATGTGTTGATCAGGAACGAGGCAGAATGGTGCGCAATCAATTCAAGGCATCGCTGGTTGGCGGGGAACCCCTTATCGGCCTTTGGCTTGCGATGGCGGACGGCTATGCGGCTGCGCTTGCGGGCCATGCCGGATTTGATTGGCTGGTCATCGATGCCGAGCACGGTCCCAACGACTTGCGCACCATCCTCGCCCAATTGCAGGCTTTGGAAGCATCGCCATCGCACGCCGTAGTGCGCCCGCCGATGTCGGAACCATGGTTCATCAAGCAACTACTTGAGATCGGCGCGCAAACGCTCCTCATTCCATTGGTCGAGACAGCAGAGCAGGCGGAAGCGCTGGTCCACGCGGTCCGCTATCCGCCGCATGGCATTCGAGGCATGGGGGCAGGCATCGCGCGTGCTTCCCGCTTCAACACGGTCGCAAATTATCTGGCAACCGCTGATCAGGAAATTTGCCTCCTTGTCCAGATCGAAAGCCGCAAGGGTTTGGCCAATCTCGAAGCGATCGCCGCAGTGGACGGCGTGGATGGTATCTTCATCGGCCCCAACGACTTGGCCGCCGACATGGGCTTTACTGGCGACATATACGATCCCGCGGTGCAGACAGCCATTGAGGCGGCAATCAGACGCATCCTCGCTTGTGAAAAGCCCGCGGGCATATTGACCTTCGATCCGGCCCTCAATCGCCGCTACCTCGCGCTTGGAGCAACCTTTGTTGCCGTGGGGGCGGACGTGCCTCTCTTTAGCGCAGCCTTGGGCGCACTTGCGGCGGACTACGGGAAAGCCGGGATTCCTTCCGGCAGCGCTTATTGATTGATCGTTTCCAGCCATTTGCATCAGCCCAAACGGCACAGCCAAACCAATGTGGTGGCCAGCCGATGCCGATGCTGGCCGGTGTGAATGAGCCGGCCGCAGGTGAGCCAGATGCGGGGCTTTCGCCAGTGGCGCCGAGGCAGCCTATCGTTCTCTATTGGCGAGAGCAGGCGTAACTGCCACATAGTGACCGGTGACAATATCAAGCGTCTCGACCCTCGCGGAATTGGCTCAACTGGCAGGCGTGTCAGTGGCCACTGTATCGCGTTCGCTCGCCGGGAATCCGGCGATAGCTGCGGCGACGCGCGACCGGGTGGTGGCGTTGGCGCGCGAACACGGGTTTCAAGTGAATCAGGTGGCGCGCAATCTCCGGCTGAGGCGCACAGGGGCAATCGGCGTCGTCTTGCCGCTCGGCCACGAAGCCGATCAGAACCTGTCCGATCCCTTTTTCATGAGTCTGCTTGGTCCTCTGGCCGATGCTGTCGCCAATCGCGGCCACGACCTTCTGCTGTCACGGGTTATTCCGGCCGATGATCGTTGGCTTGACCGGATCGTGGATGGCGGCAGGGTTGACGGGGTCATCATCATTGGCCAGTCCGACCAAGTCGATGCCATCGAACGCGTTGCCGCACGGTATGCCCCGCTGATCGTCTGGGGCGCGGCAGACTCCGGCAAGGGTCAAATCACTGTCGGATCGGACAATGTCGCGGGTGGCCGCATCGCGGCGGAGCATCTGCTGACGCAAGGCCGCCAGCGACTTGCCTTTTTCGGCAATGTTGGCGTTCCCGAATTTGCGGCGCGCTTTACGGGGTTCCAACAGGCCCTGGCGGCCGCAGGGCATGGAAAAGGTACGTTGTTACCGACGCATCTTACCAGCGAATCGTCGTATAGCGCGATTGAGGATTATCTGCGCGATCACCCCGCGCCCGACGGCATCGTCGCTGCGTCGGATGTCATCGCGATGAGTGCGCTTCGCGCGTTGGCGGGGCATGGCAAAAGAGTGCCGCAGGATGTCAGCGTCGTTGGTTATGACGATATTCCTATCGCAAACCATACAACCCCTCCGCTCACCACCATTCGCCAGAATGTCACGGCAGGGGCCAACCTGATGATTGACCTGCTGTTCCGCCGGATGGAAGGCATTGCAGTTGAACCGGTCACGATGCCCCCCGAACTGATTCTGCGCGGATCGGCCTAGGCGAGTGATCGTGCCGGGCGCGGTGTCGTGACCAACATCGTGGCCAGGGCTGCCGCAAGCATCATTGACCCGCCCAGCACGAGCACATGTCGCGGATCTCCGCCCAGCACAGGGCGATAGGCGAGCCATACGAAGAGGATTTCGATCATCATCGGCACAACAATGAACATGTTGAAGATGCCCATATAAACCCCCGTCCGCTCAGGCGGAATGGCATCAGCGAGCATGAGATAGGGGTTGCCCATCAGGCTGCCCCAGCCGATCCCGATACCGACCATCGCCAGGATCAGCAGCGGAATCGAGCCGCTTGCGGCAATCACCATCATCGCGACGCCCGAACCGACCATCGCCACGGCGTGGATCCGCTGCGCTCCGGCCTTGCGCGCCAGCGGAATCATTGCAAACGCCGAAACGCACGCAACGGCATTGTAGAATGCACCAAGCTGTCCGTTCAACAACCCTGCGTCACGAAAGCCCGTGCTGGTCGGATCATCCGTGCCATAAACATTGCGGGCGACAGTCAGGACAACATATTGCCAGTAACAGAACATGCCAAACCATTGAAACAGCATGGCAAGCGCCAAGCGGCGCATGGCGGGTGGCATATTGCGGATGGCATCGGCCAGGCCCCCCAGTGTCGAGCGGAGAGAAAGCGGTTCGGCGCGCATGGAAGCGTCCTCTTCCGCGGTCAGCGGCAGTTCCGGCACCTGCCAGACCGACCAGACTATGGTGGCGATCGACAACACCGCACCGATGAGGAAACTGATTCGCACGATTTCGGGAATGCCGTTATTGTCGATGAAATCCTTGTCGATCCCCCACCAGACAAGCAAAGAGGGCGCAAGGTAGGACAGCGTCTGTGCGAGGCCGGTGAACGCGCTTTGTGTAAGGAATCCAAGCGGTCGTTGTTCGGGGCTCAACCGATCACTGACATAGGCGCGGTAGGGCTCCATCGTGACGTTGTTGGCCGCGTCGAGAATCCACAACAGGCTGGCGGCGACCCACAATGCCTGGCTGTAGGGCATCGCGAACAGGCACAGGCTGCACAGCACCGCACCGATCAGGAAATAGGGCGTGCGCCGCCCGAGACGGGATCGAGTGCGGTCACTCATTGACCCGATCAGCGGCTGGACGAATAAGCCGGTCATCGGCCCGGCGAGCCAAAGCAGCGGCATTGCTCCCTCGTCGGCACCAAGATAGCTGTAGATCGGGCCCATATTGCTTTGCTGCAGGCCGAAGCTGAACTGCAACCCGAGAAAACCGAGATTCATCTGAAGGATGCGCCCAAGCGTCAGACGCGGCTTTGCGGAACCGATGATCATGAACCTCTCCCCGGCAGAACATTGTCGCCGGAGTGGATGCGTAGCGGCAAATGCAAACGATTGCAAATTTCTCTTGCAATCGTTTGCAAAAAGATTGATAGAGGCTGCACGAGCTGATCTATCGGCCGATATTTTGGGGAGAATGCACATGTTGAAGGCGCACACAACCTTGCTCGCCACCACTGCGCTGCTGATGGTCTCACCGGCCTTCGCGCAGGATGCGGCAACAAACGCGGCGGACGCTTCAGGCGAGGAAATCGTGGTAACGGCGGTCGCGCGCGGCCAGAACCGGCTCGATAGTTCTGTCTCGGTCAGTTCGCTCAATGCTGACGCAATTATCGCTGCAACGCCGCGCTCTGCGGCCGAGCTGTTCCGCAGCCTTCCCGGCATTCGGTCTGAATCCTCGGGTGGCGAAGGCAATGCCAATATCCAGTCACGCGGCATCCCGATCTCCACTGGTGGCGCGAAGTTCCTGCAGCTTCAGGAAGACGGCCTGCCGATCCTTGAATTCGGAGACATTGCTTTTGGCAATGCCGACATCTTTTTGCGGACAGATTCGACGGTTGCCCGGGTAGAGGCTGTCCGCGGCGGTTCCGCCTCAACCTTCGCGTCCAATTCGCCCGGCGGCGTCATCAACATCATCTCGAAGACCGGCTCTGTAGAGGGCGGATCGATCCAGGGCACGCTCGGACTCGATTATGGGGAGTATCGCCTTGACGCCAATTACGGCGGGCGGCTCTCTGATACGCTGACGTTCAACATCGGCGGCTTCTATCGCGTCGGTGAAGGCCCTCGCCATGCGGGTTATGACGGGAACAAGGGTGGTCAGGTAAAGGCCAACCTCACCAAGACATTTGATCGCGGCTTCTTCCGGCTGAACTTCAAATATCTGGATGACCGGGCGATTGCCTATCTGCCCAGCCCTGTCCGCGTCACCGGCTCCAATGGCGATCCGAAGTATCAGGCGCTGCCCGGCCTCAGCCCGAACAGCGATACAATCCATTCGATCTATTTCACGCAGGCGGTAACGCTCGACGGCCAGAACCGCCGCGAGACAGACGACATCCGTGATGGCATGCACCCGCTGGTGAAAGCTATCGGGTTCGAAGGGCAATTCGACATCGCGGATGGATGGACTGTAAACAACAAGTTCCGCTTTGCGAGTATCTCGGGCCGCTTCAATTCGCCGTTCCCGGCGACCACCGATACGGTTCAGAACCTTGCCAACGGGATCGGCGGCGCGGGGGCGGTCGCAACCTATGCGAACGGGCCGCTTGCGGGGCAGGCCGTCGCCAACCCGACGACGGCCAATGCCATTGGCATCGTGCTGTTCAATACCAAGCTCAACAGCCTTGATAATGTCACCAATGACCTGCGGCTCAACCATCGCTTCGACATGGCGAACAGCGGCGTGCTCGATGTCTCGGTTGGCCTCTACAAGTCTCGCCAGAAGATCGACATGGACTGGACATGGTCATCCTATCTGCTTGAGGCGAAAGGGGACAATGCGGCGCTGATCAACGTCCGGACGGCGGCAGGCGTTTCGCAGACGGATACGGGCCTCGTTGCCTATGGGGCGTCCTATTTCGGCAATTGCTGTCGCCGGTCTTACAACCTTGATTTCGATACGAGCGCGCCTTTTGCATCGCTCACCTACAAGTCTGGCAGCCTGACGGTTGATGGCAGTCTGCGCTATGATTTCGGGCGGGCGCGCGGTTTCGTGCTGGGCGACGGCCCCGTGGTTGCCAACGATGTTGACGGCAACGGCACAATCTCGGTCCCCGAAACCAAGGCCACGGTCATGCCGCTGACCCTTACCCGTCCGGTCGATTACAACTATCACTATCTGTCCTATTCGGGTGGCGCCAACTACCGTATCGGCGACAATCTCTCGGCGTTTGCGCGCTACAGCCGCGGCGGTCGCGCCAACGCGGATCGTTTCGTGTTTGGTGGCAACACCAGTGCGACGACGGGGCAGCTATTGCCCGGCGCACGCGCGGTTGATTTCGTCCGCCAGGCCGAAGCGGGGCTCAAATATCAGGGTAGCGGCCTGTCATTCTACGCAACCGCATTCCACGCCAAAACCCAGGAACAAAATTACGAGGCAACCACCCAGCGCAGCTTTGCCAACACCTATCGCGCCTATGGCCTGGAACTGGAGGGCGCATATCGCACTGGTGGGTTCAATCTGGCGGCCAATGCCACCTATACGGATGCCAAGATCATCGCCTCGAACGATCCGACTGTGATCGGCAACCGTCCCCGTCGCCAGGCAAAGCTCATCTGGCGCGTGGCACCGGAATATACCAGCGGCATGTTCAGCGTAGGGGCCAGCGCCATCGGGACAGGCGCAAGCTATACGCAAGACAGCAACAATCTGAAACTTCCCGCGTTCACCCAGGTCAATGCGTTCGTGGCGGTGCGGCCAATTGAACGGCTGCAACTCTCGATCAACGCCAACAACCTGTTCAACGTCGCAGGCTATACCGAGGCGGAAGAGGGATCGATCCCGGCTAACGGCATTGTCCGCGCGCGCTCCATCAACGGACGCACAGTTTCGGCGTCGCTGAAATTGGATTTCTGACGAAGTTCCGGCCGCGCCACGTCGGCGCGTCTGGTCTGGTCGAGCTTTTGGGGTCGGATAGAGTTGTCATGACAAGCCAATGGACCCGCGAAGCGATTGCGCATGTTGCGGTTGCGACCCACAACCACGCCCCTGTGATCGAGCGCAAGGACGTGCGGCAACTGCTACCTGGTTTCGATTTGTGGGACTATTGGCCGGTGCAGGAGCGTGACGGTCGCACGGCTTTGATCGCGGGTGGCACGTTGTATATGTTGCTTTCCGCGCCTGTCATTGGCGATCCGGATGCACGGCACGGTCTGGCGCGCATCCGGCTAATGCACGAACGAGATGGCCAATGGCGAGACCTTGGCAATCTCTTGCCCGATGAATTCTCGCCTGGCAGCCGGGAATGGTCCGGATCGGCAGTAATTGACGAGCAGCATCGCCGTGTAACTCTCTATTTCACGGCGGCGGGGCATCGCGGTGAAAAAACCATCAGTTTCGATCAGCGAATGTTTGAAACGAGTGCGGCGCTGGCCATTGTCGGCGACGTCCCGGGTTTGAGCAACTGGTCGGAGCCGGTCGAGTGCGTCGCGCCTGATGATAAGTTCTATGCAAGTGACATGGCGGGCGGCGGCGAGATCGGAACGATCAAGGCTTTTCGGGACCCGTTCTGGTTTCGTGATCCGCATGATGGTGCGGAATACATCCTGTTTGCTGCGTCCCTTGCCTCCTCCGCCTCCTCTTGGAACGGGGTTGTCGGCGTGGCCCGACGCTACGCGGCCGGCTGGCATCTCGCCGCCCCGCTGATTTCAGCGGACACGATCAATAACGAACTCGAGCGGCCCCATGTAATCTGTCATGGCGGACGCTATTATTGCTTCTGGTCAACGCAGCGCAGCGTGTTTAACCCGCAAGGGCCGCTCGGGCCAAATGGGATGTACGGCATGATCGCCGATGCGTTTGCCGGGCCGTGGCGCCCTCTCAACGAAAGCGGTCTGGTTTTCGCCAATCCCGTCGATCACCCTGTTCAGGCTTATAGCTGGCAAGTGCTTGGCGACCTTAGTGTGATCAGTTTCATTGACCGACCCGGGTTGACCGACAATCCGGTTGATGCCGATGTCGCCCGCGCGCATTTCGGCGGCGCGCCGGCGCCGCAGTTGCGCCTTGTCCTCGACGGCGAAGTGGCGCGTCTCGCATGAGCGGCACCGGTTTTACCAGCGATCGGGCATTCATCGGAATTTCGAAGTTGAAGCCATGTTCTCGCCCGGCATTCTCCCCGCGATGATCGACCACCCAGACACGCCTGCATGATTGCGGGAACGCGTCGCGGCAGAGTGGCGTGGCCCTGCTTCGTGAGGAATGCCGTCATCGGCCTTGTCCGGCCCCGGTGAAAGATATGCTCGCGCGCACCCCGGGCAAGGAAAGTCGCGCTCGCTGCCTTATCGGGAATCGAAACGGCTCTTGTGAGCGGGAAGGGGTTTGTGCATAGGCGCAGCCATGTCCTGCGACACCTGCCTTGTCCGCAATCGCGCCATTTGTGCTGTTTTGGACGCAGAGGAATTGTCGGCGCTTAACAAGATGGGCCGTCAGCGCACGATTGCAGCCGGGCACGCGCTTATCTGGGAAGGCGATGATGCGCTGATGGTTGCCAATGTCATTGAGGGCGTGCTCAAATTGTCAACGGGCACCAGTGACGGGCGTGAACAGATTGTCGGGGTTGTCTATCCCTCCGATTTCATTGGGCGCCCATTCGGCAAGCAAAGTCAGCATAGCGTTACAGCACTTAGCGATGCGCGCCTGTGCGTATTTTCGCGCGCCGATTTTGACGGCTTTGCACGGACCCATTCGGAACTGGAACACAAGCTGTTGCAACGGACGCTCACTGAACTTGATCGCGCGCGGCACTGGATGCTGTTGCTGGGCCGAAAATCGGCAAGCGAGCGGATGGCGAGTTTCCTTCTGGAAATGTCTGAGCGGCTTGCGCCACAGGGATGCGCCGTCGCGGAGGGGGCCCTTGATACCATGGCCTTGCCTTTTGGCCGTCAGCAGATTGCCGACATTCTGGGCCTTACCATCGAAACAGTCAGTCGGCAGTTGACGTCACTCAAAAATGCCGGGGTCGTTGAATTGCCGTCCCGCCGTGAGATCACGATCATCAACCGGTCTTTGTTGTCGCATATGGCCGGATAAATAATGACGGGGGCACAGGGCCCCCGGAGTTGGAGAGATCGTGCCGCTTTCAGAAACGATAGGCCATGCCCGCGCTCACTACCCAGGGGTCAATGGCGTGCCGGGTGCGCAGCGCCTCGACATTTCCAGCATACCAATGGGCATGTGTTTTCAAAAGGTAGCGCTTGGCATCCAGGCTCAGGCTGAGGCCATTCTGGTGGAGCGGGATATCCACGCCTGCCTGCACCATGGCGCCGAGATGGCTGTCGATATTCAGGCGGGTCGCGCCCAGGGTTCGTGTGGTTGCACCGGGCGTTTCATCAAAGAAGATGAAATAACTGGGGCCAACGCCAATATAGGGTTTCATGCCCATTAGGGGCATATGATATTTGAGAGCGATGGTTGCCGGAATGATTTTGGCACCGGCAACCAGACTGGCTCCGTTGATAGGGCCGCGGCCGTCAATCTTGTGACGGGTGACGCAGCAAATCGTTTCAATCGAAACATGGGGGCTGAAAAAATATTCTGCCGCAATCGTTGGCACAACAATGCTGTCGGCCTTGCTCTGGGAATTTGCAGGAACCCCAACCCCGTTGATATCAAGGCTGGTAATCTTGCCGTCGGGCATGACCGCTGTTGCCAGAAGCTTGACCTGTACATGCCCGTCCGGTGATCCGGCCAATGCAGCCGACCCGGAAGCCAGCAACGCGACTACACTCAGTGACTTTGCAACATTCAATCTACGCGTCTTCATTCACATGCCCTCGTTTTGTCAGCGGGCAGTGTCCGGGTTGGCTGCCTGCCATGTGGGTCCTTGATGAAGCCGATCACGCGGGCGGGCATTGATTTTGCGCAACGATTTGTTTGATTTGGCGCAAAGACGCGCCAAAGTCCGGGCCATAGCAACAATCCGATGTGGCCCTATCACCCTGAACTGCTTGCTCGCGCCGTGCCGCGTTACACCAGCTTCCCCACTGCGGCTGAGTTTCACGATGGCGTAGGGGCGGAGGTGCAGGAACAAGCGATCAGGGACGCGCGCGGTTCGGTGTCGCTATATGTCCATATACCTTTTTGCACCGAACTGTGCTGGTATTGCGGATGCACCACCGGCACTGTCGGAAACGGTTCACGCCTGGCGTGGTACATGGACGCGCTGGAGCGCGAGATAGAGCGGGTTTCGGCCTTGCTTCCCGAAAGTACGTCGGTTGACCGGATCGCTTTTGGCGGCGGGAGCCCCAATGCGTTGTCTCCCATCGTTTTTGTCCGTTTGCTTGACAAGCTGTTGGTCGCGTTCCGCAGTTGCGCTCCCCAAATCAGTATTGAAATTGATCCCCGCCATTTTTCTGATGAGTGGATGGATATGCTGGGCGCCGCACAGATCAGCCATGTCAGTCTGGGCGTCCAGACCTTCGCCCCTGATGTTCAGGCAGCAATTGGTCGTGTCCAGCCCTTTTCCGGGGTGGAGCGTTCCGTGCGTGCGCTGCGAAGGGCGGGCGTTACCTCGTTGAATTTTGACCTCATGTACGGCCTTCCGAAACAAGGTGCCGGTGATCTGGCTGACACGCTGTCGCAAACCGTCGCGCTTGGGGCGGATCGGATATCGCTGTTCGGGTACGCGCATGTGCCGCACATCATCGCTCGCCAGCGGCGGATCGATGGATCTGCCCTGCCCAATCAGGCAGACCGGTTCGCGATGGCGGCCCGGGGCTTTGAGCGGCTGACCAGCGCGGGATATGTCGCGGTGGGATTTGACCATTTTGCATTGCCTCACGATCCGCTCGCCATCGCGGCCGGGGATGGCACGCTCCGGCGCAATTTCCAGGGTTTCTGCGAGGATCCAAGCCCGACGCAAATTGGTCTCGGGGCAAGTGCGATAAGCTGTTTTGCCCATGTCATCATCCAAAACGAGAAGAATCCGGGCCGATATCGTATGCGTGTGTCCCAGGGCCGATGTGCGGGGGTCGTCGGCGTGGCGCGCGCAGCCGAAGATGCCGCGCGGGGCGCTGCAATTGTTGACATTTTGTCGAATCGATCAACCGATCTGGCCGGCTGGATCAGTGATGGTCTTCTGGCCGGTCTGGCTCCGTTTGTTGAAAAGGGTCTTGTGCGGCTTGAAGGCAGCACTTTGCACCCGACCCTGTCAACCCGGCCTTACGCGCGCAGCATCGCCGCGCTGCTTGATCCTTACCGCGCGAGCACGCCCCAGCGCTTCTCCACAGCGATTTAGCACACATCCGGATCCGCCCGGCAGTCGCTGACGATGTGAACCTCTGTCTGCGCTCCGCACCGCTTGCTAAGCGTGTTGATGTCAGCATATGATGCGGCAGCCGGAAAATCCGGCCCCACAGGGGGCAAGGATGGATTTGCAACGCATCCACCGATCAACCCGTTCATGCATCCAAATCCGGCTCTTGGCGGTGCTTCTGTGCTGGGTGTTGCTGGGCGTTGCCAAAGCGGGTGCCCAGGTTCCTATGACATCGGCGGACGATCCGGCTGCCGCTCCGGCTGCCGCATGGCTGACGCATTGTGATGCCGGTGTTGCCGCTGATTGCCGGAAGCTCGGGGAAGCCTATCTGGAGGGCAGGGGCAAGGCCAGAAACCGGGCGATTGCGGCGCTGTTGTTTGAAGAGGCCTGCAAAGGCGGTGATTTTGAAGCCTGTTTTCGCAGGGGTGAGCAATATGCGGGTTTCAACGGGGTCGGCACGGATTATGTGCGCGCCGTCCAGCACTACCGCAAAGCGTGCGATGGCGGATTTCCGGAAGGCTGTGTCGGCCTGGCGGTTCGCTATTTTCTTGGACAAGGCGTGCCGAAAGACAAGGCGAAGGGCGAAGCGCTGCTGGCCGAGGCATGCAATCGCGGGGGCAGCAAACCCTGCGACGAACTGGCCCGCCGGTATATAGGCGGGTTCGGGGTTGACCAGCAAAAGGAACGCGGCGTCGCCTTATATGCGCAAAGCTGCGCTGCGGGTGCTGGCGCATCCTGCCGCGCGCTGGGCGACTTTTATCGTGGCGGACAAAACACCATCCCCGATCAGGAAAAGGCGGCGATGTTTTTCGCCAGGGCCTGTGATGCGGGGGACGCATATGGCTGCATCGATGAGGCGGAAGCATACCGTGTAGTCCAATCCAGCGGTAACAATATCATCCAGGATATTTCCCGCCTGGTGTCATCCCTTGCACGGGCCTGCAATTTGGGGAACGCGGACGGTTGCGACATGCTTGGCAAGATGCTGTACGCCGGCACGGAAATTGCGGGCGACAGGCCAAGGGCAACAGACCTGTTCGATCGCGCCTGCTCTCTGGATGAAGCGAAATGCGACAAATACCGGTTGATCAAGGAGGAAGCGGGGCTGGACCGAGGCTGTACTGACGGAAACCGGAATGACTGCGTCACGCTGGGCGCACTCTATGCGAACGAAAGCGCCCCGGGTTTCAACCTTGGCCTGTCTGACAAAGCCTATGCGAAGGCATGTGATTTGCGCGATGCCGGTTCCTGCCGTTATCTCGGTGAGGTTTATCGTGACGGTAGTGAGGTCGTCCAGAACAAGATGCTGGCAGCGCGCTTGCTGGGCAAGGCATGTGATCTTGGCGATCCCAGCGGATGCGACAGCCTTGGCAGGATGCATTACACCGGGGATGGCGTTGCCCGTGACAATATGAAAGCGTTGCGCCTGTTTGATCAGGCCTGCGCGCTTTCACAGGGGTTGTGCGAGAACTTCCGGATTGTGAAGGACGGCGCGCAACTGGCGTCAGCTTGTGATGGTGGCGCGGCAGATCAATGTGCCGAACTGGCCAGGCTATATGGGATGCCTGATGTAGTCGGGTCTGACCGCGCCAGCGAAGAACAGGCTCTGGGAAAAGCGTGCGAGGGGGGAATCGCCGCATCCTGCAAGACTTTGGGAGATGACAGCTATTCCGGAACGCTTGACACGCGTGATCCGGCGCGCGCGGCCTTCTGGTACAGGAAGGGATGCGACGGGGGCAATGTGGAAGCGTGCTTCGCGCTTGCCGGAAGATATGAAAATGGCGTTGGCGTGATCGCCAGCCGTCGGGACGCCTTCCGGCTCTTCCAACGTGCCTGCGCATTGGGGGAACAGAAAGCCTGCAACAAACGGGATGAATATGCCGCGCTGGATCCCGACCTGCCGATCGCTGATGCAGATACCGCCCATGTCCCGCCGCTGGAGCCAAGAGCGGCAGTTCATCAGAAAGGGCTTACGTGCCGCGTGGATGAGCAGGAGTTTCGCGGGAAACGCTATTCGGATTCGGAATGCAACAGCTATTATGCCCTGCATGGCTATGCCGTAAAACCGGGGAGCGCGCCGTGGCAGGCCCTGATACGGCGTCCACCCCAACTGCATTTTTCCAATACCGTCGGCATGACGACGCTACCGCCGGGCCAGCGCGTGGCGTGTGGCGGCTCGCTTGTGGCCAAGGGCTGGATCCTGACGGCCGCGCATTGCCTCTATGATCACGGCCAGGATATGGTGAAAGCGGGATACCGGATCATTCTGGGCGCCTACAATATTGCCGATGACAAGGAAGGCGTCAGCTACCCCATACTCAAGATCATCCCGCACAAGGACTTTATCAAAGGCGACCCGCGCTTCGCCAATGATATCGCCCTGATCCAGTATGACGTGCGCAGTGGTCAGACACTTGGCCCCGTGCAGAGCATACGCGCCATTCCCCTGGATTCCGCGCCCGTCGGCAAACGAAGGATAGCGGATGGGATGTTCGCCTATATCTACGGCTGGGGCTATACCGAAGAAGACAAGCCTTCGGTTTCAAACACGCTGCGTGGCGTGAAAATGGAGTTGAAGAGCGAGCCCGAATGCACCCGGATAACCGGGTTCACCGGGCAGCGTGCCAATATCGCCCTGTGCGCGGCGGGCAGAAAGGGCGAGCAGGCCTGTTATGGAGACAGCGGTGGTGGACTGATTTACTATGGCGACGCGGACCGGATTCCAAGAGTCATCGGCGTGGTCAGCGCTGGCAAGAAGTGCGGAACGACGGGAAGACCCAGCCAGTACACGCGTGTTTCCGCATCACTGGACTGGATTCTGCCCATCATCACCGCAGCAACGCCGCAGCGTTAGCGTGCGTCAGTTTGCGGGTTACTTGCCCGGTCCGGCCGGTGTGCCCGTTCCGTCAAGCGCTTCCCCTTCGGACGCATTCGCTTCCATTGGCGTGGCGGCGTTGGCAGCATTGTCGGCCATAACGGCTTCCGCTCCGGCATTTTCTGCCGGTGCGACGGTTTCGACGACGGCTTCTGCGCTATTGTCAGCGGCGGGTTTTGAGTTGCAGCCGGTTAATCCCAGGGAGACTGCTGCGATGACGGCCAATGAGTAAATCTTGCGCATTAACGATACCCCTATTTGTTAAGTGCCTGACAAGACTATCGCGATCCAAGGAACGAAAGCAAATCATTAAATCGGGGCGTGTTGCGTAACGGATCGAGCAGAGGGTCAGTCGGGGTCAGCAGGAGCCCCGCATCCTTGAATTTTTGCGCTTGCGCCAGTCGCGTCATCGCTTCGTCCGTCTTTCCCCATTGGGCGAGAACTTCCGCCTGCTGATACAGGCTGTTGTTCCCATAATCGGCAATGAGTTTGGCAAAAGCGGATTGGGCTGCCGCACCCTCTCCGTGCCGTTGCAACGCAATCGCCAGTCCCGTCAGGGAAAACAGCTTTACCGGCTCTGCCAGATACGCCGTCCGCGCTTCCGGCAGCTTGCCCTGCAGATAGAGGGCGTTGCCGATTTGCGCATAGGCGGAACCCAGTTTCGGGTTAAGCGACAGGGCGTATTGCGTGCGCGCGATTGTCGCGGGAAAGTCGCGTGCGACATAGGCAATGAGACCTGCGGAGCGGAATGCACGGGCATTGAGTGGGTCAAGAACGAGCGCCCGCCGCATCGCGTCATCCGCCTCGCGTGGGCGGCCCGCCACCGCGCTGAAGGCTGCAAAGGCCCGCAGAATGTCTGCATCGCCGGGGGCGAGAATTCTGGCGCGGTCATAATGGATCCGGGCATTTTTTGCGTCGAAGCGCCCATTGTTGAGCGCATAGCCCAACGCCACATGCGCCTGGGCCAGATCCGGTGCCAGCGTGATCGCTTTCTGGGCTGCCGCAATCGCTTGCTCGAAAAGTTTGCCTACCTCACTCACCGCGCTGGTTTCGGCGGCAATGGCGGAGAGCAATGTGGATCGCATTGCGTGCGCCGCCGAAAAACGGAAATCGGCGGCAATGGCGGCATCCATCTGCGTCAGGGCCGCGCGATTGGTTTCCTCACCTGCGCCCAGATCAAACAAGGCCCGCCCGCGCAGATAGGCATCATAGGCGGCCACATTGCGCGTGCCGCCAATTTCGCGCTGATCCCGTGCGCTCGCGACAGCCGCATCCTTGCCGGACACTTCCTCGACCAGCGCGACAGCGACGATATTGGAAATCTCGCTCTGAAGCGCGAAAATATCGTGCAGCGGTCGGTCAAAGCTCTGCGACCACCGCACCACGGCATCCTTGCCGTTGATCAGTTCAGCCACGATGCGGACAACATCGCCCTGCCGACGCACGCTGCCCCGCAAAACATAGGCCACCGCCAGTTTCCGGGCGATCGTAAGCGCGTCAATCGGCTGGTCCCGCAGACCCGTGGACGAAGCCGGGGCGGCAACACGCAGCGATTTGTTCCGGGACAGCGTGGAACGCAGTTCTTCGGACAGGCCATCTGAGAAATAGGCCTGTTCCGGATCACCGCTGAGGTTTTCAAAGGGAACAACGGCAATGCTGTTTTCCGTGGCGGCGGACGTGCCCGGAAGCCCGCCCTTCCAGACCATCCATCCGGCGGCCCCCAGCAGCGCGGCCGATCCCGCGCCCATCATCACACCGCGCCGGCTGGCTTTCGGCGCGGAGGACGGGGGAGGCATGGTCTGCCGGCCGCCAAGCGCCAGAACCGCCCGCAGGGCGCGCTGCATTTCAGGTGCGTCTGCCTTGCCGCGCCACTTCGAACAGTCGATGACCTGAAACTGGCGAAAGCCAAGCGGCGGCTCCGCCCCATCAAGGGAGAGCGGCACCAGACAGCGCCTGTCGCGACCGCGTGTCGCCTCATCGCGCACCCAGTGTGAATCAACCGACGTCCGGGACCACAGCACAACAACAGCGTCCGCCCCTTCGAGCGCCGCTTCGGTGGTTGGCAGATAGGTGTCGCCGCCTTCCAGCAAACCATCCCACCAGACCTGACATCCGGCCTTTTCCAGCGCCGCAATAACCGGTGTCGCGCGCTTCTGATCAGCGCGAGAATAGCTCACAAAAACGCTGGTCGGCCTGATTTTGTCAGGGTCCATATTGCTGCCCCGTCGCTCCCCATGTCTCGCCCGCATGAATGATGCGATGGCACAGTTATGGCGCTTATTTGGGGACAATCAAGCATGGGGCACATCATGGGCCTTGCCCGCTCTTTCCCCGTGGCTAAGGTGCAGCGATGCTTGAACACCCGCCCGCCACCTGATGCCATCCGGTCTGCGCCTTAGTCTGGGAATTACCGGGCACCGGGAATCCAATGGCATATTTGCCAGCAACCGGCAGGGTATCGAGACGGCCTTGGCAGACTTGTTCAGCGCGCTGGACAAGCGCGCTGATCCGCAACAAATGCCAAGACTGCATTCCCTGCTGGCCATGGGCACGGACCTGATGGCCGTCGAAACCGCCCTTGCGCGGGGCTGGCAAGTTGCCGCGCCACTGCCGTTCGGGTTCCGGCTGAACCTGGCCATCAATGCCCAGCCCGAAACGGAAGCCAATGCGCGCGCTTTGTTGAGCGGCGATGGCGCCTGCGATGAGGCTGTTGCCGCCCGCGCCGCGCACATCGAACGCCTGGCGCATCGCACCCACTTGTTCGCGCTGGGCGAACAGGATGCCATGATCACCGATCTGTTCCTCACCAGCCTGGCCGACCCGCTGGATGAAACCGCCGCCGAAGCCTTTTCGGTGGCAGCATCCGAACGAGCTGCGATGGCCGGCAAGGTCATGATCGAACAGGCAGACATGATCATCGCCATTTGGGACGGCGCCAGCCCCGGCCCGGTAGGCGGTACACGCCATACGATCATCGCGGCACTGGAACAGGGCTTGCCGGTAGTGTGGATCAATGCGGAGGCACCCGAGGAATGGCGGATATTGAGTGCCCCGGAATCCATGGCCGTGCGAAAGGAACTGGCCCCGATTGACCGGGAAACGGGTGTTGATGACCTTGTCAGCAGCCTGACGGCCTCTGCCAATGTGCCCATGGGCGATCCGCTGGGCGACGAACGGTGGCATGGGCACAGCCACAGATGGTTTCACGCCTATCGCCGGATCGAGGCGCTTTTTGGTGGCAGTCCGTCCGGCAAGCGGATTGGTTCGCTGGTGCAGCATTATGAATCCCCGGAAGCCATTGTCACGGGCAGCGCGGCAACCTTGCTCGGCACCGCACGCGCGCTGCCCGGGGGTGATGCAACGCTGGCCACGCGGATTGAAGAGGATGTGATTATCCGCTTCGCGCGGGCGGATGGCGTATCGACCTATCTGTCGGATGCCTATCGCGGCAGCATGGTCGCCAATCTGCTGCTTTCGGCCTTCGCGATCATCGGCGGCGTCGCTTATCTTCCCTTTGCGTCGCCCGACTGGAAATGGCCGTTTGCCCTGTTTGAATTCGTGCTGCTGGCGGCCATCCTGATCATTATCGCGGTGGGCAGGCGCCGCCGGTGGCATGGACGCTGGTTCGAGACGCGCCGGGTGGCGGAATATCTGCGTCACGCCCCGCTCATGCTGTTGCTCGGCGTGACGCGCCCGGCAAGCAGTTGGCCGCGCGGCAGCGAAACGGATTGGCCCGAAACCTATGTCCGCTCGATCCTGCGGGAAATCGGCCTGCCGAAAATCACTTTGACCTCCGCCTATCTGCGCGAAGCCCTGACACAGTGGCGTGCCGCGCACGTCTCCGTCCAGTGCGCGTATCACCGCGCCAAAGCCAGGCGTCTCTACCATGTGCATCACAGCATAGAGCGATCCTCCGAATGGCTCTTCTCACTCGCGATATTTTCGGTTGCCGCGTATCTGGCAGTCGTCCTGCTCTGCAAGGAAGCGATATTGCCGGAACACTGGGTTCACGACCTGTCCAAGCCGTTCACCTTTCTTGGCGTTCTGTTTCCCACATTGGGTGGCGCGCTTGCCGGGATCCACTATTTTGCGGACTTTGAACGCTTTGGCGCGATTTCCCAGTCAACCGCGGACCGGCTCGAAGCCGTGGACAAGAGAATTGGGCTGCTGCTGGGGGCCACGGATTCCGAACTCCGCTATGGACGCGTCGCTGATCTGGCGCGGGCAGTGGATGACATGGTGATCGCGGAAATAGGCCATTGGCAGGATGTCTTTGGCGGCAAGCATATCACTGTGCCCGTATAAGCGATTGACGGGGCGGATGGTTTTCCTCTGCTCGGCGGGCGATTTCAAAGCGCATGCACTGGTCGGGGAGCGGCGGAGTTTGGCAGGTTTTGCCCGGGCTCTGATCCGTTCAAGTTCATGCCGTTCCGTCATTGCGAGGGGCGGAGCAACGCGGCAGTTTATCCTGAGCGCCTGCAAGGCAGTCGAAGGGCTGGCAATGACGATTCACCTGAAACGCATCCCGCTCTAGCCTGACTGCGCATTTCGCATCGCCATCAGCCGCCGCCGCGCCCGCACAGCGCCAGCGTCGCTTGGCAGGATCAACGGGCGGGCGTCCCAGAAATCCTGCTCACCCAGCCCCGAATGCGCGGATTCGATCATAGGTTCGTCTTCTTCCAGAAATACCCGTCTTGCCTGCGCCGCCTCTGCTTTACCCGGGGCATGGTCATAGAAATAATGGGAAGTGGATTGTGTTTCGGCGGTCACGATATGCGGATTACGCAGGGACGGCACGATCATGTCTGCACGGCTGGTGCCTGCCTTGGCGATCCCGATACGCAAATCCATGCTCGCGGGCGCGTGCCACCGCATGTGGAGCCATTGGTCAACCTTTGCGCCTGCGACGAGCATGGGCGCCGCCCAACCCGGCGGTTCAGCGCCCTCGATATCCCAATTGTTCCAGATCGCCCCGCTATCGTCCATCTTGACGCTCTGCTTGCCAGTGAAGATCGAACCGTTGGTGCCGAAGCTCTCGCGGTGGATGAACTCCGCATGCGTGAGATCCATGAGGTTGTCAGTCATCAGCTCGTAATGGCCCTTGATAACCAGATGGCCGCGCTCGGCCTTCCGGCCTCCCTCCAGATACGCAAAGTCAGGGATCATGACGGGGTCAGCAACGGCCGGATCGCCGGGCCAGAACCAGATGGCGCGGTGCCGCTCGACCGCAGGCATGGTCGGGATTCGCGCCTTTGGCTGGACCTCAGGGAACGGGCTATGGACGCATCGCCCGGCACCATCAAACCCCAGCCCGTGATAGCCACAGATGATCCGGTCTCCCTCCCGACTGCCCTTGCTCAGGGCCACAAAGCGGTGTGGGCAGCGATCCTCCATCATCGCGATGGCACCATCCGACAACCGCCATATCAACCAAAGCCTGTCAAGCAATCGCCGTGAGAGAAAGCCACCATCAGGCACTTCTTCCGCCCAGGCGGCCATGTACCAGAGATTGCGCACATAGTCTGACATTTCATCCGTCCTTTCCTTTGGGAACGGTGCAGGGGCGGATGACCATTATGCTGCATCACCCCCTGTTCCGTTCCCGGAACGCCCCCTCACGCAGACGCGTCAAAAGGGCATGGGGTCTGCAGCCGACGCGCGTTCACAATGCGGGGAACAGCGCGTCTTCCCAAGCCAGACCAGTGTCCGGCTACCAGACTGGGATGCACATTACGCAAATTCGTCTGCGGTGGTCAATCTCTATTTGTAATCACCATTCTATTTTGATATGCCGCGCGCAACCAAGGCCGAAATGGCACGATGGGGAGGAAATATGGACGCGATCACGACTTTCCGGCGGAACCTTACGCTGATTCCGCAAGGCATCACTGTGGTTGTCGCGGCCTTCCTGCCCATCATTGCGATTGTCGCGATGGGACCGGCCGTCCCGGCCATGATTGATCATTTCGCGAACGATCCCGAAGCGCGCGCCAAGGTGCCCGCGATGATCGGCGCGCCCGGCCTTGCGATGGCGCTGCTCGCGCCCTTTGCCGGTGCGCTGGTTGACCGGTTCGGGCGCAGGCCGCTGCTGCTTGTCTGCACTCTGCTCTATGCGGTGTTCGGCTCTGCGCCGCTTTTCCTTGACGATCTGGACCATATTTACGCGTCGCGCTTGCTGCTCGGCGTGTCAGAGGCGGGGATTTTGACAGTCGTGAACACGCTGATTGGCGACTATTGGGACGACAAGAGCCGCAAGAACTGGCTGTTTCTGCAAGGGCTTCTCGGCCCCTTTATTGCCGCGATCGTGTCCCTGATCGTCGGCTATGCCACAAAGACGCAATGGAACGGCGTGTTCTTCGTCTATCTCGTCGCGCTGCCCATCTGGGCCGCGATGTTTGTTTGTCTGTTCGAACCGAAACGCGCGGAGGCACCACAGGCGGCCCTGTCCGCTCCCACACCCCCGGCGACGGGCTTCCCATGGGGAAGCGCGCTGTTGATTGCCGCCGTCACCTTCTTTGCGTCGATGCTCTATTATGTGTTCATCATCAACGGTGCGCTGCTGTTCCGGGAAGTCGGGGTGACGGAGCCGGAGCGGTACGGCAAGCTGATCTTCATCCCCAGCCTGTTCATCCTGCTGGGGGCAGCGATCTTCCGGCTCCTGGCCATGCGGCCGAACATCCTGCAAATGGGCGTGCTGTTGCTGCTGATGGGGGCGGGGCTGGCAGGTCTGGGTCTGGCAACGACAGTGCCGATGATGATCGCCGCGCTGATCGTGCAGCAGACCGCTGCAGGCATGACCGTGCCGACACTGATCGGCTGGACCCAATCCAAATTCGGCTTTGACCATCGCGGCCGGGCAATGGGCATCTGGACCGGCGCTTTCTTCCTTGGCCAGTCACAATCGCCACGGCTGGTGCACACACTCGATGCGCAGATCGGTTCAATGCAGGGGGCGTTTTTGACAGCGGGGATGGTCGGTCTGGCGGCGGCGGCAGTGACACTGGCGCTCTTTGCAGGCGGGCGGAAGGGGGTCGCCGCATGATGCGCCGCACGTTCGTCGCGCTGGCGCTTCTCACCGCGCCAGTTGCCGTGGCGGCGGAAGAAGCGCCCGCTTTCATATTCTCCAACTCTGCCAAGATCGACTATCCCGGCGAAGTGCTACTTGGCACCGGAACTGGCCAGCCGCGTGAGGAATGGTTCCGCCAGGATGAGCGGTTGCAGGTGCGCAATGTGGAAAGGGCGACGCTGACCCCGTTCCTGCCAACCAAGGCTTCGAACACGGGCGCGGCAGTGATTGTCGCACCCGGTGGCGGGTTTCTGGGCCTTGCCATTGAGGAAGAGGGCTACCGCGTCGCCCGCTGGCTCTCCGATCACGGCATCGCGGCGTTCGTTCTCACATACCGGGTGCTTCCCACCCCCGCTGATTCTGCCACGTTTCGCCGCGAAGTGACCGCCGTGCGCACAGGCAAGGGGCCAGCCAGTTTCCGGCCACCTGCCGATACGCCGCCCGAAGCTCTTGCTGACGCGCAGGCCGCAATCCGGCACGTGCGCGCCAACGCGGCGAAATATGGCGTCGATCCTGCGCGGCTGGGGATGATGGGCTTCTCCGCAGGTGCCATGACGACGATGAGCGTCGCCCTCGCCAATACCGCCGACGCCCGCCTGGCGTTCATAGCCCCGATCTACGGACGGCAGGAGGCAGTCACTCCGCCCCGAAACCCGCCGCCCTTGTATATCGCGCTCGCCAGTGACGATTTCTTCTGGAAAGGCAGCAGCGGCCTGACCGAAAGCTGGGGCAGGGCAGGCGGCAAGGTGGAGTTCCACCTCTACCAGAATGGGGGACATGGTTTCGGTTTGGGAACGGCAGGCACCACAACGGAAGACTGGATGGAAGATTTCCGGCGCTGGCTGGCGGTCAACGGGATGCTCGCTGCGAAAAACTAGCGCGTGAGCGTGACGGGATACCCCTTATCTTCCGCCGACCGCGCCAGACGCACGGCAATATCGCCGCGCATCGTCTGCCAGCCATTTTCCCATGAACGCAGCATCAGGGGGTTGGGAACGATGGTCAGGCGCTGTTCCTCTCCGGGCGCGAGATGCACTTTGGCTAAGCCGATCAGCGCGCATTCCGGCGTGTCGCGGTAAAGCTGGATCACGTCAGATCCGGCGCGCGCCGAGATGTTGCGGACTGTGAAGGAAATCCCGCCACGTTCTTCCACAACGTCGCTCCACGCAAACCGCGCATAGCCAAACCCGCTGCCAAGCGGATGACGCGCGGGGGAGCCATTTGCGATCAGGCCGCGATAGCCGAAGTTGACGCCCTCTGTGTACGCCAGGTCGCCGTTGGTATCCGGGGTTGTGGAATATCCGCAATAGTCCGCTTCATCGCGCGCGATACTGACGGGCATCCGTCCGCCGGGCTCGCGGTCCCCTGTCAGCACGCTGGCAAGTGCGGGCGCAAAGCCCTGGCCGGGATACCAGACGAGCATCAGCGCAGCCGCGCGATCTTCCCAACCTGTGTCAAAGGCGTGGCCGACATTGGCAATGATCGCGGTTTTCGCGTTCGCGGCGGTGACGGCTTCAATCAATGCGATCTGGGCGGGGGCAAGTTTGGTGTCGGCGCGGTCTTTGCTCTCCACGCTTGAATCACTGGTTTCCCCGACAATCAGGAATACGGCGTCGGCGTTGCGGGCCGCTTCGACGGCGCGAACGAGCATGGCTTCGGGGCTGTCGGGGGAGCGGATGCCATACCAAAGACCCTGGCAGCGTGCGCCAGTATAGGCGAACTCAACGGTGACAGTGATGTCCTGCCCCGCTTCCAGCCTGAGTTCTGCCATATCGGCATCGCCACGTTTGAGCGTTCCCATGACGTCCTTGGCGTCCAGCACACCGCCTGCCGCCAGCAATTCGTTGCCGTCAACCAACATGCGCACCGTGCCGGTGCCGCCGAGATAGAATTTGTGCACGCCTGCCTTGTCCGCAGTGAACCGGCCTGTCGCACGGATCGAGCCGGGAACGTCGAAGCGGCCCTGGCTGTGCTGCCCCTGAAACCAGACCAGCGAGTTTGTCGTGCGATCCTCGCTGAAGCCCGGCGCACCGCTGCAATCGGGGGAGGCGAAATACTCGACGGTCATTGCCATCGGCATCGCAGGCAGGCGCGGCTGGGGGTCAACGCCGGGTTCGAAGACGATCTCGGTCTGCGCGCCATAGCGGGCACGGATCGCGTCAATGGGCGTGGGCGTATCGGGCGCGACCGCGATCTTGGCAAAGGTCCCGCCCTGATAACAGGGGGCTGCTGCATTGGGGCCAATTACCGCGATCCGCTTCGCCGCGCCAGGCGCGAGCGGGAGGAGATCGCCCTTGTTCTTGAGCAGGACAAAGCCCGCAGCCGCGGCCTCCTCAAGAATGGCCTGTGCGTCTGCGAGCGGAAGCGGCGCAGTCTTCGGCCCGGCCACTTGCCGCGCTGTCGCCGCGACGCGCTGTGCTGCATCAAACACGCGCTTTCGGTCGATCCCGTCCGCCTCGGCCAGCTTCGGCCCCATGAAGCGCGCGGGTCCCGGCATCTCGAGATCGAGGCCTGCATTGATGCAGCCCTCGCCCCAATGCGTGCCGAACCAGTCAGACATGATCAACTTGTCGAAGCCCCATTCACGCTTGACAATGTCGGTCAGGATAGGGGCGTTTTCGGAACACCAGTCGCCATTCACCTTGTTGTACGCCGCGAGCATTCCAGCGCAGCCCGCCCCTGCCGCCAGTTCGAACGGCAGCAGATAGACTTCGCGCATCGTGCGTTCGTCCACTTGCACATTCACGCGGTCGCGCTCGGTTTCGCTATCGTTGCACACCAGATGCTTGGCAACGGAACCGGTGCCGGTTGATTGCAGCCCCCCGATCCACGCCGCGCCGAGCACACCTGCAAGCAGCGGGTCTTCGGAGAAATATTCGAACGCGCGTCCGGCGAGGGGACTGCGCGCCAGGTTGAGATTGGGGGCGAGTACCGCATCGATTCCGCGCTCGATCGCATCGCTTCCCACAACCGAACCCACCTTGCGGGCAATGTCCGCATCCCAGCTTGCGCCCAGCGCTGTCGGACAAGGCGTGAGCAGCGAAACTTCGCGCTCGTCAATATTGCCGCTGGTGACGCCCATCGGTCCGTCGGCCATTGTGAAGGCGGGGATGTCTGCCGCCGGCACTTCGACACTGCGCCACATGGCCGCGCCTGCCGTGAGCGCACAGGCATCTTCAAAAGAGGGGCTTCTAAAAGAGTTTTCGGGCATCAAGCATCCCTCCAAACGGGTCAATTGTCGTCGCACCGGCAATGTCATCAGCAATTGGTGCAGGGCGATCGCAACGGGTTGTGAGGTCGATTTTCCGGCCGGTCTCTCCCGACAGGCGGATTGCTTCGATCACTTCCATAATGTGTAGCGCCAACTCCCCGCTTGCGCGGTGCGGACGACCCAGGGCAACGGCGTCCGCCATGTCGGCGAGACCGCAAAGGCGGTAATAGCCGACTTCGGCCCCGAAAAAGTTGATCATCGTCGGCTTGTGAAATGGCCGCGCGGCGTGATCGAGTTCGCGCACGCCCTCCCGCGTTGACACACGTACAAGCCCGTCTGACCAGTTGGGATCAGGGTTGTGCAGGCTGCCTTCGCTGCCATAAATTTCAATCGGTGTGCGGCCGTGCGGGCCGATATCCCATGACATGGCAAGTGTGACCAAGGCACCGTTCGCAAAGGTCAGCACGGCGGCTACGCTGGTATCGATTTGCGTCTCTAAGGTCTCACCTTCGCGCGCCTTGTTCCGCATTGTCCGCACCGGAAAGGGCCGCGTCCCGCTCGCGCTGACCGCTGCGACCGGCCCCAGCAGATTGATCGCCTGCGCCAGATAATAGGGGCTGTGGTCCGAAACCGGGCCACCGCCTTCGGAGTAAAAGGGCTCCGGCTTGGGATGCCACATTTCCACGCCGGCATTGCCGAAAAAGAGCGCGCCCGCTACCGGTTTGCCGATGAGACCGGAATCAATGGCGGCGCGCGCTTCCTGATGGGCGGCACCAAAAAAAGTATCAGGCGCGCAGCCGATACGCAGGCCGTTAGCCCGAGCCAGCGCCATCAGTTCCCCGGCTTCGGCCCGTGTCGTCGCCAGCGGCTTTTCCGAATAGAGGTGTTTGCCCGCTGCCAGGATCGCCTTGCTCGTTGCAAAATGTGCCTGCACTGGCGTCAGATTGACGATGCAGTCAATGTCCGGATCAGCGAGCATCGCTTCAAAACGAACCGCCTTGATGCCATATGTCACGGCAGCCGCTTTCGCGCTTTCCATCCCCTGCGACGCGCAGCAGCGTAGGTCGAGCTGCGGCCATGCCCGCATCGCCATGTAATAGGGCGGCGCAATGGCGCCTGCGCCAAGAACGCCGACGCGCAGGCGGGTCATTTTTTGAAAACCGGCAGGACTTTATTGGCGAGCAGATCCAGAGTCTGATTGGCGTAGGTCAACCGCGCCGGAGTCAGCGGCCCGGTCGTTGTGCCGCACAGGATGTTGCCGATCCCCAGTTCGGCATAGGGCGTCAGATGTTCGATCACGGTTTCTGGTGATCCGTACAGGCACCAGGTGCCGATCCAGCCTTCATCAAGCGCGTTGATATTGACATCGCTCTTCTTGTTCGCGGCGTCTCCTTCGGCACGGGCATTGAATTCGTTTTCGCGATCAACTGCGTCCTGATAGCCTTTGAGGATGATTTCGAGTTCGGCGCGCGCCTGATCGTCGCTTTCAGCGACATGGACACATTGATAGGTGTGTGTTGACCAGCCCAGCGCATCGGCTGTCACGGCGTCGCTATGCCCGGCTTCGAGCAGCAGTTTTTTGTAGGTGTCGAAATATTTCTTCACATGGGTAAAAGGTTCATTGCCGAAAATCTGCGGCGGCGTGAACGCCGGGATATAGGCAGGCCAGCCATTGGCTGCCGCGCGCCGGGCGCTTGCTTCCTTCATCGCCACTGGCATCAGCCGGGCATGGCCGGGCGTGTAGGGCGCGGGCGCAATCCGCTGGATGACGCGGCCTTGATGCGGCCCGTTGTTGATCTCGATCGGGGGGTCGCCCATCCGCTTTGCCCATAGTGCCTCGGCAAGGGCCAGATTCTGTTCCGAGATTGCCCCGGCATCCTGATAGTTGACACCAAAGCCGATCATCTCTTCGGGTGTCGTCCCCGATCCTACACCAACCAGCAACTTGCCTTGGGTCAACTGGTCCAGAAGGTTGATCCGCTCAACGAACCGCACCGGGTGATGCAACGGCACGGAAACCACCGAAAAGCCGAAATGCATATGCGGCATTTTGGCGGCCAGATACGCCGCGAGCATGAAGCTGTCGCTGGCGCTGGGCATATAACCATTGAAGTGGTGGTCGGGCTGGAAAATGGCATCAAAGCCCAGCGATCCGGCCTTCAGCGCATGCGATTCCAGATCGAGGATAAGCTGCCGATCCCCTTCGGGACCGAGCGAACGCGCATTGAGAAAAACAGAAAAACGCATATGAACCTTCCTCTCCGCTCCATAAAATGGAGTCGCATGCACAATTAGAATTGACGTTCTTGTTTTATTAAGGCCAAACTTCTCCCCATGTCAACCGCTGCCAAAAACATTCATGCCGATTCGGCACCTTCCGCCGGTGTCAGTCGCACCCCTCAACAGGGCCGGAGCAAAGCCTCGCTCGAAAGAATGCTGGCCGCTGCGGAAAGGTTGATGCTGGAACGCGGCAGCGAGGATTTCACGCTTCAGGAAGTCAGTCAGGGCGGCAGCGTCTCGATCGGATCCATCTATTTGCGGTTCGATGGCAAGGACAATCTTGTCCGCGCGGTGATCTCCGATCACCTCAAACGGATGGAAGTCGAAGAAGACGTGATGCTGGCCGCAGTGACGAAGGCCGAAACCCTCAAAGCCTTTGTTGCCGCCTATGTTGATGGCTATGCCGAACTTCTCAGATACCACGCCCCCTTGCTCAGCCTGACGATGCAGCGCGCGGCGACCGATCCGCTGGTGTCCGAACCGGGGAAACGCGCTGCCCTTCGGTTTGCCGATCTCTCGACCGCAGCCATGATGGCATATGCTGACGAGATTGGGGGGAGCGTCAAAGACCTCAAGGCCAATTCCGCCTATCATATAATCTTTGCCACGCTCGCCCGCCAACTCAGCCTTGGTTCTACCGGAGAGTCGGTTCAGGAATATGACTGGGGCCTGTTGAAGCGGGAATTGGGGCGGATGTGTCTGGCATATCTCACGCACGACGAATGACTCGTCTGCAATCTAATTAAAATACCTGTTCCAATTTATCCCGCATCTGTTATGACACCCTCCAGATAGGAGAGGGGCGGCATGGACCGGTATCCAGAAATCGAACGCCTGACATGGCCGCAGCGGCTGGCATGGATGGTGTGCGCCATGCCCGAACTGCTGAAATCCTTTGCCTGGGATTTTTTCGTCCTCTTCTTTTATGCGCAGGTTGTCGGCCTAAACGGATTTCTGATCGGGCTGGCGGTCGCGATCATCATCCTGTTCGATACCCTTGTCGATCCCTGGATCGGTGCGCTTTCTGACCGGATGACGGGCGCACGCTTCGGACGGCGGCATAGTTTGATGTTCGCCGCCATCATTCCGTTCATGATCGGCATTGCGGGCGTGTTCGCGCCGCCCGCGGGCATGAGCCAGCCGGCCATTCTGGGCTGGCTGCTGGGGTTCGGGCTGCTTGCGCGGTGCGGCATTTCCTTCTGGACCGTGCCTGCCTATGCGCTGGGCGGAGAGCTTTCGCGCGACGATGGGGAGCGCCGCCTGATCGCGGTGCTGCGCAATCTGGGGAACCAGATTGTCATTCTGACGGTTCCGGTGGTGGCGTTTCAAGTGTTCTTCGCGCCGTCCCCTGCCTTTCCGAAAGCGCAGCTTGACCCGGCACCCTATCCGGGGTTCGGCCTGTTTGTCGCGCTGCTTGGCGGCGCACTGATGCTCATTGGTGCGCTCGGAACCTATCACAAGGCCCGTCAGATCGAGGCAGAGGCTGCGCCGCCTGCCGTTGCGCAGCCCGCAGGCTTTGTGGCCTTGCTGCGCCGCTTTTGGGACGCGATCCGGATAACACCCAATATCGGCCGCCTGCTGATGATCGCGTTTCTGGTGCTGTTCGTGAATTCGGTCATCAACCAGCTTTCGCTCCATCTCTCGACCTATTTCTGGCAGCTCGATCATCAATGGACCCCGCGCCTTCAGATTGGCGCGACGCTGGGTTCAATCCTTGCCATGGCTCTGGCCCCGGCCTTTACGCGCGCGATGGGAAGCCGACGCGCAATGCAACTCGGCCTTGGCGCATTCTTTCTTGCCCAAGCAAGCGCCGTCGTGTTGCCGCTGATCGGGCTTGCGCCCGCTGCAGGCACTACGGCCATCGGCTTTTTGGTTGTCGCCCTGCGCGTTCTCGGCGGGCTCGCTTACGGCCTCTATGTCGTGCCTTTCAATATCGTGACCTATGATATCGGTGACGAGCATGAGGCGAACACCGGTGCCCCTGCGCAAGGACTGGTTGCCAGCTTCATGTTCATTGGGCTGCAACTTGGCAGCGGTGCCGTGGCCCTGCTCGCCGGTTCATTCCTTGGCCTGATCGCCTTCCCGGTCGGCCTGCCATTGGCGGACATGCCACCGGAAAAGGTGCAGGCACTGGCCATCTTCGTTCTTGCACTCATCCTGCTTGCCGGCAGCGCCATGGCCTGGCTGGTTGGAACGTTCCGGCCAGCGCCGAAAACAGAAATTCCCGCAGTCGCTTGACAAAGGGGTACTTTAATATAGAATTAGCATTCTATTTTTAGTCGAACACCGATTCGGCGAATTTTGGGGAGGATGAAGCGATGAAAAAGACTTTCGTGTTGCGCGCCCTGCTGACTGGCGCTTGCAGTCTGGCAATAAGCGCCACTGCCTTTGCGCAAGCTGCGGCGGAGGGTGAGGAAGGCAGTGGCGAAATCCTCGTCACCGCGCAGAACCGTGCACAAAACGTCAATGACGTGCCAATCGCGATCGACGTCGTTGGGGCAGAGCAACTGCAATCGACCGGTTTCGGGAATATGGACGACATTGCCGATATCGCGCCTGTCGTTCAGCTCAACCAGGATCAGGGCACAATCAAGATCACGGTTCGCGGCGTCGGCACCAATTCCAACGATGAAGCGCAAGACACCTCGATTGTAGTCAACATCGACGGCGAATATCTCAATCGCCCCAACGCACTTGGCGTGGCTCTGTTCGATCTTGAGCGGGTTGAAGTTTTGCGCGGCCCGCAAGGCACGCTCTACGGGCGCAACTCTACCGGCGGCGCGATCAATTTCATCACCCGCAAGCCCGGCAAGGATTTCGGCGTCAACGCCTCGGCAAGCTATGGGAATTATGACGCGGTTCGTGTCGATGCCGGGGTCGATGTTCCGCTTGGCGATATCGGTGGCATTCGCGCGGCTGGATTTTACGAAAAGCGTGACGGCTATGTCAGCCACCCGGCTGGCGGCGGCTTCGGGCCATTCCCTGCCTTTGCCGCCGGCCGTTCGGATGACAATGATGCCAAAGGCGGGCGTGTTTCGCTGCGCCTTGAGCCGACGTCTCAGCTCACTATCAACCTGGCCGGGGAATATGCCGAGCGCAAATTCATCCCGCAGGTCTTCGCCGCCGCAGATCTGAACTCTGGCGGCAGGGGGCCAACAGGGTCAAGTTGCAATACCGCAAATGGCTTTATCCAGGTTGCTCCAGCCTACCGGACGGCCCCGGGTTTTGGCCAACTACTTTGCTCTCCGCAGAACACCCAATTCCTGTCGACAATCGACCGTTCCCGCTATGCTGCGCCGAATTTCGGAATTGGCAACATCGATCAGGATACATGGGCCGTTCGCGGACGGATTGCCTATGAATTCAGCGATGCCGCGACGCTGAGCTATATCGGTGGTTATCGTGATTTCAGCCAGACCAGTTATCTCACCCTTCCGGTGGTCTATCGGTCATACGGATTTGAGAATGAAAACGCGTCGCAAAGCCACGAACTGCGTCTGAATGGCGTAGTGTCTGGCATCACCTACCAGCTTGGCGCATTCTACTTCAAGGAAACGCTTGATGTCGAAAGCGGCTTCTTCCTGCCAATCGGCCCCAACGGAACCTTCCTCTCCTATTTCGGTCGCGACATCACCAGCGACAGCAAGTCGGTTTTCGGACAGGTCGAAGTGCCGCTTGGCGATACGCTGACCGCTGTCGGCGGGCTCCGCTATACCGACAATTCGCGCGATGCGATCTATCGCAACGCCTCGCCCTTCGGTGCGGGGCCGCCAGACCCGGCGCTGTTCAACGCTGGTCCGGCGCGCAAGGATTTTGCAACGCTCCGCTTTTTGCAGACGCTGCCGCTGAGCAGCAACGAAAACAAGGTGACCTGGCTCGCCGGGCTGAATTACCAGCCCAACAACAACACGCTGATCTATGCCAAGGTCTCAACCGGCTTCAAGGGCGGCGGCTTTGACGCGGTGGGCAATTTCCGCCCGGAAACCAACAGGGCGATCGAGGGCGGCTGGAAGCAGACCTTCGGAAGCCACCGGCAAAACCAGTTCAATCTCGGCCTCTTCCATTATGACTACAGGGATCTGCAGGTTTCGGTGCTGCTGGACACCACCCTCGGGGGTCAGGTGTTCAACGCGGGCAAGGCGAAAATCTACGGTCTTGAAGCGTCAGCCGACATCGAACTGAACGAAAACAACATCTTCCACGCCTCGTTCAATTATCTGAACGCGGAATACAAAGATCTGCGCGCGCAGTTCAATGTGTACACCGTGCCGGGAACAGGGGCTGACCTGACAGGCATCGGCGATCTTGATCCGACCAACTTCGATGCAAGCGGAAAGCCTATTGTCGATCAGCCCAACTTTGCGGGCAACACGCCGCCCTTTTCCCCGAGCTATGTGATCACGGTGGGCTATGATCATATCTTCGATCTGGGCAGCGCAGGCACGCTGACCGCCAAGGCGTTCAGCACCTTCAAGAGTTCCTACTTCGCGAACTTTTTCAACCAGCTCGACAGCAAGCAAAAAGCCTTCACGCAAACCGATCTCAGCCTGGAGTACAAGCCGGAAAACAAGAGATTCAGCGTCCAGGCCTTCGTTCGCAACCTCGAAAAGAAGCGCCCGCTCACCTATGCGGCCTATACCGCAGCCGGGCCGGATGACATCTACAACTGGCAGTTCGGCGCACCGCGCACCTACGGTATCCGTGTCGGCGTCGATTTCTGATCACAGAGAATAAGGGGGTATCGGGCGGTTCCGGGTGACCGGGGCCGCTCGAACTATTTATGAACAGCGCATCCGATTCCGCCACTGGCCTGTCCCCCACCCACCGCATGTGGGCGGTGGCCGTTATTGCCTGTGTGATGGTGCTTGAGCTGATCGACATGACGGTTCTCAACGTCGCGATCCCGACCTTGCGAGCGGATTTCGGTGCCAGCCCCTCGCATGTGCAATGGATGGTGGCCGGATACACAACGGTCTTTGCCTTGCTGCTGATCACGACGGGTCGGCTGGGTGACATTTTCGGATACAAGCGCATGCTGATGATCGGCATGGCAGGGTTTACGCTTTCCTCGCTGCTGTGCGGGGTTGCCCCCACGCCCGACGCGCTGGTCGTCGCGCGGCTGCTCCAGGGGCTCACGGGTGCAATGATGGTGCCGCAAGGCACGTCGCTGATCCAGATATTGTTCGCGCCGCACGAGCGCATGAAGCCGCTCGCGCTTTACGGTCTGCTGGGCGGCCTCGCGACCATGCTCGGGCCGGTGATCGGCGGGGCCATTATCGGTGCAGACTGGTTCGGGCTTGGCTGGCGCCCCATTTTTCTCGTCAATCTGCCCATTGGCGTCGTCGCGTTCACGGTCGCCTTTTTCGTTTTGCCAAACGGCCGCTCGTCCGAAGCCCCGAAGCTTGACGGGACCGGCACCATATTGTCGATGGCGACCTTGTTCGCCTTGCTCTTCCCGTTGATCCAGAGCAACCGCTCGGGCTGGCCGCTATGGAGCGTCGCGATGCTGGCGGCCTCGATCCCGCTTGGCTGGCTGCTGGTGCGCCATAGTCTCGCGCGCAAGCGGACAGGCGGCCCCTCGCTGATCGAGCCCGCCGTACTGGGTATTCGCGCGTTCCGCGTTGGCCTGTCGGTTACGATCCTGTTCCAGATTGCCAGCACAGGCTTTATCTTCATTCTGCCGATCGCGCTGCAATCGGGGCTGGGGATGAGTGCGACCGGATCGGGGCTTGCGCATCTGCCAATGGCGTTGGCCGTGGCGCTGGGCATCGGTCTTCTCTCGCGCAAGCTGCTGCCGCGGCTTGGCACAAGGATGATGACCTTCGGCAGCGTCATCATGGTGGCGGGAATCGGGTTTGTCGGTCTGGTGGTGCACGCTGGTGCGCTTGCCGGTCCGGCCTCTCTCTATGCCCCCATGTTCCTGACCGGGTTCGGCATGGGGCTGATTGTCGGGCCGTTGCCGCCCTGCACCCTTTCCGATGTCGATGTCGCGCATGCCGGGGCGGGTTCCGGGCTGCTCAAGACGGTGCAGCAGCTTGGCGCGGCGCTGGGCGTGGCGTTGATCGGCAATCTGTTCTTTGCGCTGGGCGGCAACGGAACGGGTACCGCGATCATCGCCGCCTATCTCCAGACACTGGCGGCCATTGCCCTGTTGTTGCTCGCTGCCGGGTTGTTGGCGCTCCGCTTTCCGCGCGACTTGCGGCTGCTTGCGCCTCAGCCGCTCGTCGCCACAGCCGCCCCGTAAAAGCGGACAGTCCCACCCGCATTGCCGGCAACCATAATGCATAATTGGACGCCAAAGCGCGCAATGATCGGGTCGCGGAGAGGCAGTTCGGACAAGACGCGCTGCATCGGCGGATAGTAATCCCGCCAGAGCTCGGGCGGATCGAATGCCACAGCCTCCCCGGACAATTCAGCCAGCCGCTCGGTCAGCGGCAGACGTTCGGCCCCGCCATGATGCGCAACCGCCCAGCCAATCTTTGCCGCACCTTGCGTTTCCCACAGCAACCGAAATCCGGATACCTGTGCCCCAGCCGCGATCTGGAACGGCCAGTGAAACCAGACATCCTTGCCCGGCGGGATCGCAAAGCTCGATGAGAAGCCCCGATGAAATCCGCGCCCCTGCGTCCAGGGTTCGCCATCAACCGCGCCTAGCCAATCCGGCCCGGTTTGTTGCGGCACGACCGCAGCGGGGGAAAGCCAAAGCTCGGTCATGCCCAGACCGGTTCGTTTTCCGGCCGCCATTTGATGCTGCAGCCGGCGCTCGGGCGCTGGTCTGGCGGCGGTGCTGCGCCCGATAGCAGGGCATTCACGGCACGTTGCATGTCTTCGCCCGTCACCGGCAGGTCGGTGCGCAACGGCGCGAGGCCGGGAACCGGGGGGCGGTTAATCTTCGGGCGGCTGGAATCATATTGCCCTGCGTAAAATAGCTTCAAATCGCCGTCGAATACGAAAAAATCCGGGGTGCAGATCGCTTCATAGGCAAGCGCCACCTGCTGATCGCGGTCATAAAGATAGGGGAAGCGCAAATCATGTTCGCGGACGAATTCGGGCATGAATTCGGCACCATCCTCCGGAAATTCTTCGGTGTCGTTGGCGCTGATCGCAACCACGCCAAGCCCGCGCGCCTGCCAGTCCCGTGCGCTGGCGGCGAAATGGTCGATGAGGTGCAGAACGAATGGGCAGTGGTTGCAGATGAACGCAATCACGAGCCCCTTCTCCCCGCGCACATCGGCCAGTCCGCGGAGAACACCGTCCGTATCGGCCAGGCAAAAGTCAGGTGCCCTGGTCCCCTGTTCCAGCATTCGCGACATGCGGAGCATCGCTTATTCCTTCCATCCATTGACACCCAGTTCGAGTCGCTATTATAAGAATAGAAATTCTAATTCAAGGGATTCGAGAGGTATGGCTGCTATCGAAGCACTTCAGAGCAACAGGCGCGCCCTGCTGATCGGCACGATGAGTGTTGCGGCATCCGCATTCCTGTGGGGCTGCGTCGGACGGGACGAACCGGTCGCGCTGTCGCCCGGGCAGATGCAGCTATTGGCCCGGGTTTCCGATCTTGTAATCCCGCGGACAAACACGCCGGGTGCGGTCGATGCGGGCGTTCCCGCCTTTGTCGCGCTCGCGCTCGCGCACGGTCTGGGTGGCACGGCCGATCCGAAAGGGCCAGGCGCGCCCCCGCACAATGATTATGGCGCCTGGCTTGAGACAATGGTCGGGCGCGATCCTGCATCCACTTTGCCGAAAATCGATGCCATCGCCTTTGCGCCAGACGCACCTCCCTCTCCCTGGAAAACGATCAAGGGCCTGATCCTTACCGGCTATTTCACAAGCGAGGCCGGCGCGACAAAAGCGCTCCGCTACGAACTTGTGCCCGGGCGCTTCGATCCTGACATTCCACTCCGTCCCGGCGACAAGAGCTGGGCGAGCGACTGGACAGCGGTGGATTTCGGATGAGCGATTTCGACGCCATTGTCGTGGGTTCCGGCATCACCGGCGGCTGGTCCGCCAAGGAGCTTTGCGAGGCGGGCCTGAAGGTTCTGCTGATCGAACGGGGCCGGATGATTGAGCATCAGTCCGGTTACACGAACGAGATGAAGAACCCGTGGGACATGCCTTATCGCGGCTTGGGGGATGCCGCGCTCTTTGCGCGCGAATATGCGGTACAGGTGAAGAACCGCCACTTCACCGAGTTCACGCAGGATCATTTCGTCAACGACGCCGAAAATCCCTACAGTACCGCAGACGGCACCGATTTTACCTGGTTCCGCAGTTACCAGCTCGGCGGACGCTCGTTGACATGGGGTCGGCAATCCTATCGCTGGTCAGACTATGATTTCGGCGCGAACAAGGCGGACGGGAACGGCACCGACTGGCCGATCCGCTACGCCGATATCGCACCCTGGTATAACAAGGTTGAATCCTTCATCGGCGTGTCAGGTGCCAAAGAGGGGCTGGCAGCGCTTCCGGATGGCATCTTCCAGCCGCCGATGGCGCTCAATGTTGTCGAACAGCATGCGCGCGCGAAAATTGCGGCACAATGGCCGGATCGCTGCCTCACGATCGGCCGGACCGCCAATCTGACGCAGGAAAAGGAAGGGCGCAGCGCGTGCCAGAACCGCTCGATCTGCGCACGCGGCTGTTCCTACGGTGCTTATTTCAGCACCCAGAGTTCGACGCTGCCAGCGGCGCAGAAGACGGGCAATCTTACGCTGGTCACCGACACCATTGTCGAGGCGGTTGACGTTGATCCCAAAACCCGGCGTGCAACGGGCGTCCGGGTGATTGACACAAAAACGGGCAAGCGCAGCACCCATGCAGCGCGGATGATTTTCCTGAATGCCGGTTCCTTCAACAGTGTCCATCTGATGCTGCGGTCGAAGTCGGATGCGTTTCCCAACGGCCTTGCGAATACAAGCGGAGTGCTCGGCACGCACATCATGGATCATGCCACGACGCTTTCGGTTGCGGCCCTGATTCCAGGGTTCGAGGATCGCACAAGCTTTGGAAACCGCCCGACGGGGATCATCATCCCCCGCTTCCGCAACCTTGAAAAGAAGGACGGCGATTTCCTGCGCGGCTATTCGTATCAGGGCGGTGCCCTGCAAAGCGGATGGACGGCGGCAAAGCGCGAAGCCGGGCTGGGCGCGGATTTCAAGGCGCGCGCAACGCAAGTCGGGCCGTGGCGGATGGTGCTTGTCGGTTTCGCGGAAAGCCTGCCGCGGGCATCAAACCGGCTGACACTCGATCAGGCAAAGAACGACAAGCATGGCATGCCCTTGCTGAACGTCGCATTTGCCCATGGCGACAATGAAGCGAAAGCTCTCGCCGACGCCAAGTCGGAAGCCGCCAAAATGATGGAGGCGATCGGCGGCAAGGTCTTCATGGGGTTCGACCGGGCCGGTTCCGGTGGCACCGCGATCCACGAAATGGGCGGAGCCAGAATGGGCGACGACCCCGCGACGTCGGTGCTCGACAAATTCAGCCGCGCCCATGACGTGCCCAATCTGTTCGTTACCGATGGCGCCCAGATGGCCAGCTCCGCCTGCCAGAACCCGTCGCTGACCTATATGGCGCTGACGGCCAGGGCCTGCGACCATGCCGTCGGGCTGCTCAAAGAAGGCAGGTTGTGAATCCGATTGCGTAGATGAAGCCCGGAATGAGGAGAGAGAGTCATGAGCGACAATGTCTATAAAATCATCGAAGTGGTCGGCACGTCGAAAGTCGGTGTCGGAGAGGCTGTCCAGAACGCCGTCAGCCGTGCCGCCAAGACAATGAAAAACATTGGCTGGTTCGAAACGAACCAGATTCGCGGCAGTGTGTCGGACGGAAAGATAACGGAATTTCAGGTGCAGGTGCGGATCGGATTCCGGCTGGAAGACTGATCCGGCGCGGCATTGACACCCGTTGAACAGGCATTTTGTCCTGAATGGCGTCGTCACCCGTGTGGCGGCTTGAGAGGTTGATTATCATGAAGCTTTCCCCCTGTATCGAATGGCAGTTTGCGGACGAATATCCTGACATGGCGGACCGGATCCGGGCAGCAAAGGCAGCGGGATACGAATTTGCCGAATTCCATTTGTGGCGCGACAAGGATGTCGAAGCGGTCGCGGAGGCGCTTGATGAAACCGGCGTAAAGCTCACCGGCATCTGCGTCGATCCGCGCCGCAGCCTTGTCGATCCCGCCCAGCATGAGGAGTTCCTCACGGCCGTGCGCGAAAGCCTTGTTGCCGCAAAAGCGCTAGGGTCACCGCCGATGATTGTCGCGTCCGGCTTCACCCGTGAGGGCGTGAGCGCGGAGGCCCATTTCGATGCGGCCGTTTCCGCGCTTACACAGGCGGCTGCCTTGGCCGAAGCGGCGGGCGTGATGCTCGTCATCGAGCCGCTCAATGACCGTGTCGAGCATCCGGGCATGTACCTGGTGAGCACGACGCTGGGCCTTGACCTGGTTGATGCAGTGGGAAGCCCGAACCTGCGTCTGCTTTACGATGTCTATCACTCCGCGACGATGGGTGAGGATATGGAGCGCGTGCTCAGCGGCCGGATACACCTGGTCCACCACGTCCAGATTGCCGATATGCCGGGCCGTAACGAACCGGGCACAGCGACACTCGACTGGCCCGCAACCATCGCGACGCTGAAGCGGCTTGGCTATGACGGGGCGCTTGGCCTGGAATACCGTCCGACGCTGCCAACGCTGCAATCGCTCGCCAAGACCCGCGCGGCACTCGGGCTGTGAGCGCGGTCAGGCTTACGCTGAAGGAACGCCTGAGCTACGGCTTTGGCGATATCGGCTTCAGCCTGCCCTACAATATGGCGAGCGGATTTCTGCTCTATTACTATGTCAACATCGTAAAGCTGCCTGCCGCTTCGGTGGGAACGATCTTCCTGATCGCACGGCTGATGGACGCGGTGATTGACATGCTTGTCGGGATCGCGGTGGACAAGACGCGCAGCCGCTGGGGGCGGACGCGGGGCTATATCCTGTTCATGGCAGTTCCGTACGCGCTGCTGTTTATCGCGGTGTTCAGCGTGCCCGACTGGGGCCAGAATGCGCAGCTTATCTATGCTTTTCTCACTTTCAAGGCGCTGGGTATTCTGATGTCGCTAGGGTCGATCCCCTATACCGCTCTGATGCCGATGATGACCGACAATCAGGATGACCGGCTGAAACTCAGCGGTGCGCGGTCGATTGGCACGTCGGTGTCTGTCGTGCTGGGGACGGCGGCCACCACCCCATTGGTGGGGCTGTTCGGCGGCGGCAATGAGCAACGCGGATTTCTGGCAGTCGCGATCCTGTTCGGCGGCATTTCCCTGCTCGCGCTGACGGCGTTGTTCCGCAATTGCCAAGAGCGGATCGAAGACAATGCCTCCCCCCGATATCCGATCCTGCCTGCCATTGGCGAGATGCTCCGCAACCGCGCCTGGCTGGTCGCGTTCGGCTTTTGCCTGATCTATTTCATCCGCTTCGGCGGGATGATGGCAACCACGCCCTATTTCGCGATCGACGTGCTGGGCAAGCCCTGGATGATCTCGATTATGATGCCCGCCATCGCAGGCATGCTGCTGCTGTCGTCATTCATCGCCCCGCCATTCTACGCGCGGACCGGGCTGCGCAACGGATGCGTCGCCGTGCTGGGAGCGGCGGCCCTGCTGTTCATGATTCTGCCGTTTTGCGAGGACAATCCGTCACTTTTCCTCGGGATATACATCGCAGCCTGCCTGGCGACATCGGTCACCATCACCGCAGCCTTCACCATGATCGCTGCGACCGTCGATTTCCATGAACGGCAATTCGGAACCCGCAAAGAGGGGCTGCTCTCGGCTGGAGTCAGCCTTGCGACGAAGGTCGGCATGGCGCTGGGCACAGCAGGCATCGCTTTCATGCTGGCGTCGGTCGACTATGCCCCCCAAGCCGTCAGCGATACCGCGCGGGGCGCGATCCGCTGGTCCTATTATGGCGGGACGGTGGTGTTGCTGGTCTTGCAGATCCTGATTGTGATGTTCTGGCCGATGGAGGGCGCGCGCGCGGCACGGGGCGATTTGAGAGGCTGCTAGTCTCTCAATACTCAAACGTTTCGCAGATCGTCCGGTACGGTTCTGGCGGGCGCGCATCCAGCTTTTGCGATCCATCCGTCCGGTACGGATTGTTGCGCACTGTCACCGGGCCGTCGGGCTTCGGCATCATCACCGGTTTGCCGTCCTCGCCGAAATACATCAGATCGTCGCTAAACGGATTATTCTGTGATTTCGAGGCGAACGGAATCCAGCCCATGCCGTGCGGTGACCGCGCGACTTCGAAGCAATGGAAGTGCCAGATTTTCCACACACCGTCCTGCTTCAGGAAATCGACGCCGTATTTGACCAGCACTTCGTGCATCCACACTTTCTTGCCATCGACCAGCACATCCTTTTCGAACATGAAATCGGGTGCCATTTTCGCGGCCTCCGGTTCGGTCACGCCCGATTCCACGCCGGACATGACCCACATGCCCTTGGCGGTCTGGCCGTCCGCTGCCACTTCGATCAATGGGCTGGCGACGTAGTGAAACGTCAGCTTGCCCTTCGGCGCGGGCCGCTGGGCATGATAGGCCATGATATTGTCCCAGTTGGTGTAAACGCCGTTGTTGGAATATTGCGCGCGGACGCCCGGCGTGCCCTTCTTCACCCAGAGCGGGACAATCTCGGGATCCATGAACGCGTTGTGCAGATACATGTAGCGCGAAAAAAGATTTTCCACATCGCCCCGATCCACTGCCGATTGCGCTTTTGCCGTGAGCGCGGCGACCTGCTTTTCCAGTTCGGCGACGCGGGGATCGGGTTTGGCAAGTGCCGGGGCGGCCAGTACGAGTGCCACCGCCGAGGCTGCCATGGCAGCCAGATTCCTGTTCATACAGTCTCTCCTTGTTTCAATCCGAACCCAGTTTCCGGATCCGCCCGATCGCGTCTGCATCGAGCGGCCTGATCTTGACGTTTCTGAAGCTGATTTCAGCCCATTCGAGCTCGAGTGCGATCCGGCCTTTTGTCATCGGGACGAGCGCACCTGTCGCGTCGCGCTTGCGCATCTTGAACAGCGTGTTGACGATCCGGCCATTCACCAGATGCGCTGCCTGATCCCCAAAGGCGATGAGATCGAGCGTGTTCCACCCATCCATCCGTTCATAATTGCCCGATTGACGGTGCCATTGGCGGGCATAGGGCCCGGCCTTGACCGGCTCCTGATAGGTGGAAGGGAAAGCCTCGATCCAGTTCGGCCAAAGCGGGGTACCGCCCAGCAGAGGCCCCTGCAGGGCCAGGCTGTTCACCACAATCGCATCGCCGACATCGCCTTCCTGCACCTGAAACTCCACGCAATCGGGAAAAAGCCGGTCGCGCTCCGGCCCCATGTGATAGAGGATGCCGCTGTTGCGCCGCTGGATCGCACGAGGTGCCCAGCGCCGTGTGCCCCAGGCATAGTCCAGGCGAAGGTGGTAATTCTCCCACTCGTCCACCGTTGCGATATGGCCGGGAGGGGCGTCTTCACGGGTGAAGGCCGGCGAAAGAAAGCGTAATTCCCCATTCCTGATGACGACGGCCTTGTGGATGTCCCTGTCGCCAATGCCTTCCTGATAGAAGGTCCAGCCGTCGAGCGATTTGCCGTCAAACAGCGGTCGCCAGTCCTCCCGGCTCCCTTCCTTGGCGATCAGCGGCAGCGGCAATGACGCGCTGGCGGCAAGCGCGGCAGCGCCCGTCAAAACGTTACGCCGGTTCATGCCAGTTCCTCCCGGTCCGCAGTCTCGTGCCTGCGCCAGACGCAGACCGCGTAGAGGGCCGCCGCCATCGCCATCCACCGGGCGTTCGCGGGAAGCGACTGGGTTTCGCCATACATGATGTGGATGGTGCCGGCGATAATCTGGCTCCCGAACACATAGAGTGCGCCCCATTTGGCGGCGGATCGCCAGCGTGGCACGATTCCGGCGACCAGTGCCAGCGCGCACAATAGTTCGGTCACCCCGGCCAGCCGACCCAGCCATTCGGGCAGATGGGCGGTGTAGGCGCCATGCTTGGCCAGGTCGGAAAGCGGGGAGACTGTCTTGTGCCAACCGACAAACGCAAAAAAGGCCGCGAGCGGCAATGCCAGCAAAACGCACCACAGGTTTCTTGACACGGCAAGCCTCCTCCCCTTGATTTTCTTTTTTAGAATAAAGATAATAATTCCTGTTTTGTCAAGCGCGCCAAACCCGGATTTTTGGACCCTTGCCCCCTTGACAACCGTTTCAATTTATACGAATATATATTCTAATTAGGGCTCAGACCCCAGGGGAGGCTTGCATGGTGCCGTCCTTCCCGCCCCGAAAAAGCTGACAGCGTGCAGACATGGAGAGGCAAATCGTGACTAGTAAGATCAAGCGGGGCGTTAGCCTCTACAGTTTCCAGAATGAGACGTTCCAGGGCAAGATGAGCCTGGAAGACTGCATTCGCACTTGCGCCGAAATGGGCGCGAACGGGATCGAAATCATCGGTGAGCAGACGTTCTGGGGGCATCCCGAATATGCCGTGGCCGATGCCGATATCGATAACTGGCATGCCCTGATCAAGAAGTATGACTGCGTGCCCGTCAGCCATGATTACATGCTGGATTACAAGCGCTACAAAGGTCGCGAAATGCCAGTGGCAGAGCAGATCGCCAGCGTCCACAATGACATTGATCTCGGCGTCCGGCTCGGGATGAAATATATTCGCAGCCTGGTTTCCATTGCTCCCGAAGTGCTGGTGGGCGCTGCCCCCTATGCCGAGGAAAAGGGCATCATGCTTTTAACCGAAGTGCACGCGCCCCTGCATTTCGATCATCCCTGGATTGTTCGTCTTGCCGAAGCGTTCGACAAGAGCGGGTCGCCCGCGCTCGGCTTCCTGCCGGACATGGGCATGTTCCTCGACAAATTTCCGCCGGTCTGGAAAGAAAAGTTCATGCGGATCGGCGTGCCCAAGGCCATCGCCGATTATGTCGAACAGGCCTATGCGGATCGCGTCCTCAGCGAATATGTCATTCTCAATGTCCAGCAGATGGGTGGCACTGGCCCCGCCATCGCGATGGCTGAAACGCTGCGCCACAATGCCGCGTTCGAGCCGAAGCGGATGCTCGACTATATGCCGATGATCCGCAACATACATGGCAAATTCTATGAAATGACCGCCGATTATGTGGAACCGAGCATCCCTTACGACAAGATCGTCGCAGTGCTCCAGCAGGGTGGCTATGATGGCTATATCTGCTCGGAATATGAGGGCAATCGCTGGATCGAGGATGCGATGGAGCCGGACTCCGTCGAACAGGTCCGTCGCCAGCAGGTCATGCTTGCCAATCTGATCGGTGAGCCGCTGCCCACCGCGCTCGCCGCTTAAAGGAGACTGATCCCATGATGGACAATAAAATGATCGTCGAGGACAGCCTCGAGAGCAATGACAATGGCTTCGCCTTCTACGGCCGCCTGCCTTATTATCGGGGCCTCGGCCTTTCGATGGTAGAGGATATCGCGATCACGGCTGACGGTGAAGCGGTGGCCCGTGAGGATGTGCGCTTCCATGTGCGCGGCAAAACCTACTCACTGGACCAGATGGAAACAGTCTATGATGATCGCTGGAATTTTGGCGAAAAGGCAAAGATCATCGCGCTGAAGCCCGGTGGCCTCGCTCCGGGAAAGCATAAGATCGAGTTCGCGGTGCGGATGCGGGTAAGTTACCTGCCTTTCGTGCCGACGACCAAGGATAGCAAGGAACTGGCCCTGGCGGCGTAAATCCGCAGCGCCTTCCCCTTCCCTCGCGGCAAGGGGAAGGCGCTGTGGCCCTGTCCTGAACGTCAAGACAGGGCCAACGCATCCTCAAAATCAGAACATGGGATGGGGGTTGGCTGAGGTTGCAGGCATGGGTTGCAGGACATCCCAATGCTCCACGATCAATCCGTCCTTCAGGCGATAGATATCGGCCACAGCGCCCCCCGCAGACGCGGGATCACCCCGGCCATGGAGATGAATCACGGCATAGTCTCCATCAACGATGATGCGCTTGACATCAAAGACCGCCCCGGGCCGGGAGAACATCGGTTCCAGCGCGGCAATCGCGGCGTCGCGCCCATCGGCAATGCCGGGATTATGCTGGATATAGGCGGGCACGACATAGGTCATGAACGCCTTGCGCACGTCCTTCTCCCCATAAAAGAGCCGGGCGAAATCGCTGATAACCGCGCGATTCCTTGCGGTGGCGTCAGGAGGTGCGGCCCCCACCAGCATAACCGCAGCCAATCCCGTCGCAAGGGCGCGGATCATGCCTCAAACGCCTGGAACAAACCCTTGTCAGGCGCTGGATGCGGCATGGTCTGCGGGCCGCCGACACCGATGCCCCACTGATCCATCAGTTTCGGGCCGGGGACATGCACGGTGGGCAGGTGGTTCTCGAAATCGACATGCTCCAGTTCCGAAGTATATTCGACGGCGAAACCGGCGGGTGTGGTGAAATAGCTGAACGTGTTGTTGCCTGCCGTGTGGCGTCCTGGCCCCCAGCGGATATCCGTGCCCTTCTGCTTCAGGCGGCTGACGCCGACCATCATGTCATCCACGCTCAGCATGTCATAGGCAACATGGTTGAGGCAGGGCGGCCCGGGCAGGATGGCGATGCGGTGATGCGCGGAGTTGCAACGCAGGAAGCACATGAAATCGCCAAGCCAGTCCGACACCTTGAAGCCCAGCACATCGCAGAACCATTCCACCAGCTTTTTGTGATCGGGCGAATGCAGCACGATGTGGCTGATTTTTTGCGGCACACCTTCCCACCGCGCCAGTGCGCGGGCAGGGCGGCGGGCAACATCGCTGGAAATCTCGAAGGGCAGGCCGTCGGGGGAAAAGAAGCGGAAGCCATAGCCCCCGCCCAGCGTGCCCAATTCCCTGGGCGCAAAAATGCCTTTGCAACCGGATGCGGCCACCTTTTGGTGCAGCGCATCGACGTCATCGCGGTTGTCAGCAGCAAGAGTGATCACGTCAACGCGCTGCTGATCGGATTGACGCAAGCGCACGACATAGCCTTCTTCGCCGCCATCGGCGGCAAAATGGATCATGCCGTCCATCTCACCGGCCTCGACCAGTTTCCACTGGTCGGCATAGAAAGCGCGTTCCGCGTCAAGGTCTGGCACGGCATATCCGACATAGCGAATTTCAGTAACGCGGCTCATGATCGGTTCTCCTGAAAAATGTGAAGATCAAATGGGTTGCGAGACGAGCGCGAACATCTCCGCAGTCGCCTTGTGGTTGTCTATGGGTGGCCCTTTTCCGATCTGGCCGTGACAAATCTCCAGCGATTTCTCGACAATGTAGCGGCACCGGTCATAGCGTCGGTCTCGATAGGCGGCGAAGGCGGATTCGGGGTCGGCGGCCTTCGAAAGCTCGTCAGCGAGCACAAGGGCATCCTCAACTGCCATGCCCGCACCCTGGCCCAGATGGGGCGTGGTGGCGTGGACGGCATCACCCAGCAAGACGATCCGCCCCTTTGACCATGGCCCCTTTACCAGCATCGCCTCCAGTGGACGATAGACCACGCCATCATCGTCATTGATCCGGGCGGCGAGCGCCTGAATCCGGGGGGCAGCCCGGGCAAGCTTTTCCCGCATCGCGGCGGCAAGGCCCTGCCTGGGATAGGCGGGGTTGCCCGGCTCCGGCGTGGTCGCGAACAGATACATCTGCGCCGCGCTCATGGGCACGATGCCGGCCCCGGTCGGTCCGTTATAGACATGCAGCGCATCAAGATCAGGCGCGCGGGGGAAATTGTACCGCCACACGCCTTGCCCGGTGAATTGGGGCTTGTCCTCATCCGGCAGGATCATGTCGCGAATCTGGGAATAAATGCCGTCGGCGCCGACCACGATGTCAAAGCGTTCCGCGCGGCCATCGCTGAAACACACATCAACGCCTGCGCTGTAATCGGTCAGCATCTGGACAGTCAGCCCCAACCGTATCCCGACGCCCAGCGCCTTTGCGCTTTCCGCCAGCACCCTCTGCAACGCGCGCCGGCCAATCCCGACATTGGCCGGCCTGCCCGGCACCAGGCTGGGTGCAGGCACACGGGCGACGCGGTCTCCATTGGGGAGGTAGATTTCCACCGCGTCGAAACCAAAAGCGGCATCCAGAAAGGCGTCGAGCACACCCAGTTGTTCCATCGCCCGCACGACATTGGCTTGCTGGATGATACCCACACCATAGACTGACCAGTGCGGATCGCGCTCCACGATTGTCACGGCATTTCCCGCCCGTCGCAAGGCAATCGCGGCCGACAGCCCGCCTATTCCGCCACCGACGACAAGAATCTGGAAATTGTTCACCGCCTGGCGCTCTCCACTCGAGTATCGACAGAAATTTGGCAGCCATCCCTGTCGCGATACTCCCATCGCACCTTAAAAATAGAATTATTATTCTATAAGTGTCAAGGTGCATAGCCATCTGCACGATGGAATGTGGGCGCGCCCTCTGCGGCCCCTGAGGTACGGCGTTGCTGGTCATTTTCGGTTTGCTCTCATTTGGCTATATCTCGATCTGCCGCAGCCGCGACGAGGTTCGGGCTGCGAACACGGCGCTTGGCGCCACCAACATCAAACTTGGCAAGGCGCTGAAGGCGAAGACCGATTTTCTCGCAACAACCAGCCATGAAATCCGGACGCCACTCAACGGCATACTCGGGATGGCGCAAGTGCTGCTGGCAGACCGACGGCTGGCACGCGACGTGCGCGAACGGGTGCAATTGCTTGCCAGCGCCGGCGACACCATGAAAACGCTTGTTGACGAGATACTTGATGTCGCGAAGATGGAAACGGGCGTGGTGAGCGTGGATATTGCCGAAGCCAGCCTGTCCAGGCTCCTCACCGAAACATGCGGCCTCTGGCGTGAGGCGGCCGCGAACAAGGGTCTGGCGTTCACGGTCTTGACCAGTGGCGTGCCGGACCGGGTTCGCGTCGATGCGGGGTGTCTTGGACAGATCCTGTCCAATCTCCTGTCCAACGCCATAAAATTCACTGATCAGGGCCAGGTGACACTGACGGTCAGCGCGGCGCCGTCAAACCTGGGCAATGAAGTTGTCTTCGCTGTTAAAGACACCGGCATAGGCATTTCCCCCGAAAACCAGTCCATGATTTTCGAAGCGTTCACGCAGGTCAACAATTCCACGACCCGACAGTTTTCCGGTTCGGGCCTCGGCCTTTCGATCTGCAAAAAACTGGCAGTCGCGATGGGCGGCGACATCGCGGTTTCGAGCATAACGGGCGAAGGTGCCTGCTTTACCCTCACCCTGCCGGTTGAAGCCGCTGGGGATGATCTGGTGCGGATGGTTGAGGGGGCGGATGCCGGGGCCAGACGCCTGGACGATGCCGCGCTTCTGTTGGTCGATAGGCATCTTCCCGGGCATGCGTTGATGCGCATGCTTTTGACACCGGAGACGCGCTCGCTCGACTTCGCGATTTCCGCAGATCAGGCCGTCGAAAGGATGCTGGTGGATCCGTTTGACCATGTCGTGATTGAAGGAGGCTCTGCGGAAAGCGAAGATGTTCCGGCTATCGATGGCATCCGCTCGATCATTGCTCAGGCGCGGGCTATCGGCGCACGCGTGTCTTTGCTGGCGGCACCCAGCGATCAATTGACCGTCGCGCAGATGTTTGCCGCTGGCGCCGATCAAGTCATTCTGAAACCCATCGGTGCGGGGGAACGTTGCAATGAAGATCCTGTTCGTCGATGACGATGCGATGAATCGTCGCGTTGTAAAGGATATGCTCGATGTAGTCGGCGCGTCGATGGACGAAGCCGACAGCGCAGAGGCGGGACTCCTCAAAATCGATGGCGACGATTATAATGTAATCCTGATGGATCTCCGGATGCCCGGCATGGATGGCTTGACTGCCATCGGCCATATCCGCCAGCGCACGGATGACAAGGCGCGGCTGCCGGTGGTTGTCGTCACGGCCGACACATCCGTTGATCTTCAGCAGAGATGCACCTCCGCCGGGGCCGATGGTGTGATCAAAAAGCCCGTGGCAATGGCCAACCTCATCGACACGATTGGCAGAATGCTGGCGCGCGGCACGGTCAACCAGATTGTGTTGCAGTGAGCGCGGGAATGCCGAAGGTTCGTCGGGTATAAGCCGGTAACCTGCACTTGCGTTTCAGCGCAAAAACGCATCGATGAAATCCGCAGTGACGCCATTCGTCCAGCCGAACCCGACCTGCGGCGCATATTCGCCACCATGGCCGATGGTTGCGGCCTCCACATCGTATTTCTCATAAAGCAGGCCGGTAGTGGCATAGGTTGCGTCAACTGTGGAAATCCAGCGCGTGGCGATCTCCCTTGCCAGCGCGTCATGTCCGTAACGCCTGAGCCCGGCAACAGCGATCCATTGCAGCGGTGCCCAGCCATTGGGGCTGTCCCACTGCTGGCCGCTGTCAATCAATGTCGTCCGCAGGCCACCTGGCGCGAGGAACCTGTCCTGCACGAACCGCGCTGTTGCGTCGGCCTGATGCCGGGTGGCAAGGCCCGCCAGAAGTGGCGCGAGCGCGGCAGCACTTGCGCACGGGCGAATGGCGCGCAGTTCCAGGTCGTAATCGGCGAAATGCCCCTCAGCTTCATTCCACAGATGCCGGTGGATCGCGTCGCGACGCAGGGCCGCCCGTTCGGCATAGTGCGCCGCATCGGCGTCACCGCCCGCAGCGATGGCGGTTTCCAGACCGAAGAGGAACGCATTCAGGTCAACTGGTGCAATCGCCGTGGTCCGGATCGATGCCAAATCCGTGCCATCCAGCCAGCGCGACGAGAAATCCCAGCCGCTTTCAGCGCCCGCCCGAAGATCCCGATACACGTGCGAGGCGATCCGCCCGATGCCGAGTGCGGTTTCCACATCTTCACGCCAGCTCTCGTCGCGAGGCGTGTCTCGTGGATCCCAATACCGGTTGAGAACGCTCCCATCTGCGAGCCTGGCAACGTGATGGCTGGCAGCCCCGGGTGCGAGGCCAGCTTCGCCGTCCATCCACCAGGCATGTTCGCGCTTCATCGCGGCCAGCCTGCGCTGGGCGACTTCCGGGTTCTGGTCGTCGAGAAGGGCAACCATCATGTGGAACAGCGGTGGTTGAGAGCGGCCAAGATAATAGGTTCGGCTGCCGTTGGGCACATGGCCATGACCCTCAATAAGATCAGTCATGGTATTGACGATGCCGGCAGCGAGCCGGGACTCCCCGTCCCGGACCAGGCCGAGCATCGTGAAGAAGCTGTCCCAGTAATATAGTTCGCGAAAGCGCCCGCCGGGCACGACATGCCAGTGCGCCAGCGGAAGCGCGGAGGAATTGAACGCCCCGGATTCCGGGTTACGGGCAAGGTGCGACCACATCGACCGGATATAAGCACGCAGCGGCTGCACCGGGGGCCCCGGGGGCCCCGGCACCGGGAAAACTGCCGATGGTGGCAGATCGAAGTTGGCGATCACGAAGCGCAGCAAGTCCGCATCGTCATCAGGCAGTCTCGCGAAATCCGCCATGATCTCCGATATCGGCCGTACCGGCACGGCGTCAACGAAGGTCTTGCCGTCCGCCAGTATGCCGCTGCCCTGGACACGGGCCAGCAGCGGTCCATAGAGATCTGCAGGGCTTGCCTTAGCGGGTCTGGTTTTCGGCATGGCTCTTCGCAAATTTCTGGACGATGCCGGTTACGGCCCCTGGGGATGCGTGGGCGCGGCGGACGGGCACGCCATCGCCCCCGTCACGGATCGCTCGTAAAAGGTCAGGCGGCGTGGAGGGGCCAACGCCGTCAAGAATAGCCGATGTCATCCGCCGACGTGCCGCATCAGAAACCCCGCCTGTGCCGCCAGCGCGACTTCGGTTTCGGGGCATTCGATCCATGCCCAGAAGGCGTGCATCATGCCTTCATAAACCCGCAGATCGACATTTACGCCAGCGCGGCGCAGCGCGAGGTCCGTGATCAGCGTATGGCTTAGCAACTGATCCCGCGTGCTTGCCATCAGCAATACGGGCGGCAGGCCGCTTAGGTCTCCAAAGACGGGCGAAAGCATCGGATCGCTGCGCGGTGTATCGGCGCAATAGCTTCCGACCATTTCGACACTGCTTTGCCCCGTGCTCAGAGGGGGCAGATAGGCTTCGCAATCGCCAGCAACCGAGAGGTCTCCCGCGCCCGAGAAGATTCCCGCAGCAGCCGGCATCGGCAACCCGTCTGCCTTCAATCGGGCAAGTAGTTGAAGGCTGAGCACCGCGCCCGCCGAGGTTCCGAAAATCCCGATGGATGTTGCGGCGCGGCGGGTCAGAGCATCGCGGTACACGGCAAGCGCGTCGTCAACCGCCGCCGGGAAGGGGTTTTCGGGGGCGAGCCTGTAATACACGGTCGCCACCGGTATATCAGTCAGCGTCGCGATCGGTATCGATTCACTGAGCGATCCGGAATCGATCACGAAGCCGCCGCCGTGGAAATTGATCAGCAGTCGTTCCTGCGCTGCCGATCCGGCCTTGCGGATCAGCTTTACCGGCACACCGCCCATGACATCGTCCGCGATCTCTACGTCGTAGCGAACCGCGCGCGCTTCTTCGATCGGCTTGAGCATCTCCCTTGTCATTGCGCGGAGAACGGCCAGCGTTGCCGGATCTTGCAACATCTCCGGGGTAATGACCGGTGCTGCCGCCGGATCGAGCATCGGCGTCATGATTTCCCGCGCCTCCGCGCTGAGGGTCAGCGCGAAGGGCGGCTGTTTGGGGGTGCCCGCAGTCACGGTTCAGTTCCCGAAATGATACCCGATCCGCACGCCGAACATGCGCGGTTCGATATAGGTCAGACCCACCGTGCCCGGCCCAGGAAAGCCGTTATACTGATCAAGCACACCCACGGGCTTGGTCGTTTTTGTCAGGTTGGTCACGAACAGGCCGATATCAACGGGCTTGCCCCCGACGTTGCGCAAATCGATATTGGCGTTGAGTACGCCGTAAGCGGGCAGAAACCGGTAGAAAGACGCGTTGGTCTGTGCGGTGGAAACGCTGCTTTGCCGAATATAGTTTGCCGACAGCGTCAAATCGCCCGCGCCGCCCACCGTCGTCTGGTAATTGCCACCGATCGAGAATTTGTGCTTCGGCGTGTATGGGAATGGCGATCCCGCAAGGATGGCGCCCGCGCTGGCATCCGTCACCTGCGTGTATTGGGCGTCGATATAGGAATAGCTTCCGTTAAGCGTCAGACCACGAACGGGCACAATCGCGCCGTTGAACTCCAGGCCCTGGATCTTGCCCTTGGCGGCACTGCGCGTCACATTCAGCGCAACGCCGCTCACCGTTTCCGTCGTGGTGCGCTGGATGTTGTCATAGATGCCGCGATAGGCGGCGATGTTGGCACGCACCTGCACGGATCCCAGGGTGAATTGCGACTTCATTCCCAGTTCGACGTCTGACAGGCGTTCGGGCGGGAATGTGCGGAAGGATGATCCGACCGGCACCGGTCCGTTGACGCCACCGGACTTGTAGGCGTCGCGCGCGGTAACGTAGATGTGAACCCCTTGCGTTACGTCGTAATCAAGCGTGGCGGTATAGCTCGGATATTTGCTGTCGGCGGTGCCCACGACGGCTGGCGGCGCGATGATCGTTGTCGATACATAGGTGTGTTCCCATGTGTAGCGCAGGCCCCCAGTCAGGCTGAGGCCTGTCAGTGACGGGGTCAGCTTGCCCAGGTCCACCGTCGCCTGCGCGAAGACCGCCTGACTGTTGGTCCTCTGTGTCGCAAAAGCTGAAACGGCCGGGATCAGGGTGCCGATCGGGAAATATGTGTATTGTTCAATGCCCGAAGGGTCATGCCATGTCTGCTTGTCGAGATACCCGCCGACCGAAAACGCGATGGCTTTGTCGAGCGCCGTGCCCTGAAGCTGCAATTCCTCAGTAAAGAAATTGGGTGCGGTCGTCCAAATTGACCGGCTGAGCTGCCCGGCGAGCGGCAGCGGCGTCGCATCATAATCATAGCCATATTTGTTGCGGAACTCGGAATAGCTGATGATGTTGCGCAAGGTGAGCGCGTCGCTCAGCTTGACCGACGCCTGGTTGAGCACCTGCCAGTATTTGGTCCGCGAAAACTGGTCGAGATCGTAAGACACGTGCCGCGGCCCGCGCGCCTGCTGGTCGGCCACCTGAGTGGCGACCGTCGGATAGAACAATCCCTCGATCGACGCGTTCACAGGGTTGAGTGCGCCCAGCACGGTGCCGCCGCCATTGTTATTGGAATCATAAAAGCGCGCGACCGTATAAAGCTCGACGCCGGGCGCTGGCCGCAGTGTCAGCCCGACACGCAAGCTTTCATAGTGGAGATTGTCATAATCCTTGCCGGCAAAATTCGGGCCGACATCAATCGTGTAACCGTCGCGGCGGCCAATCTCTCCGGCGACGCGCAACAACACTGTGTCCGAAGCGATCGGAATATTGATCGCGCCTTCGGCCCGGCGATCGTCACGGTTGCCATATTCCGCACGGACATAGCCTCCGAACCCGTCCTGAGGTTTGACCGGTTCGAACAGGATGTTCCCGCCGGTTGCGTTCTTGCCGAACAATGTCCCTTGCGGGCCTGCGAGCACCTGAACATTGGCGAGATCGTAGAAGCTGCCAACCCGACCATCGATGTTGAGGTTGTTGGGGACTTCCGCGAAATAGTTGATAACGCCGGGTGTCGATCCGAAAGCCGGGCCCTGGCCGCGCAATGCGAAGAACGCGAATTCGCGCGGATAGCCACCGCTGATTGTGAACAGGGACGGCGTATTGTCAGCGAGCGATGTGCGATCAGTGATGCCCTTCTGCACCAGCACTTCGGGCGAGAACGCCGTCACCGCGATGGGCACCTCCTGCAGATTCTCCTCCCGGCGACGCGCCGTAACGAGGATGTCACCAAGGCCATCAGCCGATTGGGCGGTATCGTCAGCCGTCGTGGCTGGACCTGACTGCGCAAGCGCGGCCGCCGGAACCAGACTGCTGCTGACGGCGAGTGTCAAAGCGAGTGCTGTACGCATGGAATTCATCCTTCCCATCAAAAATATGCCAGCCTTCTCGCCGGTCGAAACAGGTTGCTAGGACAAAATGATATCGATGTCAATAAGGCTTGCACTAGGCCATGTTTCGCGTATTATCGTGTGATCGAAGATGCTGCTATCGATAGCAGAAGAAGAGGATGCCATGATCGATCCCTATCGATTCGCCCCCTGGGTGAGCGCGCAGGCTGTGAATCTGTTCCGCGCCATGGGCGAAGCCCCGCTTGCGCCTGCGGGTGATATTGCTGCGCTGCGTCGGCACTATGACGCCTTCAATCAGGGCCATCTGGATACTGCGCTTGAAAATTATGCGGTCGATATTGTTCAGGAGGACATCGCCGGGGTTCGCGTCCACATTGTCACCCCGCCCGGCAGTGCACCCGATGGTCGCACATTGCTTTGCCTGCATGGCGGCGCGTTCATGTGGGGCAGGGGTGCAGGCGCGCTTCTGGAAGCCGTTCCGGTTGCAGCCACGGCAGGCATGCGCGTCATCGCGGTCGAATACGCCCTCGCACCCGAACAGGTCTTTCCCGCAGCGGTCAACGATGTGCTGGCTGTGTATGGCGCGTTGTGCCAGCAACTGGCGGCGCGGAACATTGGCATTTACGGATGTTCGGCGGGGGGCATCCTCACCGCACAGGCAGTGTCGCGCATGATCGCTGACGGCATCCCGGTGCCTGGCGCGATTGCGATGCTGTGTGGCACGGGCCTGGAAATGGCAGGTGATTCGGCCGCGAGCGCGAGTGCGTTTTCGGGCACTTCGGAGGGTGCGGAGCCGCCCAGCCTGAGCGCCTTGCCCTATTTTTCAACGGCTGATCCCGCCGACCCGCTGGTCTTTCCGGGCGCGCATTACGAGTTCCTGGCGCAGTTCCCCCCAAGCCTGCTTGTGACCGGCACGCGCGATTTCGCGGCGAGTTCGGTCACCGTGATGCATCGCCGCCTGCTGGCTGCGGGCGTGGAGGCGTCGCTGATCCAGTTCGACGGGATGTGGCACGCGCATCACATGGCGACGACGTTGCCCGAAGCGCGTGAGACGTTCGAGGCATTGGCCCGGTTCTTTGGTGCGCATCTGGTCTGATGCTGGTGCGCGCTTTGCCTTCAGCCACTGCTTTCGCGCGCGATCAGCGCGACCGGCAGCGGCGTGACGACCGGATTGGGTTCGGTTCCGTCAACCAGACCAAGGATCGCCTTGCCGAGCGCGCGACCAGCGGCGGTGGCATCCTGTCGTACCGATGTGATCGACGGGCGGTGCGCGCCGGCGATTGGCGTATCGTCGAAGCCGATGATCGCGACGTCGCCGGGTACTTTCATTCCGTGCGCGACCAGCATGTCGCACGCGCCGGCGGCGATGAAGTCGCTGACCGCGATAATCGCGTCGAATCCGGTGCCGGCAGCAAGCGCGGTGCGCGCCGCCAACGCGCCGCCTTCGATCGAGAACGCGCAAGGGATCACGCCAACCAGCGCCGCCGCGCTGGCGGCCAGCACTTCGCGCACGCCTTCCAGACGTCCCGCAATTTCGGGGTGTTGGGCGTCGCCGAAGAACAACAGTCGCTTTCGTCCGGTTTCAACCAGATGCTCGGCCGCCAGCCGTCCGCCTTGCCGGTTGTCACTGCCGATTACAGGGATGTTGAGCCCCGCCACCGGCGCTCCCCATGCGACCAGCGGCAGCCCGAAGGTGCCGACTTGCGCCAGGCTGCGTCCGCCTTCTCCCTGTCCCAGCACGACGATCCCGTCTGCGCCAATGGCGTTGGAGGAGAGAAAATGATCGACGGTGGTCAGCAGCATCGCGTGGTCGGCAGGAGTCAGCACTTCCAGCAGCCCGCCTATCATCGTCAGCAACAGCGGATCGGTAATCGGACGATCGTGACGCGCAAGCTGCTCGATCACCACGGCAATCGTCTGCGTGCGCCGCGTGCGCAGGCTCCGCGCAGCAACGTTCATGCGATAGCCGGCTTCGCTCGCAATCCTGATAATCCGCTCGCGCAACTCTGCGCGTACCAGATCGCTCCCCCGCAACGCCCGCGACACTGTGATCTTGGAAACGCCGGCCAGCGCAGCGACCATTTCCATGGTAGGCCGCTCGCCCGCATTGCCGGACTTGTGCATTGTCATGAATTTGTCCCGAGCCTCTCAAATTTTGGCAAAGTAACGGCGGAGCAAGCCGGCAATCAAGTCATACGAGCGCGATACTGCGGGTATTGTGATCGGCAGGAACAGAAAGCCGTGGGGCAAGCCGGGCAGGCGGCTCATCAGGGTCTCGACTCCCGCCCGGGCCAGCGTTGCGGCATAATCCTCTCCGTCGTCACGAAGCGGATCTTCTCCCGCGGTCAGCACGATTGCCCGGGCCAATCCGTCATGCCGCGCGGCACGCAGTGGGGAGATGCGCGGATCGGCGAAATCCGTGCGGCCAATGTACATCGATCGGCACGCTTCGAGATAGTCACGCGTCAGGCCGGGAACCTTGATCGTCTCCATCGATGGAAGCGTCAGCGCCAGATCCGTGGCGGGATGGACAAGCAACTGGAACAGCGGCTGATCCCTGCCTCCGTCCCGCAACTGCAGCGTGAGGGCAGCGGCAAGATTGGCACCAGCACTTTCACCGCCCAGCGCGACACGATCCGGATCGCAACCAAGTGCCCGGGCTTCACGACAAGCCCAGGCGAACGCGGCGTTCACGTCGCTGAGACCTGCTGGAAAGGGATGTTCGGGCGCCAGACTGTATTCCACTCCCAGGATCGCACACCCCGATCGCGCGGCCAGATGCCGATTCATGGCATCATGCGTGTCAAGATTGCCGAGCATCCAACCGCCGCCGTGCAGGAAGACAAGCAGCGGAAGGGGTGTGCCCGTCGTCGGCAGATACAGCCTGACCGGCACGCCATCGGCATCGAAATCGCGAACGGTTGCCAGCTCGGCCCCGGTCAATGCCTGCCCTGCCGCAGCCATGCCAGCGCGGATCATCGGGATGATTTCCGCGCTCAGCGGCGGCAGCGGTGCCGGTTCACCAATAAATGTGGCGATGTCGGTATCGAGCATAAACAACCTCTCCCGTTTTATGACATCGATATCAATCAACGCGACGCGAAAGACAATAGGGCGAATGGAAAATGACAATGGGCGCTGATCCGATGCGAACAGGCGGAGCGGGCGTTTCCGTTCCCGGTCGCACTGCCCTGCGGCTCTCGTTGGGCATATCGGGACTCTATCTTGCGCTTTACCTGCACTACGGCTTCTTCGCCTTCATCCCCTTGTGGCTCAAAAAAATGGGCGCCTCGTCGGGCGAGATCGGCGTGTTGCTGGCAATTCCATTGATTCTGCGGCTTCTGACCGTCGCCCCATTTTCCGCATGGGCCGGAAAGCATGGTCAGGTGCGCAATGCCATCATGGTGACAGCGATTTTGTCGGCAATGCTGATCCTTTTGCTGCTCGGCCATCCCGATCATGCCGGGCGGATCGCCGTCGTGCTCGCCTTCTCGATCATGTGGGATCAAATCCCCGTGCTGACAGACGCGTACGCTGTGATGGCAGTCCGCAGCCATGCTCTCGATTTTGGGCGGATGCGTGTCTGGGGTTCGATCGCGGTGGTGATCTCGACGGCTTCGGCCGGATGGGTTTTCGGCAAGACAGGCATTGAAGCGCTGCCATGGCTTGTCGCACTGCTGCTGCTGCTGCCAGTGGTTGTGGCACCGCAGCTTCCCTCCGACCGCGAAATGGTGTCCGCAGAGGCCGATGCTCCGGGAAAATGGCGCGATGTGATCGCCGATCGCAAGCTGATGCGCGCAATGATTGCGGCAGCCATGATCATGGGCAGCCACGGAATGCTCAACAGCTTCGGGGCGATCCAGTGGAGCGCGCAAGGCATCTCGACCGGAATGATCGGATCGCTGCAGGCGTTTTCGGTGAGCGCCGAGATCCTGGCTTTCTGGTTTGGCGCACAGCTGCTTGGTCGCCGCGATCCGAGCCTCCTGATCTGCATAGCGGCGGTTGCCGCAACGCTCCGGTGGATCATCATGGCCAGCGCGCCTGGCCTTGGCGTGCTATTTGCCGTGCAATTGCTGCATGGCATCACGTCAACAGGCGCCATACTTGGCACAATGCTTGTCATCGCGACGCGCGTGCCCTTGCAGACAAGTGCTGCGGCCCAAGGCTTGAACGCGGTCCTGCTTGGGGTGGCACTGGCCATTTCGACCGCTGGCTCGGGGCTGCTCTGGTCCCACGGCATTTCCATTGCCTATCTGGCAATGGCCGTGCTCGCTGCGCTGGGCGTGCTGCTCGCCTGGCCGGAGCCACATCATGAAATCAGCCAGACAGTTGAACCAACACCCGGACCCGTGTCCGCAACAGGAGTGGAAGCATGACAAGCACAACGAACAGCAGAGGCAGGCCCCTTTGGTACAGCGCATTCGGTTGCGCGATGCTGCTTGCCGGCACAGGCCCGGCGCCGGCGCAGACGGCGCAAGCACAGCTTCAGGAACAGCCAACAAACCGCAACATCCTGACCTGGCCGATGCCCGAAACCGTCAGTCCCGAAGGCCGGGCCATGGCGTCGGCCATGGCCAAGGCACCGATGCCCAATCCGATGCCTCCGGTTGCGCTGCAACGACAAATGATCGGCGGGATGCAGGATGCGATGGGCGCGCGGTTGACGAAGCGCTACGGCGTCCGCGTCGAAGCGGCGGTCATCGCGGGTGTCCCGGTGCGGATTGTCTATCCCAAAGGCATGGCGGTTCTCGGCAAAGGGTCTGTATTGCTCAACCTGCACGGCGGCGGCTTCCAGATCGATTCAGGGTCACTGACCGAGACGATTCCGATTGCGGCGTTGACGGGTATTCCGGTCGTGGCTGTTCTTTACCGGATGGCTCCGGAAAACCCTTATCCGGCGGCCCTCGATGATGCCCTTGCTGTCTATCAGGCGCTGGAGAAAACCCGCAAGCCATCGCAGATCGGGGTATTCGGCACCTCGGCCGGTGCCGTGCTTGGCGGTGAGCTCATGGCGCGGCTGACCAGCCTGCACCGGCCAATGCCCGCCGCCCTGGGCTTTTTCTCGGGCAGCGCGGATCTGAGCAAGAGCGGTGACTCGGAATCCTGGATGCCGCTTCCCACGGGCGGCAAGACGCTCGCCGGGGCGATTGCGAGCTATATCGGCACGACGGCCCCGACCGATCCGATCCTCTCGCCAATTCATGGCGATCTGTCCCGCTTTCCGCCGACGCTGCTTGTGAGCAGCAGCCGCGATGTGCTGCTCAGCGGAACCTCGATCTTTGGTCGTGCGCTGATTGAACGGGGAGTCGATGCGCGGATGGTCGTGTTCGACGGGCTGCCGCACGCCTTCTGGGCATACATGGCGATCCCCGAGACTGATCAGGCCAATGCGCTGATGGCGCGCTTCCTCAAGGACCGACTCCAGACCCGGTGAGCCGTCAAATACAACATGACCAGAAAGCCGTCAGCATATCACGATGCGCTGGCGGTGCGGCCTGCCAATTATATTTTCACCGCCGCGCGCCCGAACGCTCTGCTCGGTTGTTCTCTCTTCACAAAGGAGAATGACAATGCGCAAACTGATATTCACAGCACTGATCGCAGCACTTGCGATTCCGGCGCTGCCTTCATCCGCGCAGCCGCGACGCGACGACCGTAGCGAGAGCAACCACCGGCAGCAGGATGGCGACTGGCAAAACGATCAGCGGCGGGATCGTCATGACAACCGGCGTTTCACCGGCCATGACAACCGGCGCCACGCTCAGCAGCAGCGCCGCCAGGCCCAGCAGCGCTATGCGTGGCAGGATTATAACCGTTACGACTATGACCGGTTTGATCGCCGCCACGGCAGCTATCAGGCAGACCGCTATTACCGCGATGGCCGCTATTATCAGCAGCGCCGGCTGACCAATGATGACCGCATCTATCGCGGATCAAACGGGCGTTACTATTGCCGCCGTAACGATGGCACCACGGGCCTGATTATCGGCGCGCTCGGGGGCAGTCTGCTCGGTCGGGCGATTGCGCCCAATGGTTCCAACACGCTGGGCACAATTCTTGGCGGTGCGGGCGGTGCCTTGATCGGCCGCTCAATCGGTCGCGATGGCGTCCGCTGCAACTAGGCCTACCCAAAGGAATATAGATATGTTGAACGCAAAAACAGCCAAGAAACAGATGAAAGCCGTCAAGAAAGCCGTCGGCGATCGGATTGACCACATCACCACCAATGAGAAACTGGCCGGTGCTGCGGCAATTGGCGTGGCTGTGGGAGTCGCGGCGACAGCGCTTGGCAGCGCGCTGATCCATGGCAGCACTGCTGCACCGGCAGCCAAACCGAGCAAAAAACCAGCCTCCTGAGCGGGTCGTCTGCTGGTCTGGCGGGGCGTCAATGCCCTGCCAGACCAGTTGCTTATCGGATAAGCGCGCGATCGATTGCGGCGACGAGCGTGTTTTCGTCAAACGGCTTCTCGATCACGAGCGCGCCGGGCCGCTGCGCCAGCACTCCTGCCTTATCACCGCTGATAAAGATGTGGGGCGTGTTCCGTTCCTGCAGAATGGTGGCCATCGCATCAACACCGCTGCTATCACGCAGGCCGGCATCGATGATAATCAGATCTGGGTGGTGTTCGCGCGCAGCGGCCACCGCATCGTCTGCTGTTGCCACGCTTGAACAGATGCCGTGGCCAAGGCCGATCAGCACTTCGCCAAGCAGCATGGCGATCACCGCTTCATCTTCGGCAATCAGGATGCTGAGCGATGTCATCACTTGTCCTTGGCAGGATGCTGTTGCTTGGGCGCTAGGTACGATTCTGCGGACGATAGCTGCTGATCCACGCCGCGCGAAGCTCGGTGCACAGCTCAGCGGGGGTAGCATCCCCGATCGAAGTCGATTTTTTGATGGCGTTGATGATTGAGCCGCCAAACGCCGCAATCTGACGGTTGCGCGGTTCGACCGACTGGATGCAGATGTCTGCGGGCAAAGTGTCATGGGTTTTCTGCATAAGCTGTTTCCCGAGGTGATCGACATGAAACGCCCGGTGCGCGCGATTGTTCCCCTTCCCGCAGCGGGGAAGAAGCAAGCGTTTGACATTCTTCCATAAAGCGCCGCTACTGACGGCGTCCTCAGACCCGGCACAAGACGGACATATCGTCACGTTTCCCGCCAAGGGGCAGTTCCCCGAAAAGGACATGGCTTCCATGCCGAAACGCACGCCAGCACCCCAATTTCCCATAGTGGGGATTGGCGCCTCTGCGGGCGGACTGGATGCCTGTGCGCGGCTGCTTGATGCGCTGCCGAACGGCATGGGCATGGCCTTCATCCTCGTTCAGCATCTCGATCCTGCCCATGAAAGCCTGATGGCGGAACTGTTGGCCAAGCACACGACAATGACTGTGACAGAGGCGGCAGACGGGATGCGGATTGCGCCTGACCATCTCTATATCATTCCGCCCGGCACCTATCTCGCCACGCGCAAGGGCGCGCTGCATATCTCACAGCCTCTGGCCCGCCACGGACTGAGACTGCCCTTTGATTTCCTGCTCCATTCGCTTGCCGAGGCTTATGGCCCGCGCGCTTCAGCCATCATCCTTTCAGGCACGGGGGCTGATGGCAGTATCGGCGTGAAGGCGATTGATGAAAAAGGAGGATTCATTGTCGCGCAAGATCCCGAAGAGGCGGATTATGGCGGGATGCCGCGCAGCGCAATCGCCACCGGGATCGTGGATATCATCCTGCCCGTGGCCCAAATCGGCGAGGCGCTGATGGCCCGCGACCAGCTGCACGCGATTTCACCGCAAACGCCGGACAGCCTGCCTGCAATCATCGAATTGCTGCGCACGGCCACCGCGCATGATTTCACACTGTACAAGATGGGCACGCTCAAACGACGCATCGAACGGCGGATGGCACTCTCCGGCCTCAAGGCCGGTGCGATGGCAGACTATCTTGACACGCTGAAAGTCGATCCGAAGGAACTGGATCTGCTCGCCAAGGATTTGCTGATCAACGTCACCAGCTTCTTCCGCGATCCCAAAGTCTTTGAGCAACTACGCGCGAAAATCATTCCGGACCTGATCGCTGGCCAGCCTGCCGATCAGCCGCTGCGCATCTGGATCGCCGGATGCAGCACAGGGGAGGAAGCCTATTCGCTCGCCATGCTGTTCCGCGAAGCGGTTGTGGCAGCGAAAAGCAATGTAAAGCTGCAAGTCTTCGCGTCAGACGTGGATGCAGATGCCGTCGCGGCAGCGCGGGACGGGCTTTATCCGCACACAATCTCTGCGGATGTATCGCCCGAAAGGCTGTCACGCTTTTTCTCCCATGAGGATCACGGCTATCGAGTGTCGCCGGAACTGCGGACGGCTGTGGTGTTCACGGTGCAGGATGTGCTTGCCGATCCGCCATTTTCACGCCTTGATCTGGTCTCCTGCCGCAATTTGCTGATCTATCTGGGGCCGGAGGCCCAGACAAAGGTAATCGACCTGTTCCACTTTGCGCTGCGCAAGGGCGGCATTTTGCTGCTTGGCAATGCGGAGACGATCGGCACGGCAGAAGGCCAGTTCGAAATCGTCTCCAAAGCCGAGCGGATCTACCGCCATACGGGTCGTGCGCGAAGCAATGGGATCGGGCTTTCGATGAATTCCGGCGAGTCTGTGCAGCCGCCGGCACCTATTGCCAAGGCGAATCCGCTGGCACGCCAGAGCGACCTTGCCAACCTGTGCCGCCGGCTGGTTCTGGAGTGCCATGCGCCTGCGGCGGTGCTAATCAACCGAAAGCATGAGTGCCTCTTCTCACTGGGGCCAACGGAGCGCTTCCTGCGGCTTGCGCCGGGGCATCCGAGCCATGATCTGCTTGATATGGCGCCCCAGGGTCTGCGCACGCGCCTGCGCACGGCTTTGGGGCACGTCGGCCCGGAAAGGACGCCCGTCATTGTCGCTGGCGGGAAGCATGGCGGCGTGCCGTTCATGATCGACATCCGCTCGGTGCAGAACGAAGACGAGGAACTGCTGCTGGTCTGCTTCATTGATGCGCCTGCCGTTTCGCTCAAGCGCGTGGCCGCCACAATGCCGCTGGAAAGTCCGCGCATCAGCGATCTCGAAAGTGAACTCGAAGCGACCCGTACCGAGCTTCAGGGGGCGATTCACAGTCTGGAAAAGTCGGGAGAGGAACAGCGCGCGATCAACGAAGAGGCGCTGTCGGTCAACGAAGAGTTTCAATCGACCAATGAGGAATTGCTGACATCCAAGGAGGAACTGCAATCGCTGAATGAGGAACTGACAGCGCTCAACAGCCAGTTGCAGGAAACTCTGGAGCGGCAGCGGACAACCTCGAACGATCTTCAGAACGTTCTTTACAGCACCAATGTGGCGACGCTGTTTCTGGATACGGCGCTCAACATCCGCTTTTTCACACCTGCGACAAAATCCCTTTTCAACGTGATACCCGGCGATATCGGCAGACCGCTTGCCGATCTCCATTCGCTGGCAGCAGACATAGCGCTGGGCGATGATGCCCGGAAAGTGCTGGATGATCTCACCCCGATTGACCGTGAGATCGAGACGGACGGCGGCGTCTGGTTCACCCGGCGGATCATGCCCTACCGCACCGATGATGACGGGATAGAGGGCGTTGTCATCACTTTCACGGACATTACCGAACGCAAGCACGCGGCCAAGCTGGTCGATGATGCGAAAAAGGAAGCCGAGCTTGCGACGGTCGCCAAATCGCGATTCCTTGCTGTGGCGAGCCATGATCTGCGCCAGCCGCTCCAAACGCTTGCCCTGCTGCAGGGGCTGCTCGGCAAATCCGTGCAGGGAGAAAAGGCAAGGCAACTGATTGAGCGGCTGGATGAAACGCTTGGCGCGATGACGAGCATGCTCAACACGTTGCTTGACATCAATCAGATCGAGGCTGGCACGGTGGTGCCCCATTTTACCCGTTTCCCGATCAATGATTTGCTCGATCAGTTGCGCGATGAATTCAGTTATCACGCTCAGGCACGAAATCTTGAACTGCGGGTCGTGCGCTGCGGTGTCACCGTTCAGACAGATCGGCGTCTGCTGGAACAGATGCTGCGCAACCTTATTTCCAACGCGCTGAAATATACCAGACGAGGCAAGATCCTGCTTGGTTGCCGGCGTCTCAAAGACAGTGTCAGCATCGAGATTATCGACACCGGTATCGGTATCGCGGATGATCACATCCATGCGATTTTCGATGAATATCATCAGGTGGATAATGCCGCGCGTGAACGCAGCCGGGGGTTGGGACTTGGGCTTTCAATTGTGGAGCGATTGGGCAAGCTGCTCAATCATAACGTGCGAGTCCGCTCCGCACTGGGCAAAGGGTCCGCCTTTGCGGTGGAAGTGATGCTTCCGCTTCGGGAACTGATTCCCACCCCCGTGCATAGCCAGCCGGAAACCGGTACGATGGAGCGGCACACAGGCAGCATCCTGATTGTTGATGATGATCCCGAAGTTCGCGCGCTGCTCGACTTGCTTCTGACTGACGAGGGCCATCGCACCATGATTGCCGGCAACGGGCCTGCGGCCGTGGAGATGGTGGCCGATGGCACGTGCACACCGGACCTTCTGCTGACTGACTATAATCTGCCGAACAACATGGACGGTCTGCGCCTTTCTACCAAGCTGCGCGCAATACGTGGTGCAAAGCTGCCCGTCATTGTCCTTACAGGGGATATTTCCACCGAAACCATGCGCGATGTGGCAGGGCATGGCTGTGTTCAGCTCAACAAGCCAGTGAAGGTCGCGGAACTTTCACGCACGATCCAGCGATTGCTGACGCCATAATCCTGGGTGCGGAACATTCCTCGCGGCGGCAAGTTATGATGGGGAATGCAGTTTCCTAAAGGATTCCTCACTATGCGCATCCCGTTCCTTGCCATCGCTCTCGCGACAATAACAATCACATCGGCGACACCCGCTGCTGGCCCCATCAATTTGCGGCAGTTGGATCAGGAACGCCTGATTGACGCCGGGGAACGTTCCGGCAAACTGACCCGCGCCGAAGCCAATGCGCTGAACGCCGATCAGCGATCCATTCGCCGTCTGGAAAACCGGATGCGGGCGCGTCATGGCGGGCATCTTACCCGGCAGGATCTGCGTATCCTCCACGCCCGCCAGAGACAGGCACACCGCAATCTTCTTCGCGAAAAAAATGATGGCCAGCGTGGCCGCAATCACCTGGACATTTGATCCCGACGATACCGGACAGGCAAACCCGTTCCGCTTCAGGGAACAATTCCTCACCCCGCTGGTTGAACAGGCACAGAGACTCGCATCCGCGCGTCTCGGGAGTGTTTCACCATGCGTAAATCCATACTCTTTGGCAGCATCGCTGCCGCGGCCCTGATACCTTCGGTCGCCTCTGCCCAGCAAAACTGTGAACGTCAGCGGTCTGGCCGCGTCATCGGCACGGTTGCCGGCGCAGGCGTTGGCGGCGTGCTGGGCAATGTCATAGCCGGCAAGGGCGACAAGACGCTGGGCACCATCCTGGGTGCGGTTGGCGGCGGCCTGATCGGCAATCAGATTGCCAAGCCCAACGCCGATTGCAGCCATGCCTATGGCTATTATGACAAGCAGAACCGCTGGCATGCAACGGGCATCGAAGCCGCTTCGGCGACAGGCTATTATGACCGCGACGAAAATTGGGTCGATGGCGCCCCCAACGGCTATTATGATGATGGAAATCGCTGGCATTCCAATCCGGGCACACAGGCCGACAATGGCGGCTACAATGCCCAGGGGCACTGGATTCCGGCATCGGCAAATGGCTATTATGACCGGAATGACCAGTGGGTCGCGGGGTCCAGCAGCGGCTATTATGATGATCGCGGCCGATGGGTATCTGGCAGCACCACGGGTCATTATGATGCGCAGGGTCGCTGGATGGCAGGCGTTTCAAGTGGACGCCGCGATACAGGCGGCACCTGGATCGCTGATGCCCAGCCCGGCCATTACGGCAGTGACGGTCGCTGGAGCGCGGGATCCGCGTCAGGCTATTACGACACGCGCGGACGCTGGGTAAACACCGGGCCGATCCCGGATCCGCAGGCCCGCCCCACGCGCCGTGATGATGCCTATGGCTATTATGACAATCAGGGCCGCTGGCATGCGACCAGCGTGGATCGCAATCGCGCCGCAGGATATTATGACCGGAACAATCAGTGGGTCTCTGGCACGCCCAATGGCTATTATGATGCAAGAGGCAATTGGATCGCCAGCAACGGCGATGCCGCGACATCCGGCTCCTATGACGCGCAGGGCCATTGGATTCCTGCTTCGGCGGGCGGATATTATGATGCCAATGACCAATGGATCGGTGGCAGCGCAAGCGGACATTATGACAGCCGCGGCCGCTGGATCGCGGGCACGGCGACTGGCCATTATGATGCGCAAGGTCGCTGGATTGCAGGTGCTGTCGCGGGGCACAGGGATGCAAACGGCACATGGATCGCTGACGCCCAACCAGGCTATTACGATACAAGTGGTCGCTGGCATGCCGGTGCGACATCAGGCTATTACGATAGTCGAGGACGCTGGACGGCGACCGCGATTGGCAATGACCTGGACAGCCAGGGGCCGATACCGCGCGAACTAAGGGCGCGGCTTGCCTGGATGGATCAGTTTATCCGGTCTGCCAATCGTCAGGGCACGCTAAGCCGGGTTGAAACCAACCGGTCGCTGAACGAACTGAAGTCCATCCGCACTGCCGAGCGGGGCATGGCACGCAACCGCCGTGGCGAGCTTTCGATACGCAATGAAGCGGCCATTCAAGTCCGGCTTGACCGGCTGAGTGACAGGCTGCGGATTTCGGGCGCAACATCACGCGCGAACTGACGATCCGCCCCCTTCCCCGCGCCGGGGAAGGGGGCCAAACTCATACCAGCGGATAGGTCAGCGTCACAATTGTTCCGGCAGTTGGGGCGCTTTCTATGGCGAGCTTTCCGCCAAGCTGATGCGCAAAGGCGTTCATCAATTGATGCCCCATTGATCTGGCGACGCGCCCGGCATCAAACCCGGTACCGTCATCTGTGATCCGCAGCAGCCCCTGATCACCCTCGACACTGAAATGGAGCGCCACCGTGCCGCTGCGGTTGTCGGGAAAGGCATGATGATAAGCGTTCGTCACCGCTTCGACGGTAAACAGCGTCAACGGAACGGCGTGGTTGATCGGCACTGCGCAGGGACTTGCGTCACCAGCAAAATCTATTCCGGTTTGCAGGCGGTTGGCAACGCGCAACTGCGCGCAAAGTTCGCTCATCAAACGGGCAAGATTGATGCTGCCGCGCGCGCTATCGTCATGCTGTTCATACAGAAGCCGGTGAATCAGCGCCAAAGCGCCTATCCGGGCGCGTGCCTGATCCAGCGGACGGCGGGTGCCAACGTCCTTGAGCTTGCTGGCCTGCAGGTTGAGCAGGCTGGTGACGATCTGAAGATTGTTCTTGACCCGGTGATGCACCTCATGGGTCAACGCCGCGTGCGCAGCTTCCCTTTCGGTCATTGCCAGTGCCAGCCTGTCCAGCTCTGCGCTGAGTTGCCGGACGTTTTCGGGGGCTAGCTGAAACTCAGCCGGATCAGGCTGATATGTGCCTTGACCGATTTTATACGCCTGCGCGCTCAGGGCTTTGATCCAGTCGTCCAATGTCAGGCAGCCTTGTCGAACAAGGCTTCGTCCGCTGGCCCTTCGATCAGCCTGGTCAACGCCTTGCGGCCGCGTGCCAGGCGGCTCTTTACCGTGCCTATGGCGCAGCCGATCACGTCAGCCGCCTCTTCATAAGACAGGCCGTTTGCGCCGATTAGCAGCAGAACCTCTCGCTGTTCGGCGGGCAGCTTTTGAAGTGCCTTGGCCACATCACTGACATGGATGGCCTCCTGCTGCGTTGGTGCCTCAACCAAAACCCGCTCTGCAACTTCCGGATCCCAGCTCGTCATGCGGCGGTTTTTCCGGATCGTTGTATAAAATTGATTGCGCAAGATCATGAACATCCAGGCGCGAAAATTGGTTCCGGGCGTAAATGACGATCGCGCGGCCCAGCCCCGCATCATGGCATCCTGGGCCATGTCGTCAGCGATGTCGCGCCCGCCGCAAAGACCCCGCGCAAATGACCGCAAAGAGGGGATAAGGGCAACCAGTTGATCCCGGAATATCCTGTCGGCTTCGACGTCCTGAGGGGATATCTCACTCACTGCATTGTCTTACCTGCTGCGATCTTGGCATCGATATCGTCAAGGATACGCAGGAAATCCTCAGGGATTGGCTCATTGGTCACGGCCTGATGCAATTGCTGCAGGGCCGCCGCAACTGGATCAAAGGCAGGTTCAACGGCGTGCATCTTGTTTCCTTTCGGGCGTGGGGTTCGTGCCATCATGTCCTGCTCCAGCGGCGTGATACGGGGGGATAACCAGCCGCCGCGAGAAAAGTTTCATGGCTGCGGAACATTTCTTCGCCCGCGTCGTTTCCCCTGTTCCTGTGAGGAGTAACCATGTCACTGAAATCTGCATTGGGGCCTCAGCTCCCATTCTTGCGCCGGTATGCGCGTGCGCTCACCGGATCGCAAATTCTGGGCGATGCAGCCGTACGTGAAGCGCTAGAGGCGCTGCTTGCCTCCCCTGATATATTCGACATGAATCAGCCGCCCCGGCTGGAGCTTTACCGCGTGTTTCACCGGCTTTGGTCTGGCATGAACAGCCCCCACATCAACAACGGGCTGATTGACAGCCTGTCCATGCACACCCGCCAATCCCTGCTGCTAACGGCAATTGAAGGTTTCAGCGTCCGCGAGGTCGCCGATATTCTGGGCAGCGCGATGGAAGATGTGGCTGCCGAGATTGCCGCCGCACGTCAGGCCATTGCCGATGATCTGGAAGCCAGCGTGATGATCATCGAGGATGAATCGATCATCGCGTTGCATATTCAGTCGATTGTCGAGGATCTTGGCCATAAGGTTGTGGGCATCGCACGCACGCGCATTGAAGCGGTCGAGCTGGCCGCCCGGACCAATCCGGAACTCGTTCTGGCTGATATCAGCCTTGCCGATGGTTCAAGCGGGATTGATGCAGTGAAGGATATTCTTGTTGTGATGGATGTGCCGGTGATATTCATCACGGCCTTTCCGGAACGTCTGCTGACAGGCGAGCGGCCCGAACCGACCTATTTGATCACCAAGCCGTTTGAGCCCGAGACGGTGACAGCCACTATTGGCCAGGCGCTTTTGTTTCACCGCGAACAGGCAGCGGCAGCCACGACGCCAGCAGCCCTGGTAATGAGCGACACCACGCCTGATCCCCGCAAGCATTTTGACACGCCCGAAGCCCTGCTTGCCGAACCCCATCTCAGCGACGCGGAAAAACAGGCCCTGCTGACCGAGTGGGATTCCGAAATGGATGGCCGCCTTAACGCGGAGTCAGAAGGGATGAGCACATCCGATCCGATCAGCCACAGGCGTGAAGCCCGGCTGGCTGACGAGGCCGGCCAAGTGAAAACCGCGCTCACCGAAATTATCGAGCGCCAAGCCGACGCCTGACACCGCGCGGATTGCATCAGGAGGGGGTAAATCAAATTCAAAGCGGAGCTGTGTACGATGAATTCCTCCCTGTTGGCGCGTTCCCTCCGGCGTCACCGCGTTCCCGCCATTCCTCTGATCGGTGCACATCCGCTTTCGCTCAAGACTGAATCCTTTATGGGGAAAGCCACGCTCGCGGCGCGGGAAAGCCCACCCCTTTCAGAGCCACATATTATGCCAGCCGCCGTCAAACGCATCGCGCTGGTCGGCGGATTTACTCCGCGCCGCTGCGGCATCGCAACCTTCACGGCTGACATTTATGACTCGCTGACTGCTGCGTCCCCAGACCTTGCGGTTGATGTCTATGCGATGACGCCTGCGCCGGATCACACCGAGTTCAACCCGGCAGTGTCCATGGCGATTGTCGAAGGTGATGCGGACAGTTTTGCCGAGGCTGCTCGGCGGATCGATGCCAGTGGGGCGGAGATGGTCTGGCTGCAGCATGAATTCGGCCTGTTTGGCGGGCATGCGGGCGATATGGTGCTGGAACTGGTGGAGCGCCTTGCCGTTCCCCTGATCGTGACGATGCACACAGTCGTACCTGATCCCGACCCGGCGCAGATGAAAGTGATGCAACGCCTTATCGCGCGTGCATCCAGCCTGATCGTGATGTCAGAACAGGGGCAGACGCTTCTTGCGGGCCTGTACGGGGCTGACAAGGATCAGATTGTTCTGATTCCCCACGGCGTACCTGACCGGCCCTTCGGGCGTTCGGCCCGGTTCAAGGAGAGTTTCGGGTTTTCACACGCGCAGGTGCTGATGACGTTCGGCCTGCTTTCCCCCGGCAAGGGCATCGAGGCCGTAATCACTGCGCTTCCCGCACTTGTCGCCGAACATCCCCGCCTGCTTTATTGCATTGTTGGCGCGACGCACCCCAATCTGCTGGCGCGCGAAGGAGAGGCGTATCGGGAACGGCTTCATGCGCTGGCCGCCACCCTTGGTGTGGAAGGCCATATCCACTGGATCGACCGATTCCTCGAAACCGACGAACTGCTTGACCTGCTGGAAGCCGCCGACATTTATGTGACGCCTTATCCCGGTGCGGCGCAATCCACTTCAGGCACGTTGTCCTACGCTGTGGCCCTGGGCAAAGCTGTGGTTTCGACACCTTATGTTCACGCAACCGAATTGCTCGCCGACGATCACGGCGTGCTGGTGCCCTTCAATGACAGTGCCGCGATAGCCCGCGAAATCGGGGTGTTGCTGGACAATCCGGATCGACTGTTGGCGCTCCAAAAGCGCGCTTACAGCCGTGGCCGGGCCATGATCTGGCCCGCCTTTGCAGCGCGCTGCCTCGATGTGCTTACCGATACCAGGGTTACATCGGTGGCAGCGCCTGCATTTGGATCAATCGGCATAGAGGGGCTGCTGCGCATATGTGATGACACCGGCATTCTTCAGCACAGCATTCACAACGTGCCAGACCGGGCGCACGGATATTGCGTTGATGACAATGCCCGCGCGCTGATGCTGATGAACCGGTTGGGCGATGAGGCTGAGCCGCATCGCAGCCGCCTTGCGGGAACTTTCGCGGCTTTTGTGCAAAGCGCGTGGAACAATGATGCGGGCGAATTCCGCAACTTCATGGGCTATGGCCGCAACTGGCTGGAAGCCGTGGGTTCGGAGGATAGCTGCGGACGGACGCTATGGGCACTCGGGGCAACCGCGCTTGAAGGGCAGAGCGCCGGGCTGCGGCACTGGGCGGGCGATCTGTTCGACCAGACCGCCGTTTCCGCCCACGGTTTTGGTTCCCCCCGCGCCACAGCCTTTGCAATGCTGGGGGCGGACTATCGCCTCATTGCTGATCCGGCCCATGCGTCTGCCGAAACGGTCGTGCGCGAAGGGGCCGAACGGTTGCTGTCCCTTTTCGCAAGGGTGCGTCGTCCCGACTGGCTCTGGTTTGAATCGATTCTCGCCTATGACAATTGCCGCCTGCCCGAAGCGATGATCCGCGCAGGCGCGCGTCTGGGCCGTGCCGATATCACCGAATGCGGGATCGAAGCGCTGCGCTGGATCAATGACCGGCAGATTGCGGTCGCCGGCCATTTCCGCCCGGTTGGCTCCGACAGTTTTGGGAAATCCTTTGAAGCGCCGCGCCCTTTTGACCAGCAACCGGTGGAAATCTGGGCGGCAGTTGACGCCTGTTCTGCCGCCTATGACATCACGGGGGACGGCATCTGGCTGACTCATGCGCAGCGCGCCTATGACTGGTTTGCCGGGGCCAATGATCGCGGCATTGCTGTAGGCGATCCCCTGAGCGGTACCTGCCATGACGGGCTCAACCCGCGCGGTCTCAATCTCAATCAGGGGGCGGAATCCGTGCTGGCCTATCAGCTCGCCACCTGTTCCCTGCGCACCCTGCTGGCGAAACAGGAATAAGGCGCGCCCATGATTGATGTTACCCAGCACGAACTGCGGCTCCATGCTGATCCTTCGCGGGTGGTGGTGCGTCCTTTCCATCTCGCCTGGCAGGCATCCGGGCCGGACCTGGAACGCGTGCAGAAGCTCGCGCGCGATATTCTGGCACTCGACGCCCGCACCGTCCGCGCCGAACTGAGCGTCGTGTTGCGCGACTTTGCCGAACGGCATTGGCAGATCGAAAAAGTCTTTGATGATCGCTATGCCGAAATCGAGCCGAAGCTTGGCCTGTCCGGCCAGATGGTTAAGCGCGAAACCCGCCGCCTGATTGGGGCCTATTTCTGTCACGAATACAGCTTTGCCGCTGCCGCGCTGATGAACCCTAGCGTGGTACGCCACCCCGATCAATCGGGATTGCAGGAAGGCAGCGTCCGCATTCTCCTTTCGCTGCGCGCCGTAGGCGAAGGTCACATCTCCACGATCGCCTTTCGCGAAGGGATCATTTCCGCGGGCCGCCAGCTTGTCCTGCTGCCACAGCCGCCTTTCGCCACTGCTGCGATGCTGGGCAGGCACAAGGCCGACAAGCCTGCCGATGCAATCTCCGTCTATCGCCAGCGCGAAAGCACGATTTCCGGAACGGTGATTTTTCCGATCACCGAAGCCCAGCGCAACGGCCTGGAAGACCTGCGCCTTGTCGAGTTCCAGCGCGACAGCGGCAAGAGCGAGTGGATTGGCACCTATACCGCCTATAGCGGGCGTGACATCCGTTCCGAACTGCTCCGGACACACGACTTCCGTGACTTTACGCTGATGCCGATCAAGGGCGGTGCAGGGCGCAACAAGGGCATGGCACTGTTCCCACGCAAAGTGGGCGGGCAGTTCCTGATGATCGGACGGCAGGACGGGAAAAACCTCTATCTCCTGCGATCCGATACGATCGACGAATGGGAAGGCGGCGAATTGCTGCTCGAACCGAAATTCCCTTGGGAACTTGTCCAGATCGGCAATTGCGGCGCACCGATTGAACTGGATGAAGGGTGGCTTGTCCTCACCCACGGCGTTGGTGCCATGCGCAAATATGCAATTGGCGCGGCGTTACTGGACAAGAATGATCCTTCAAAGGTGATCGGGCGGACGCCCAACCCCATCCTGTCTGCGGCTGATGAAGATCGTGAAGGCTATGTGCCGAACGTGGTTTATACCTGCGGCGCCATCCGCACGGGAGATGACCTGTTCCTGCCTTATGGCGTGGCAGACAGTTCCGTCTGCTTCGCCTTCGTCGCGATCCGGGACATCCTTGACGAAATGCGGTAAAATCCTTGAAGGACTAAAATGGCGGTCAGCTTGCTGTCCCGAGTGGAAAAAGTTCGGGCCGACCGCCATTTTCACTGACGTTCCCGATAAGCGCCGGGGGAGGAGCAGTTTCGGGTTTCGGTCAATGGTCCCGCACGGGTCAAATACGCCGACCCGTGCAAGGAAAGGACGCCTGATAAACTTCCCAAGGCTCGCAAAGTTCCCGTTTGGCGATTAAAAAAGATTCAATTTTTTCACGTGCGTTATCCGGGCTGCATGCCTGCGACGCTCAGTCACCTTGCCAGAGTGGCACCCGAAAGGAGCATCTGGCTATAGCGGCAACCGTCAGAGGCGCGTTGCCGTTACACGACCATTTTGTTCGCAGCCGGTTCGATCGAAATCGGCACGCCACTGTAATGTGCCATCCCTCCTAGCCAATCCATGTCGTCGGTGCTGGTGAGATTGTTGACATTGGCATCCTGGTGGCCATGCGGGATCGAACAGACGCCGCGTACCATCGTCGGATCAATCCTGACAGTGACGAAAATCTCTCCCGATTTGTTAAATACCCTCGCCCGCTGGCCATCAACGATCCCATATTCGGCGGCCGTTTCCGGGTTGATCAGACAATCGCAGATCTCGCCAAGGAAGCTGATTTGGCCATTGAACTTGCGGCGCTGGCGCCGTGAGGAATAGACCAGCGGCTTGCGCGTGCCGGCATTGGCTTCGTCCTCCGTGCGGAAGCGATTCCATTGTTCGACGATCTCCTTCGGCATCAGTTCCCAGCCGCCCGCGCGCTCGAAATGCCGGTCAACCCAGGGTGCAGGCAGTTCGAGCGGATATTCGATAAAGCGCCTTTCCTTCAGTTCCTCCCAGGTGCAGCGGGCGTTCGTCATATGGGTGCCCTGCATGAAATCGTCATTCTCGTCGCTGTCGATATCAGGCACATGGTCGGCGACAGGCAGGCCTGCGCGCCGCATGATTTCGGCGATCACCCACCAGGCAGAACGCCGTTCGCCCATCGGCTTGACCAGTCTCGGCGCGTACTGGACGGACACCCCCCAGTTCAGCGTATCCCACCGCGTGAACTCGTTGCGCTCGACCGTGGACTTGGTGGGCAGGATGTGCGTGCAATAGGCGCTCACTTCGTTGTGGGTGATCTCCACACTAACATGCAGGTCAAGCTTTGGCAGCGCCTTGCGGATCGCGTTTGCATCCGGAAATGACCGGAAAAGATGGCCGCCGAAATTGAAGAAGGCGTGCATATGACCCTGCTCAATCTCCTGCGGCAGCACTGCACAGGGCCAATCGCCACATATCCCCTTCACGTCCGGACGGACATGGGACGCGCGGGTGAAGGCGCTGTCCATCAGCGGAAGATGATCAACGAACTTGTCGAACGGAAAGACGACGCCGGGGTTCATCCACAGCCCGCCCTTGACGTTCATCGATCCGGTCAGGATCATGATCAGCCAGCACATCCAGACAGTCAGATTGCAGCCCGGAGACATGCCGACGCCTGTGCCCGTTTCGATGGCAACGATCTTGTTGCGGCGGATGGCGTCGAGCAGGTCTTGTAGCTGCTGTTCGGGAACGCCGGCGATTTCCGCCGCCTTGGCCCGGTCATAGTCCTTGAGCAGCGCGCGAAGCGCATCAAGATTTTTGATCGGCTGCTGCGGATCGAGTGGGCCGCCGGCGATGATTTCCCGCACGATCCAGGCGAGGACGGCATAGTCCTTGCCCGGATAGGCGGCGATATGCCCCTTGGCGAAGTCTGCCGTTTCGGTGCGGACGGGATCGATCACCCAGATTTCGCCGCCGCGGCGGTTGATCGTCTTGAGCCACATGCCCGGCTGATACATGCCGGTGTTGTGCGCATGGCTGACCATCGGGTTGGTGCCGACATACAGCACCATCTTGCACGCATCATAATCGGTCTTGGGGTTGAGGCCGTAAAACTTGCCCATCGCTGCGGCGACCATCACCTTGGCGGTGCCGTCATTGGTGAGCGGTGTGAATTTGGGGCCGTTGCCGAGCGCGTTCCAGAGGGCTTCTTCCATCGTATAGCCCGAGGAATCGAGGCCAAGCCCGCTGCCGAAATACATGCCAACCGCGTGGGGGCCGTGCTGATCTATGACCGTGCGCAACTTTGCGCCGATATCATCGAGCGCTTCGTCCCAGGTAACCTCAACCAGCGCATCGCCCTTGCGCATCATCGGCCGGGTGATAGGACGGTCAAGGTGATATATCTGGCCAGTGGCGCGGCCTTTGGGGCAGCTATAACCCTTGGTCACAGGGTGTTCACGGTCCGCTTTGACCTTGAGTATCCTGCTGTCATTCGCAACCTCCGCAACCAAGCCGCAATTGGTCATGCAGACCTTGCAATAGGTGCGCTTGAGTTCGATGACATCGCCGTCTTCGGCCTGAATATCAATCGGCTCTGCTTCCCGGCTATCGAACGGGATCGGTTGGAATGCCACATCTCTCTCCTGATGCGCCGTTGATCGGGCTGCGCGTGTTAAGTGATCACCTGTTCCCTTATTTAGCACTAAGCCGCACTTTGGCAAGCGCGCATGGAGTCGCTTCCCGGCACCGATTGCCTGGCTAATATTTTCGTGAGAGCCGACTATTCTGGGGATTATCCGCCAATTGCCGCCGCTCGGGCGCCAATATTCGGGCCGTTTCACTATCGGAACAACGGTTCACTTAGGCGGAAAATTTGTCGAGTTGGACCGCGAGAAAATGATGCGCGCTGTTTCAGACCAGTACACTACACATCATCGACTATTTCCTGCATCGTTTTTGCCAGCCAGCGCACCGATGCGGCGGGTATCTTTCCCTTGTCCATCATCCGTATCTGAACCGTGAAGCCGCTCATCAGCCCATACATGTCCATGGCGCGCGCGTCTGCGTTGGGCGGGCCCAGCCATTCCGCGAGGGGTTCAAGGACGTGCCGCTTCAACACCTTGCGCGCAACTTCGCGGGATTCCGGATCGGCGATCGCCAGCATCATCAGTGCCGTCAGGTTCGTATCACCATCGTTGACGATCATCTTTGCCATTTGTTCGCCGAACTTGCGCTTGTCGCGGATGAACAGGCTGTCTTTCCAGATGCCGAAGATCAGCGCGTCATGAAACAGGTTCGCCTTGGTGCCGAAATACCGCAGGATAAGGGAAGACGCGACATCGGCCTTTTCGGCGATCTCCCGGATTCCGGTATTGGCATATCCGTGACAGGCAAAAGTTTCATAGGCTGCGGACAGTATCCGGCCCCTCGTTTTCACGGGATCGCGTCGCCTGGGCTTTTTTTCGCCTTCCATTTCCCGTGCTACACCTGCCAGCTTGCCGGTGGCCATGCCCCACCTGTCCCGAAAATCCCCGCTACAGGGAAATCCGGCACAAGTGAACTCCCGCCAAGCGGGATCCGGCGCTCAGCCCTGTGCCAGCAAGGTGAACGCTCCGGCGGTGGCCAGTGCGGAAACAGGTTTCCGGTCGCTCGGTACTTCGCGCCCGCGCAGGGGTTCGGGCAGACGTTCCGGCGGTGCCTTGTGTCCAATGGCGACTGCGGCTTCGACCCGGAAATTTTCCGGTATGGCCAGTTCCGCCCTGATGCGATCAAATTCGATGCCGCTCATGGCATGGGTGTGATAGCCCAGCGCGGTTGCCTGCAACGCCATCTGTGCCCAGGCTGCGCCCGCGTCAAAACTGTGGCTGTGGGACGGGTTTGCGGTTTCGCCATGCTGCATGAAGCTGTCAGAGACAATGAATATCAAAGCGGCGGCGTCCTTGGCCCAACTCGCGTTAAACGGCACGAGCAGGGAAAGGAACAGTTCCCAGTTGGCGTCATCCCGGTGGGCGTAAAGGAAGCGCCAGGGCTGGTAGTTGAAGGCGGACGGGGCAAGGCTCGCGCCTTCAAGGATCACATCAAGATCCGCTTGCGGGATGGGCGTTCCATCGAAACTGCGCGGCGACCAGCGTTCGACGAACAGCGGGAGGACGCGGGGGCTTGCAGTACGGGTAGTCATGGTATCTGTCCTTTCAGAGTGGAGACGTGATTAGAGGGTATCGACGAAGATGAGTTCGCTATCTTCCAGCGCCGTGATCCGGAGGGATTCCACATCGGTGATGGCCACACCGTCGCGGGCCCCAGCTTCCACATCACCAACGCGGACGCGCCCGGTTGCTGGCACAAGATAAGCGTGGCGCCCCGGTGCAAGGTCATATTGCACCGTTTCACCGGCCTTTACCGCAGCGCCCAGCACGCGCGCATCGCTGTGGATCGGAAGGGCATCGCCGTCTCCGGCCTTGCCTGAGGCCAATGCCACAAATTTCCCGGCCCGGTCGGTTTGGGGAAACGGACGCGTACCCCAGCTTGGTGCATGGCCGCGGCTGTCAGGGATGATCCAGATCTGGAAGATCAGGGTTTCTTCATCTTCCTGATTATATTCCGAGTGCTGAATGCCGGTTCCGGCTGACATTACCTGAACGTCGCCAGCCACTGTCCGGCCGGAATTGCCCAGATTGTCCCGGTGCGAAATTGCGCCTTTGCGGACATAGGTGATGATTTCCATGTCGCGGTGCGGATGGGGCGGAAAACCTGCGCCTGCGGCGATGCTGTCATCGTTCCATACTCGAAGATTGCCCCAACTGGTGCGCGCAGGATCATGATAGTCGGCAAAGGAAAAATGATGACGGGCATCAAGCCAGCCATGATGGGCAGCGCCAAGAGTGGCGAAAGGGCGAAGTTCGATCATTGCTTGTCCAATCCTTGTTTCGCGGGATTGGGGTGAAACTAGGCATTGCTAATCGATCTGAAAATTGCGATAAAACACATCAGAATGTTCGGATAAGTTGAACAATGATTATAGGCCAACCCACGCTCGACCAGCTTCGTCAGTTTCTGGCAGTGGTCGATGAAGGCAGTTTCAATGGCGCCGCGCGCCGACTGGGGCGGGCGATCTCGGTCGTCAGTTACGGGATCGCCGGTCTGGAAGCCCAGTTGGGGATCACGCTGTTCGAGCGGGAGGGATCACGCAGGCCAATGCTTACCGAGGCAGGCAAGGCCCTGCTGGCCGATGCGCGCGCCATTGCCGATAATGTCGATGCGTTGATGGCCGGGGTGCGCGGTTATAATCAGGGGCTGGAAGCCGAACTGACCCTCGCTCTTGATGTGATGTACCCCACATCTGCCGTCGCCAGCATTCTGAACGAATTCCAGCACGTGTTCCCGACGGTGGAATTGCGGCTGCATATTGAGGCGTTGGGGGCTATTGCCGCGCTGGTGCTGGGCGGGCAGGCCCATCTGGGTGTTGGTGGCCCGGTCATTATCGAAGATCCGGCGCTCGAACGCGTGGCGATAGGGGCGGTTGAACTGGTGCCTGTGGCAGCTCCCTCGCACGCCCTAGCCCGGATGACAGTGATCGACCCCGGCACAAGCCGCCAATATCGCCAGTTGGTGCTGACGGATCGCTCCCCGTTGACCGAAGGCCGCGACTTTTCGGTGTTAAGCGCGCGCACCTGGCGGCTTGCCGATCTGGGCGCGAAGCATGCGCTGCTGCTGGAAGGCATTGGCTGGGGCAACATGCCGCGTCATGTTGTGGAGGACGATCTTGCCAAAGGCCGTCTGGTCCAGCTTCCCGTGCCGGAAGCACCGGGCTTGGCCTATGGTCTTAACGCCCTTTGGCGCAAGGATTGCCCGCCGGGGCCAGCGCGAAGCTGGATGCTTCAGGCGCTCAGGGATCGGATCGGATCGACGGTCATCCCCGCTGCGTGAAATGCAGATCGTCATTGCGAGCGCAGCGCGGCAATCCAGCGGAACTGAAGTTTGGATTGCCGCGCTGCGATCGCAATGACGGAAGGTTTTGGTCAAAGGCTGGCGGCGATGAGTTTGGCCTTGATGTCCTTTTTCAGCACCTTGCCAACCTTTGAACGGGGCAGGTCTTCCCAGATTTCGATGGACTTCGGCGTTTTCACGCTGCCGATTTCTGACTTCACAAAGGCCAGGATTTCTGCGCCTTCAACATTCTGCCCGTCGCGCAGTTGCACCACGCAGCACACTCTTTCACCCCATTTGTCATCGGGCAGACCGAACACCGCGCCATCCTGAACTGCCGGGTGGCGTTGCAGGGCTTGTTCCACTTCGGCGGAATAGACGTTGAAGCCGCCCGTGATAATCATGTCCTTGGCGCGGTCAACGATGAACAGGAAATTGTCGGCATCGACATAGCCAATGTCACCGGTGCGGTGCCATCCATTGGCACTGGCTTCGGCAGTGGCCGCCGCGTTCTTGTAATAACCCATCATCACCAGCGATCCCCGCACAACGATTTCGCCTGTCTCACCCGTGGGAAGCAAAGCACCGTCGGGGCTTACAGTCGCCACCTGCACCAGCGGGCCGGGCTTTCCTGCCGAAGCGAGGCGGTGGCGCGCAATGCTGCGATCCGGGTTGAAATGATCTTGCGGCGTCATCATCGAAATCATCATCGGCGCTTCGGTCTGGCCAAAGAACTGCGCCATCACCGGGCCGATCTTGACGATGGCTTCTTCCAGCCGTGCGGCCGACATGGGAGCGGCGCCGTACCAGAAGCACTGCAGCGACGAGAGATCGGTCTCCGCGAGCGCGGGCTTTTCCAGCAGCATGTAGATGAGCGTGGGCGGCAAGAAGGTGTGCGTCACCTTATGACGGACAATCAATGTCAGGAAATCACCCAGATCGGCCTTGGGCATGATCACGACCTGACCGCCCAGCGCCATCACCGGAAAGGTCAACACGCCCGCTGCATGCGTGAGCGGCGCCATCGCCAGATAGGTGGGGCGGCCCGCGAACGGAAAGCCCATCAGCGTCAGTGCCGTCATCGCTTCCAGATTGGCGTTGCTCAGCATCACGCCCTTGGGGTGGCCGGTTGTACCGCCTGTGCCGGCAATCATCGCAAGATCAGTGGGGGGCGGATAATCCGCTGGCGCGGCGTCCACATCCGCCATCCATGTGCCGAGTTCCGGCGCAAAGGGGAGCGTCTCGTCAAGGCAAACCAGCAATTCCAGCTTCGGCAGATCAGGCCGCATCGCCTCCACCAGCCCGGCGAAACGCCCCTGAAAGATCAGCGCGGCACAATCGAAATTATCGAGCACATAGGCATTTTCGGCAGCTTCGTTGCGCGGATTGACCGGACACCACACGGCCCCCGCGCGGGAAATAGCCAGCACGCAAGCAAAGGCCATCGGATCGTTTTCAGACAAGATCGCCACATGCTTGCCCGGCGCAATCCCTGCCCGGTTGAGCGCGCGGGCAATCCGGTGCGTCAGCGCCTGCACATCTCCGTAAGACAGGCTGTTGCCCTCCATCGTCAGGCAGGGCGCGTCGCCGCCAAGCGACGCGCCTTTGTCCAGATAGTCGATCAGCCGCATCAATCATGCACCGTCAGGATCGGCTTCATCACCAATCCAAACGCGCGCAGCACACCAAGCAGCGGCTGATACCCAAAGGCCTGACAGGCAGAAGCGAAGCCCACCCGCTTTGGTGGCTGCTGGATCAGCGACGCCGCCGCGAATGCCTGCAACAGCCCTGTCTGCTTGTAATTACAATTGCCGTGGATCACGCAGTGCACCCGAGCCAACGGGCCGGAAGCATGGACTGAGTCAATCGTGGTGTTCAGCCGGGGGTTTTCGCGTGGCGGCATATCGGCCTGGACGGTTGCCGCGATATTGGCGAGCGCGACTTCCTGCTCCTCCAGTGACAAAGGCAGAATGTCCGTTTCCACCATCTTGGTCATTCCGACCACATTTTCCATCACTTCACGCGCAAAGACGCCACCGGCCACCTTGCAACTGGAAACGCGGGGATCATCCTTGAACCAGATCGGATGCGATGTGCCGCCCCAGGGCAGAGCCAGCGTGGTGAGATGCTGGCCCGGCACGGTCACTTCCATTTTGGAATCAATCGGCCATTGCACATATTTGTTCTGTTCAAGATAAAACCATTTGGCCTTTAGGATCGTGAAGATCGTCTGGGTCGAGGCGTAGGTGGGGAAGCCTTTCCACAGCACCAATATGTCGAGCGTATCAAGACCGGGTGTTTCCAGTGCGACATTCGCCGCAATCTCGCCCGTGGTGTACATTTGCGCGATGCAGGGGGAAAGCAGCAGGCCCTTTGCGGCGAAAGCGTCGCTCCAGCGTTGCTGTGCATCCAGCATCCAGTCCTGCTCGCCCGTGGTATCGAGATAATGGCATCCGGCGGCAAGACAGGCTTCCACAACATCGGGGCCCAGTTTGATAAACGGACCCACCATGTTGCAGACGACCTTGGCACCCTTGAAAAGCTCGGTCAGCGCGGCGACACTGTGTTCGACTTCAACCACTTCATAATCGGCGCTTTCGATACCGGGCACTTTGTTCAGCACGTCCTGCGTGCGGGCCTTGTCCCGCCCGGCCGCGATGAAGGGAATGCCCATTTCACGCAGATATTCGCAGACAAGGCGGCCGGTATAGCCGGAGGCACCATAGACGATGACGGGTTTTTTGCTGGTCATGTGATCAATCCTTTTCTGTGATTGTGAAAATTAGCTGCCCATGCCGCCATCGACGGAAAGGCCAGTGCCGGTGATGAAACGTGCCGCGTCGCTGCACAGGAAAACGATGCTGTCTGCCATGTCGGCCGTCTCGCCCAACCGCCCGAGCGGGGTCAGACCGATGACATCGCCCACAGCGGCTTCGGCGCTGGGCCACAGCCCGATCTCGGCCATGTCCGCTGCCAGACGGCTGCCCATCGCCGTGGGGACAAGGCCGGGATAGAGGCAGTTGACGCGCACGCCATATCCCAGCTTTCCGGACTCAACAGCGGCGACACGGGTCAGTCGGTCAACAGCGGATTTGGTGGCCGAATATCCCGATATGCCGGGGAAGGGGATTGTGGCTGCAACAGACGCAATATTGACAATGGCCCCGCCCTTGCCCGCCGCTCCCCCCGGCCGCATCGCGCGGAAAGCGTGTTTGATGCCCAGGCTGGTGCCCACGACATTCACTTCCAGCATCCGCCGCAGATCCGCCACGTTGAAATCAATCACCAGCCCGGAAATCTCGATCCCGGCATTGTTGACGAGGGTATCAAAGCCGCCCAACTCTCCGACAACGGCAATTGCCGCCGCTTCCCAGTCCGCTTCCCTGCACACGTCATGCTTTACGAACCCAGCGCCAATGGCAGCCGCAGTGGTGCGTCCGGCGGCTTCATCAATATCGCCGATCATCACCGAGGCACCTGCCTCGATCAGGGCGGCTGCGGTGGCCGCGCCAATTCCTGTGGCCCCGCCGGTAACAAAGGCCTTGCGACCTTCCAGACTAAATGCGCTCACTAAAGTCTCTCCTCAATCAATGGCGTAGATGCGGTAGGCAACGCCGCCCTTGATGACCCGGCCCACGCCAACGGCCTGAATGCCGTTCAGCCAGGCATATTTCTCGCTGCCTGTTTCGAACAAAGGCGCAGTGCGGAAATAATAGAGCGCGGGATCAACCCGATCATCGCTGCCCATATCCATCAGGCGCGGGTAGAGTTCGGGTGACGCCACGATCCGGCCGCCATAGGTGACATAGATCAGCGCCCCGTCATCGGTTTCGATGCACGCCCGCACATCTATGGCGAGCGATGCATCGGGCCGTATCCGCGCCCATTCCCCACCGCTGGGCAGATATTTCCCTTTGATTTTTGGGCCGGATGCCGTGCCACCGGTGATGTTCAGGATGATGCGGTTGCCTTCCGGCGTCGCGCCCAGAGCGATGGGCGCCGAGAGGAAAATCTCCGCATCAAAGAGGAAACTGCTTTGCAACTGATCCATCTTGCCTCTCCTCAAATCGCGATATAACCGCCATCGACGACCAGTTCGCTGCCCACCATGTACGCCGCATCGTCACTGGCGAGGAACAGCAGGGGGCGGGCGATTTCCGCGGTGGTCGCCAGCCGCCCGAGCGGAATGGCTGCCACGACATGCTCGGCAAATCCTGGGCCGGCGTCCCCCATCTCGCCGATGGCATCGGCCACCAATTTGGTTTCACAATAACCGGGGTGGAGCGAGTTGATCCGCACGGGATAGCCCTTGCGCGCGCAATCGACGGCAGCGGCCTTGGTGAACATCGAAACGCCGCCCTTGGTTGCGTTGTACGCGGGAAACAAAGGCTCCGCGATATTGGCGGCAATGGACGCGACATTGACGATGACGCCGCCCTTTTCCTTCATCGCGGCGATCCCGGCGCGGGTGCCAAGGAAGACACTTTCCAGATTGACGGCCATCATCGTGCGCCACTGATCAACGCTGGTTTCCTCAACCGTCAGCAGAAAGGCCATGCCGGCATTATTGACCAGCACATCAAGACGGCCATGTTTTTCCGTGATCCGGGCGATGATGGCGGCCCAGGCGGCTTCGTCGGTCACGTCCTGACGCATGCCTTCGACGCGGAGTCCCCGATCCGTCAGCGCTTTGGCGGCAGCGGTTAGTTCATCGCCATCCACATCCGTCGCGATGACGATTCCGCCTTCCAGTGCGAACTGTTCAACTGCCGCAAGGCCGATCCCGCGTGCGGCACCTGTGACCAGGACGACCTTGTCCGTAAATCGCTGCATGGCCTTTTCTCCTATCCTCCGAGCGCACGCACGGTGGCGAGCACGGTTTCGGGTTCGCCGTCCGCAGGGATTTTGACGGTGCGAATGCCCGGCCACAGATCGCCCACCGCGTAATGCCAGCCATAGGAGGCGGCGACTTTTTCCACCGGCGTGCACAGCGCGCGCAGAGCGGCGCGATCCCCGCTTTCTGCAAGGACAATGCCTTTGATGGGCGATGTGGCGAATATGCGCAGAAAGTCCGCGAGATACACGGCGGCGTCATCCACCAGATCCTCGTCGATTTCGGGCGCGGGCAATCCGGCAAGGTCTGACGCCAGCACCGCCAGTTCGCCTGGAGCGGGAAAGTCCAGCACCAGCGCGGGAACCGAGAGCATCGCCACGGTTTCGAGCAATCGCGCGCGGATCGCTTCATCCGCCAGCAGGGCGCGCATGGGCTGTGCGCCGCGCGGCTTGGCGGCAAGGGCAGTCGGGGAAGCAAGCGCGGACAACATCCGCGCCACTGGCAGGATCACCAGATCGGAAGGAAGCAGCGCCTGTGCCTTACTGATCAGTTCGCTGACAGCAGAGGGATTCCCCCAGTCAATCGCGCCGCTGCCCAGCAAGCGCTCGGCATAGTCTATCCAGTCAAGATGCAGCGTCTCGCTCACGCAGCAGCCTTCAGCGCGGTAAGCTCTGCTTCAAGCGCAGCAATCTTCACATCCTTGGGATTGGGCATCATCACACCGGTCTGCTGCGCCGCACTGGTCTTGATCCGCGCGCCGGGAATGCCTGCGTAAATCTCCGCCGGATCATCCCATGACCCAAAATAGGGGATATGCTCGGGTGGTTCGGGCGTCACCCACTGTGCGACAAATTCATCGAAAGGCCTGCCGCGGGCAATCCGGGCCTTTCGCTCGGCGGCGCGGGCCGTGTCGGTCGCCGCCCTGTCGAGCGTCAGCGTCGTCTCATCGAACACCACATGATAGACGGAGCGCGCCACAGCGGGGCTCATCAGATCCTCTGCGATATCTTTCATCACCAGTTCGGGATCGCGTTCCAGCACATCGCCATAGCCGCCGCCCGCGCCCTGACAGATCATGTAAAGTTCGCCCTCGTTACACAGTTCGAACGTCATCCCCATATCGTTGACGGAGTAGGTGCCTGGCAGCGACTGGTTGTTCATCAGCGAAACGATATCGAAAGTGACGGCCGCCGGATTGGTCTTCAACTCATTGAAAACGTTGACACCCTTGATCTTGCAGAGCTGATAGGCGGGCGAGGAATAACCGCCGAACAACCCTTGGGTGGAGGAGAATTTCGATCCCTCACACCCGGTCATGAAGCCCCAATAATTTGAGCGGCGCACAGTCGCGATCTGTTCATAGCCAAGGCCGCCGCGATATTTGCCAAAGCCGATCCGGTCTTTCGCCAGCACCTGCGCGCCAATGCGGACGATGGGCGTTTCTTCCTCGGCAATCTCGTGTTCGCCGGTATCACACATGAAACCGAACACCGGGGCCACCGAATGCTCGCCATCCCGGTTGCTGCGCGCGCCCTGTCCGTTGCCGTTGATGTCCGCACAGAAATTGCCGGTTACATCGCCATGCTGGGTCAAACCGCCATAGATAAAGGTCGCTGCCTGATCATATTGCGGCGCAAGGATCGCGGTATAGCGCCGGGGCAAGGAATAGCTGAGTTTGGCCATGCTGGTCGTCGGCAGCACACAGGCCTTGAACATCGGCATCAGGCTCATCGCCTGCGGGCTATCCCCGTTGGCATCGATCACGCTGCCGGGATCGCTCAAAATCCTGATCGGGGAAAGAATGCCCATCGTGTGGGGCAGATCGGGCCAGACATTCTGGAGCAGACCCGTCACCAATGCGGCCTTGAAGCTCGCCATATTGGTATTGACCGCGCGATTGAGGAACTGCGGGGAACAACCCCGGAAATCGAAGGTCATCTCGTCACCTTTCACGGTGACGGCCATGCCCAGTTTCTGCAGGGCGTTTTCGCGCAGGGTGGAATCCATGAAAGTCTGCACCCGGGTTGTGCCATCGGGGAGCTCGCGGATGCGGCGGCGGACTTCGGTTTCGGTATCTTCCAGATTCTTGCGCAGCGTCGCTGCCAAAGCGTCGCGGCCATATTGGTTGACGATGGTCAGCACCCGCTCACGCAACCGCATCGACGCGTGGAGTTTCACCTTCATATCCTCAAGCTGAAGCTTGGGATCGCGCACCGAGTTTTGCAGGAATGTCAGCAGGTCGCGCTTGATGCGGAAATTCTCTACCACCTTGAAGGGCGGCATTTTCAACCCTTCATCATATTTGCTTTCGGCGGCAGCGGGCATGCCGCCAGGCTCACAGGCCCCATTTTCGCCTTCGTGGATGGTGGCCGAAACCCAGCAGATCAGTTCACCCTGCCAATAGACGGGCAGCATCATCGACTGGTCGGTATTATGGACTCCGCCATAGCGCGCGTCATTGTGGATGAAGCCATCGCCATCCCGCACACCAACGGTTTCATCGCGAATGTAATTCTTGATGATGAACTTGATCGGATAATGGCAGCAGGACGCAAAGGCGATGATGCCGTGCGGCGCGATCATCGACAAATCCCCGCTTGGCGTGAAAATGGCGGTGACCAGATCGCCCCATTTCGCGCCGGGTGCGGCCCCCATCTGCTCCACCATCGTGTAGCTTTCATCAAGCGCCGAGTTGATCAGGCCGCGCACATGATTGAGCTGGTGAAGATCAAGCGCGCCGTTGAGGATCGCGTCCTCATAGGGCGTGCGCGGGCCAAAGCTGTGATCCGTCATGATTGCCGGATCAGGGCCCAGGAAGAGATTCTGTTCGGCGAGGAATTTGTCGAGCAGTTCCTGTTCGGCGGGCGGCGTGGCGCTGGGGATATCAAGCATGTCCGTCGTCCTCAGTGTGCGCGCGTGCGCAGAAACCACACCGCGCCTTGCGCCGCTGCGTGAAAGCGCCAGCCGGGCTCGACGAGATAGGTGGTGGCCTTTGTCGTCACGATAGCCGGGCCGGAGATCGCGACTCCCTTCGCCAGTGCTTCCTCACCATAGATTGCCGTTTCCACCGCGCCGTCATGGCCGACGAAATGGCAGTCCCGCGTGCCATTGGAGGCCACGGTTACAGGTGCGGCCAAGTTTGGCGTCAGATCCTCAAACGGAATGGTTGGTTGTTCGACGAACGAACAGACCCGCACGGTGTTGATCCGCACGCCCGCTTCGGGGGACTGGCTGCCTTCGCCGAAACGGTCACCATAGCGTGCAAAGAACTGGTCAATCAACGTCAGCACATCCAGTCGTGATGTGAGCCGGGATAGCTCGGTCACCACCGCTGTCTGCACGCGCTGATTGCCGTAGCGCATATCAAGTTCCAGCCTGTATTTAATGGCGTCCGCTGCCATGCCCTGTCGCAGCAAATCTTCCCGCCCGCGCCGTTCCAGTTCTTCCACATTGGCATTGAACGTGGCAAAATCGTCGAAGATCGTCTTGGTGTTGGCGTCGAAAAGCACCGTGTAGGTGCTCATTTCGTGAATGTGCATCTGGTTCATGTTGCCAGCACCACAGGCCGAAAACACCCAGGCAAAGGGCGGTGCCAGCACCTTGTCCACGCCCAGAGCGTCGGCAATCCCGCAGGCATGCAGCGGGCCGTTGCCGCCATAGGCCAGCATGGTGAAATCCCGCGGATCATAGCCGCGCGTGCGCAACTCCGTCGCAATGCCATTGGCCATATTGGCATCCGCCGTGCGCCTGATCAGCCTAGCAATTTCCAGTGGCTCAAGGTCAAAATCATCTGCCAATGCATTCTCGATAGCCCGCTTCGCCCGGCGCGGGTTGAGCGGGATCGTGCCGGACGCGTAATTTTCCGGATCAAGATAACCGAGCAGCAAATCGGCGTCCGTCACCGTAGGGTTCAGCCCACCACGGTCATAGCAGGCCGGGCCGGGATCGGAGCCTGCGCTCTGGGGCCCTATTTTCACGGTCTGGAACATCCGGTCAAATGACGCGATGGAACCGCCACCCGCGCCCAAAGTTTTCAGATGCACCATCGGGATCGAGACCAGCCAGCGGTCGATGACGGGGTTGAAGTCGTAGTATTTAACTCCGTCATCAACTACGATGCCTATGTCGAAGCTGGTGCCGCCCATATCGGTGGCGATGACATTGCCGAGTCCGGTTTGGAGACTCAGATGCTCGCTGGCCGCGATGCCCGAAACCGGGCCGGAATGGACGGTTTGCAGCGCGTCAGTGGAATTGAGCTGCGCCATGCCGCCCGAATTGTGATTGACCAGCATCGGCTTGTCATAGCCCAGCCCGCGCAGGTTCAGCTCCAGCGTGCCCAGCCCGTGATACATGGTGGCGTGGAGGAACGCGTCCATAATCGTGGACATGCCGCGCGCATATTCGCCCTTGCGCCCCGCCACCTGATGCGAAAGCAGAAAGGGAATACTGCCCAGCAAATGGCCGGGATAGTCCTCCAGAAAAATCTCGCGCGCGCGCAGTTCATGCGCCGGGTTCACGACGCTGTTGGTGAACAGCACGATCAGGGCTTCGGCCCCTGCATCCACCAGATCGCGGATCTGCAGGCGGAGATGTTCCTCATCCAGCGGCAGAAAGGCGTCACCAGTATAATCCACCCGTTCGCGCACTTCGCGGATCATCGGAATGGGCACGATGGGTTCGGGCCGGTCGGCGTTGGGGATATCCTGCTGCTTTGACTGATCCAGCCCCTCGCCATAGCCCCGCCCGCGCGAGATTGGCAGCGTGCTTTTGAATCCCGCCGTCACCAGCGCACCAATGCGCGGTCCCTTGCGCTCGATCAGGGCATTGGTACCCAGCGTGGTGGCGTAGCGGACGGAATCCACGCCGCTCAGGATCGTGCCGACCTCCTCGCCCAGTTCGGTGCAGGCGTTCGTCAGGGAATCATTGAATCCCAGTGCAAGATTATGGTGCGTGGTCAGCGCCTTGCCGCTCACCATCCGGTCATTCCAGACGACGAAGCAGTCTGTGAAAGTGCCGCCAATATCAACGGAAACGCGTTTCATAGGTCCCGCTCCCTCAATGATTATGGCTGTGAAGGCGGCGGGGCGGGGCTTCGGCTTCGACCGGTTCGAGCACTTCCTCGCGGTCGGCCCATTGCACTTTCAGGGCGTCAATATCGAGGTCAATGTCACGCAGGGGCGGATGGCCCGGCGGCAGATATTCCGCCTCCACCAGCGTCCCGCATTCGGGGCAGTAATATTCCAGGATGCGGCACCAGGTCGGGTCGGGCGAATAGGAGCGGTCATATTTGCTGGTATCGAGCAGCGGCGGGTGAATTTCCCTCGGATCTCGATCATAGACCAGCAGTCCGCGCTTGTAATTGTCACGCGCGGAGCCGTGTTCATGCCCGCATTTGCGACATTCCCATTGCTCGCTTGTCAGGTTGATCCGCAGATATTCGGTAATGAGAACCTTCATGATGGGCTCCGCGTCAAAAGAATGTCGCCCGCGCTGTTCGCTTCAAACCGCCAGCCCGCATCGATGCGGCAGGTGAAATATTCCTCCTCCAGCACGGCAGGACCAGCGGCACTTGATCCCGCGACAAGGTCTGCCGCCTGATAAAGTGGCACTGGCTGCCCCAGCACGGTGCGCGTGCCGGTCGCTTTGGCGGAGCGGGAAAGGCCGCCAAACTGGCCGGAAAGCGAAGGGTGGGGCAAGCTGTGCGTCATTGTCAGATGCGCCTTGCCCTCGCCGGTCAGCAACGCCTCCTCGCAACCCGCCGGATCAATCCCCTCGGCAATCATCCCGCGCCGTGCCTGTTCACGCAGATCCGCCAGTGTCTTGGCCCCGTCGGCACCAAGCGGCGCTTCATAGCTGTGGCCGATATCGGAAAAGCCGATGCCAAAGGCGGAGAAGACGGCCGCCAGTTTGGGGATGAGAATGCGGGTGACGCCCAAGGCTTCGCCGATCTTGCAGATCACGAACGGCCCGGCCCCGCCGAACGCGGCCAGAACGGTATCGCCGTCGATTGAGGTGTAACTCCTGATCCCGTCCGCCACGCCTGCCACCCAGGCCGCTTCCATCGCGGCAATGGCGGCATGTTCGTCCAGCCCCAATGGTGTGCCGATGGCATTGGCAATGGCGGCGCGCGCACGGCCAACATCAATCTTCATTGCGCCGCCAAAATAGGAAGCGGGATCCAGCAGGCCGCTGGCAAAGAAAGCATCGGTAATCGTGGCATCGGTGCCGCCAAGGCCGAAACAGGCAGGGCCGGGTGCGCTACCCACGCTTTCGGGACCGACTTTCACTGCGTCATCCACCGCGCGGATGATCGAACTGCCTCCCACACCCACGCTGGTGACGTCCGTAAGCGGGAAGCTGGTCTCAACGCCAGCAATTGTCCCGCGCTCATGCGCCCGAGGAACACCTTTTTCCACGATACTGATGTCTGTCGTCGTGCCGCCGATATCGAGAGACACAAGCCGCTGATAATCATAGTGCAACGCCAGTTGCCGCGCGCCTTCCGCGCCGCCACGCGGGCCGGAGCTATAGGTTTTGACCGCAATCGTCTTGGCCACCCGCGCGGACTGGCCGTCATTGCGAAAGATCAGCAGCGGCCCCTGTGCGCGGGCATCACGCAGCCGGTGTTCGGCCGCATAGAGAAATTGTTCCATCGCCGGGTGCAGAAATGCGTTGAACAAGGCCGTCCAGCTTCTGCGCGTATCATCATCGTCGCCAGCAATTTCATGGCTGTACAGCAATGGCACGGCACCCAGCAGATGCGGCGGAAAGGCCCGGAGCAAGGCCCGTTTCAGTGCCTTTTCGTCCGCATCGCGGCGGGCGCCGCCAAAGGCAATGACGATGCGATTGGCACCGCGTGCTGCCAGATCAGACACGGCCCGCACCGCATCATAGCGTGCCTCATCGCCAGCGGAAGGCAAGGCAGCGATGCGATCCCCGATCAGCGCATCGAACAACGCGGGATTCTGCGTGCGGATGTCTTCCGTCGCAATCCCGCCTCCGTGGATCAGTCCCAGCCTTGGCCCCTTGCGCTGCACCAGGGCGTTTGTGCCCTGGGTGGTGGAATAGCGGACATGATCGGTTGCCAGCAGCAACCGTTCAACATCCTCTTCCCCGTAAACAATCCCGGATGCTTTTCGCAGCCCGTCCATCAGGCAGCGGGACAGGTCAAACGGGGTTGTCAGCGTCTTCGTCCGCCAGACATTTGCGCCTTGGGTGACGCAAATGTCTGTCAGAGTGCCGCCATTGTCGATGTTGATCAGCATGTTCATAGCGGCACTCTCCGGCCCTGGAATCGGGTCGGCTTAAAACTTGGCTGTCAATTCAACACCGTAAGTGCGGGGCGTGCCCCGATTGAGGTAATCCAGCCCGAAAATGTCGATGTTCAGGCCATAGGTGTAGTAATATTTGTTGGTGAGGTTCTTCACCCACAGGCTGGCTGCATAATTGCCATGTTCAAAGGTCAGGCGGCTGTTGGCCAGCCAGTAACCGGGATTGCCGCAGGTGATGGCCACGCCAGCGGGGCGGACGGCACCGGGCGCGCCTGCCTTGTCACAGGGCTTCAGGCCATAATCCCCGAACGGATCGAAGAAATATTTGCCAGTATAGGCTGTGTCGGCC